>JBBRPS010000627.1:0-6337 GCA_038227745.1 Gemmatales bacterium | reverse complement strand
GTGTTTTCGGCCGGGCAGGCTCACGCCATCGAGGTCGTCTCCCCCGACCCCAACAACGTCCCGCCGCCGCCGGCGCCCAACCCAGCCCTGATGGGCGAGTTGGTCACTGCCGGACTCACCGCCGCGGTCACGCAAGGCCCTGGCTCCTCCTGCCTCTGCTCCAACAGCAGCCCGACGTGGTCCTGGTCCAAGGTCGATCCCGCCAGCGGCGACCCGGTAGTCATGTACAGCGCCACCGGCGACCCCGGCAGCTGGGCCAAGGCCGACTCCTCGACCTACACCATCGAGATCGACCAGCTCAGTTCCTCCTCCCCCGACGCGACCCTGAAACTCACGTTCTCCAAGGGGGGGCAGTACAAGATTCAACCGATCGTGACGGCGTCGTTCGGCGCCGACGCGTGCTGCCAGGGCCAGGCCCGGCCGGTGCTGCTGTGCGCCGCCGACGCCGCCCCGACCATCGCCATCGAGCGGGTCGGGACCTGGCAGACGAAGGTGAACAACATCTTCCGGCCGTCGCCGGCGAACACCTGTCAGTTCAAGGCCACTATCACGCCGAACACCACCACGCGCAAGATCCGCTTCATCCTGGTGGGCACGTCGTCCGAGACGGGGACCAACAACAACACCGGGACCGGCACGGCCCTCGACCTGACGTTCGAGAACCAGGCTGGCTTCGATAACCCCGCGGGCACCAAGCAGGAGATCGTCACCTCGGCGGCGGTCAACAGCGTCACCGTGACGGTCACCGCTCAGGATTATGGCCCCTACGGCAAGATCAAGGCGAAGATCGATGGCACGGCCGTCGAGAGTACCCAGATCTCCGTGCTGACGGACACGAGTCCGGCCGGAGGAAACAACGTCGAGGACGCCTGGGACACGGCCTTCCCGGCGCCGACGGCGGGCACGCTCGCGGGCAACGACGACAACGACGACCAGCCCGCCATCGGGACGGCCAACGGCGACCTGCTGACGCGCTACGAAGAGTACCGCGGCTTCACGGTGCGCAAGGAGGACAACTCGGCCAACATGTACGTCAGCACGGACCCGAAACAGAAGACGGTGTTCCTGCGCGACATGACGGGCTGGGCGATCACGGACGGCGGCGGCAGCACCCTGTCGCTGTTCAAGAAGCTGGGGGCCGAGACGTACTGGGTGACCGCCGCCCAGGTGGACGCCAACCGCAAGGTCAACTTCAACGGCAAGGGCACGCAGCGGGCCATCTTCGTCGAGAGCAACGACGGCAGCGGCACCGGCGGCAACTGGGGTCGGACCAGTGGCGCCACGCCCAGCACCTACGACTGGTGCCGCGTCTACGTCGCCCAGTTCTCACGGAAGCTGAAGCTCGACGCGGCCCTCACCGCCGGGGCGACGGGGGCGATCATCTACACGGCCGCGTCGGAGACGGACGCATCCGACTCCGACTCCTGGCAGGACAACGGCTTCGTGAAGATCGATAATGAGGTCATCAAGTACGCGACGGGCTGGCCCCCGATGACGAAGGATACCAAGCAGACGGACGAGGTGCAGGTGCCCGCCGATTCCACGTCGATCCTCGTGGACGAGACCCAGCCGATGCGGTTCTTCCGGATTCAGGACGAGGTCATTGAGGCCCAGACCCGCTACCGGGGAAGCGTCGGGGACACGATCAAGGCCTGCGCGGCGGCGGACACGGAGATCGCGGTGAAAGCCGGCGGGGCCGTAGACCCCGGCGGCGCTTACTACCTCTACATCAAGCTGGACACCGGAGCGAACACGGAGTGGATCCGGTACACCGCATACAACGGCGGCAAACTCAAGAACGTGACCCGCGGAGTCCTGGGCACGGCGGCCAAGGCCCACGCGGAGGACTGCGCGATGTACACCCCGGCGCAGTTCCTCAACTGCAACCGCGGGCTGTTCGGCACCACGGCCGCCGCCATCCCCACGGGCAAGACGGTCACGCCCCTGGGCGTGCTGCGCGGTCTGACCCGCGCCCAGAAGGGCACCGCGGCGGCGGCGCACGCGGCCAACGCCGACATCCCCTGGTTCGTCAACCCCGATGACGCCATCCGCGAGACGGCGGCCCACGAGGCCGGGCACGTCGTCGGCCTGGACCACCACAACGGCTCGATCATGAGCGCGACCCTCCTCCGCGGCGCCGTCCTGACCAACGGCCTCTACGATGACTACATCGCCGCGGACAAGGCGACGTTCACGGCCCGCTAACAACCCGCAAACGCAGAGGAGTCCCGGCCATGCGCAGTCACACTCAGCCGATCCGCGGAAGCGCCCCGTGGGCCGCCTTGGCCCTCCTCTTGCTGCCGTTCCTGCTCCACGCCGGCGACCCGCTCCCGAAAAAGCACCCGATTTACCGCACGCCGGACCTCTCCGGCGGCCGGCCCGACAATGAGGTGAAGCCGGTCTACCCGCCGATCACCCCCCCCCGCTGGACGTTCGCTCTAGACAAAAAACAGGTCCTCCTGGGGGAAACCATCACCGGCCGGTTGACCGTGGAGAACGTCGCCAAGGAGACCGCGCTGCGGCTCAGCCCACCTTACCGGGGCTTTCACGTCGCCACCGTGGCCGTCTGGGTCAGCCGCCGGCAACAGGTCGGCACCTGGAGCGCGCTGGCGCCCGTTTTCGAGGTGAACCGCGGTTTCCCGCGCTTCGGGCCTTGGCAATTCCAGGGCAAGCCGATCGTCCTCAAGCCGGGCGCCCGCTGGGAGAGTCGACTGTCCGCGAGCGGCGCGGCGCGGCTCCTCAACCGCGGGACGCGGAAGCGGATCGACCCGGCCCCCCTCTGGGTGGGGGGCATCGGCTTCTCCCAGCCCGGCAGCTATCGCTTCTACCTCCAGTACGTCAACCTGGAGGAGATCATGCCGTTCGCGCGCCGGCGGGAGACGGCATTCGGGGCCGAAAAGCCCAGGGAACCCCGCCGGCGGTTCACGCCCGGGCTGCGCGACGTCCCATCGAACCCGGTGGTGCTTGGGCCGTTTGACGTGGAAGTCCTGCCGCTGCCGGGCGAGGGCGCCCTGGACGTGGCCGACCTGTTCGCGGAATGGGCCAGATCGGCCACGGGCGCCGGCAAGAGGGCGCTGCCGTCCCCACTCGACCCCCTGCCGCGGCTGTTCGAGAGCGACACCCTGAGGTCCCCGGCCGTGGCCCCCGTCCGGGCCTCGCTCGCCCTGACGCAGGCCCAGGGGCAGCTGTTCAAGCTCCCCGTGGATCCCGCCGAGAAGTTGAAGGCCCAACGGGACGTGCTGAAGCGGTTGCAGGACACGCGCAAGGGGTTGCCGGCCGGCCCGCTCCGGGACACCTACGGGTTGACCGAGTGCTATCTGCTGTTCGACCTCGGCCGGCGCGCGGAGGCCGCCGCCCTGGCCCGCGCCCTCCAAACCCCGGACGCCCGCGTCTTCCTCATCGACCACGAACAGGATCGGCCCTGAACGGACGGCCCGCCTGGATAACTCTCCCTTGTCGCCTGGATGGTGCAGTGCCCATGAAGAATATCCTCCGCTGTGTTGCCGTGGCGGGGTGTGTCGCCTTGACGGGGGCGCCCGCCGCCGCCCAGGGCGTGCAGCGCACGCTGTGGCTCGACGCCGCCGAGATCGACCTCGCCGACCCCAAGGCCGTCGCGAAGGCCCTCGACCAGCCCGTGCAGCGCCTCGTCGTCTCCTGCTTCGTCGGCGGCGAGACCGTGTTCCCCACCCAGTCGCGCCTCTTCCCGCAAATGGCCGCGTACCGCGGCAAGGACGTCCTGCGACCCTTCCTCGCCCAGGCCGCCGCCAGGGGGAAGAAGGTCTATGCCTACCTCGATTGTCTTCACTGGACGCTGCCGGACACGCCGAAGGACCGGGATCTGTTCCACCACAACCCCGACCTGGCGGAGGTGACGCGGCACGGCAGCACCGGCGGCGTGGCGTTCGGCAAGTACGCCTCGCCGTTCCACCGGGAGGTGCGGCGGGCGCTGCAGGCCCTCGCCGAGGAGGTGGCCGACCGTTACCCCGAACTGGCCGGCCTCGTGCTGCGCTGCGGCCTGTCGCGCCACAACCTGCTCGGTTACAGCCGGGCCGCGCGGGGGGCCTTCTACCGCGACCGGCGCATCGACCTGCGCAAGGCCCACGGCGTCGAGGAGGCGCCGGGGAGCGCCCTCGGCCGCGACTGGGGACTCTGGAGGGCCGTGCAGGTCGCGGCGCTGGTGAGGGAGCTGGCCGACGCCGCCCGGTCGCGCAACGGCGGACTGAAAGTGGCCGCCCTCGGCGACGCCGACTTTTCCCAACTGCCGCCCGCCGAGCGGAACAAGTCGGTCGAGGACTGCCTGACGTGGGCGCTGGCCGGGTCGGTCGATGAGCTGCTGCTGCTCTGTGCCGTGGGCCAGCCGACCAACAAGGAGGGCTATGCCCACTGCCTGGCGGAACTGGCCGGGGCCGGGCGTAAGGTCCCGGTCGCGTTAGTCCTGCCGCTGTCCAAAGGGGGGCCGGTGCTCGACCCCGGCGAGACGTTGAAGGAAGTCCGCGGCTACCCCGTCACCGGCGTCGTCCTCCACGTGCAGAGGGCGCACGAGCTGGACAGCGCCGCCCGCTACCTGAAGCACACCTTCCCGGAGATCGAGCCGGTCCTCCCGCGGGCCGACCTGCAGCGCCTGGAGACCGATCCGCGCCTGCAGAAGCCGCTGACGCTCGGCCTCCGCGCGCCGCGGTTGCGGCCGCTGCTGCGCCTCCTGCAGTCGGAGACGGCCGTGCCCCTGACGCTCGACGAGGCGTTCAACTCCGACGAGGCGGTCTTCGGCAGCTGGTCGCTGGGGAACGTGCCGGCGTGGAAGGCGCTGCAGCGGCTGGCCCTGGCGGAGAAGGTGGCCGGGCACTGGGAGCCGCACGGGGAAGGCTACCGTCTTGTCCTGCCTCCTTCGGCCCCCAGCGCGGGACCCACTGTGAATGCGCTGCACTGGCTGCTGGCCATCAACGTCCTGCTGTGCGTCGCCCTCGGCTCCGTTTGGCTGCTGCGCAGGCGGCGGCGCGGCGCGGGGGGCACGGCGCTGGCCGCCGCCGTCAGCCCCGGACAGGCACGTCCGCCGGAATGACCTGCAGTTCCTCCGAGGCCATCGGCTCGATGAGGTGGTGGAGAAGAAAGGGGATTGCGCCAAGTAAGCTGAGCAAGCCCCGCGCCCTCTGGAGGATGGTGCCGGCGGCGGCGGTCGATCAAACGCTGAAGGCCCTCGTTCCGCTCCTCCAACGTGGCGACGTGGTCATCGACGGCGGCAACTCCTACTACCACGATGACATCAGCCGCGCTCCCGACAGGGAAAAGTGTCAGGAACCTTTGTCGCTATCAATTAACGGCAAAGGATCGAGAAGCCTTTCTTCCTCAGTGTGGATGATCGCAGCACCTGCACCCAGGGCGCCGCCGGGCACACCAAAAGCCGCCAGGGCCACGACACCGTGGACGCCGGCGCCAGCCAGCACGTCAGCGTGCAGGAGGACGTCACCGTCCACGGCATCGACCCCACCACGGACGCGACCCTCGCCCTCCGCGACGTCAGCGACAACCGGAATGGCTGCCGCTGGCGCGGAGCTTCCTGAGCCTGGGGGTGCGCGGGTGGTTCCGCTTCCTGCGCGACTCGCGGATCGTGGAGCGCCTCGGGGCACGGCTGCGCGTGCGGGGGAGGCCGGCAGGCGGGGAAGGGGCGTACGACCGGGCAGGTGTGCGCGCACGCCTCGACGCGGGACCAATTCAGGCCCCCCTCGTGTCGGGCGCGGACTGCGGAGATCCCCGGTGACAGGCTGAGGCGAACCGTACGACGGACGCCTCCGCTCTCCCACACCGGGGCTCGCGGCTCGGCAGGCCGCCCGCCCCTTCCCGTACCCTGCCACAGCGAGGCCACCATCTACGAGGTCGGCGACTACGAAAGTCAGCAATACTTTAGCATGAAGCCGCTCGGCCGGGAGCGGGGCCGGCCGTAAACGCCCGGACCGACGGCAGCGTCAGGCCGGCCTGCGATCCGAACACAGCTACTATAGAGCTACATCAGAGCGAGAGTAGTGCTACCCGCCTTGCAGGAGCAGGATGTCTGGGATTCGGGGGACTGCCGCAGGATGATGCCTGCGCGTCGTCTACCTGGATCTCAACATTACCCCCCGTCCAAGGAGGAACCTGCATGAGGCGCCTTGCGCATTCCCCGTGGCGCTGCTGGGTGGTCGCCCTGATGGTGGCCTGCGCCGTGTTTTCGGCCGGGCAGGCTCACGCCATCGAGGTCGTCTCCCCCGACCCCAACAACGTCCCGCCGCCGCCGGCGCCCAACCCAGCCCTGATGGGCGAGTTGGTCACTGCCGGACTCACCGCCGCGGTCACGCAAGGCCCT
>JBBRPS010000626.1:0-6337 GCA_038227745.1 Gemmatales bacterium | reverse complement strand
TAGCGGGATCTGGCTCACCGCTCGCGGCTAAACGGGGGAGGATTTGGAGACGAATGTCTGAAAGGGATTCCCATGAAACGCCTTACCGTCACGCTCGTCTGCCTGCTGGTCTCCGCGGCGCCGGCAGCCGCGCAGGCAAAGAAGCGCCCGTTGGAGATCGCGGACCTGTTCCGGTTCAAGCGCGTCGCCGACCCGCGGATCAGTCCGGACGGCAAACGGGTCGTCTACCAGATCACGACGGTCAGCCTGGAGAAGAACAACAGCAGCACGAACCTCTGGCTGGCCGCGACCGACGGCAAGGCGCCGCCGCGCCAGCTCACCGGCTCAACGAAGTCCGACCGGCACCCGCGCTGGAGCCCCGACGGCAAGCGCATCCTGTTCGAGTCCACGCGCTCCGGCGAAGGCCAGCTCTGGGTGATCGACCTCGGCGGCGGCGAGGCCCGGCAGCTCACGTCGATCGGCACCGGGGCCTCCAACGGCACCTGGTCGCGCGACGGCAAGAAGATCGCCTTTGTGTCCGGCGTCTGGCCCGAGTTCTCCGACAAGCCCTTCAAGGAGAGCGATGCGCTCAACCGCAAGCGGATCGAGGAGAGGGAGAAAAGCCCCGTCAAGGCGCGCGTCTTCAAGCGGCTGTTCTTCCGCCACTGGGACGAGTACGTCGAGGACAAGCGGCAGCACCTGTTCGTCATGGCCTTCGCGGACGGCAAGGCGGGCGCGCCGCGCGACGTGACCCCCGGCGACCACGACGCCTACCCGACCTCGACCACGTTCTCCTCCAGCGTCGATTTCACGTTCAGCCCGGACGGCACGCACCTGCTGTTCACGGCGCCGCCGAAGGAAGACGAGGCGTGGAGCACGAATTACGACATCTGGCGCGTGGCGGCGGACAGGGCGGGCAAGCCCGAGAACCTGACGGAAGGAAACCGGGCCGCCGACAGCGGGCCGCAGTTCTCGGAGGACGGCAAGTGGCTGGCGTACCGCCGGCAGAAGAAGCCGGGCTACGAGGCGGACCGGTGGGACCTCGTGGCCGTGCCGGTCACTCCCGACGGCGCCCCTTCCGGGAAGTCGCGCGTGCTGACCGCGTTCGTCGATCGCTCCGTCGAGAGCTTCGTCTGGCTGCCGAAGACCGAGACCATCCTCTACGACGTCGAGAACGAGGGGGGGACCGGTGTTTACCACGCGGAGCCGACGAAGGAGGCCGGGCCGCGTGTCCTGTTCGGCAGCTCGACACTCGGGTCATTCAGCGCCAGCGGAGACGGCAAGACGGTGACGTTCACGCGCGCCGGGTTGAACCGCCCGGCCGAGGTGTGGTTGCACCGGATGGGCGAGGGGACGCTCCACCGCGTTACGCACGCCAACGACGCTCTTGAGGACGAAATCGTTTCGGTCAAGCCCGAGAGCGTGACAGTCAAGGGAGCGGACGGCACGCCGATGCAGATGTGGATCCTCAAGCCCCCCGGCTTCGACGCGAGCAAGAAGTGGCCGGTCGCGTACCTGGTCCACGGCGGGCCGCAGGGGGCGTGGACCGACGGCTGGAGCTACCGCTGGAACCCGAAGCTGTGGGCGGCGTGGGGCTACGTCGTGGCCCTGCCCAACCCGCGCGGCTCGACCGGGTTCGGCCAGAAGTACGTCGAGGAGATCAGCGGCGACTGGGGCGGCAAGTGCTACGACGACCTGATGAAAGGCGTCGATTACCTCGAAACGCTGCCGTACGTCGATAAGGACCGCATCGCCGCGGCGGGTGCGTCGTTCGGCGGCTACATGATGAACTGGTTCGCGGTCAACACGGGCCGGTTCAAGACGCTCATCACGCACTGCAGCGTCTGGAACTTCGAGAGCATGTACCCGACGACAGACGAATTGTGGTTCGACGAGTGGGAGCACGGCGGGCCGCCGTGGGGCAAGAACCGCAAGGCGTACGAGAAGCACTCGCCGCACCGCTTCGGCGGCAACCTCGCCAAGTTCAAGACGCCGATGCTGGTCATTCACAACGATCTCGATTTCCGCTGCCCGATCGGCCAGGGCCACGAGCTGTTCACCAGCCTGCAGCGGCAGCGGGTGCCGTCGCGCATGATCAACTTCCCCGACGAGGGCCACTGGGTGCTCAAGCCGCGCAACAGCGAGTACTGGCACCAGGAGGTGCGCCGCTGGCTGACGAAGCACGTGCCGCCGGGCGGGCGCTAGAAACCGTGGGGGACGACGGCGGAGGCGGGAAAGTCGGGAAAAGCGTACGCACGACGGGATTTTGTGCATGAAAATCGGCCGCGCCCTGGTATGCTCCAGGCGAATTGAAGTCGCGCGTGCCGCCGCGGGCTCACGTGGGCCGGCGCGGCGGCGCGGACTATAAGGAGTTACACTATGGCAGATTGGCGAAAGGTCGCCCTGGCCGCGATCCTGGCCGACGGCCAGATCGACGCGAACGAGGTCAAGGTCCTCAAGAAGGAACTCTACGCCGACGGCGTGATCGACAAGGAGGAGGTCGAGTTCCTCATCGAGCTGCGCAACGCGGCCCAGAAGAAGGCCAAGGGTGCCGAGCTGAGTGCGAGCTTCGAGAAGTTCTTCTTCAAGGCGATCCAGGACAACGTGCTGGAGGACGGCGGCATCGACGGCGAAGAGGCCGCCTGGCTGCGCAAGATGCTCTACGCCGACAAGAAGATCGACAAGAACGAGAAAAAGTTCCTGACGACGCTCAAGAAGGCGGCCACGAGGACGAGCCCGCTGTTCGACGCCCTCTACGAGGAGTGCATGAAGAAGTAGGCCGCCCAGGCTCACCCGCTGCGCCGGGTGGGCCTGGGTTGGGAGTCAGTCGGTGAACAGGGCCTCGACGTAGGCGTCGGGGTCGAACGGCTCGAGGTCGTCGAGCTTCTCGCCGACGCCGATGAACTTCACCGGCAGGTCGAGCTTGCGCTTGACGCCGAAGATGGCGCCGCCCTTGGCCGTGCCGTCGAGCTTGGCCAGGATGATGCCGGTGCAGTGGATGACCTTCTTGAAATTCTCCGCCTGGACGATGGCGTTCTGACCGCTGGTGGCGTCGAGCACCAGCAGAACCTCGTGCGGCGCCCCCTCGATCTGCTTGGTCACGATGCGATGGATCTTCTCCAGCTCGCGCATGAGGTGGGCCTGCGTGTGCAGCCGGCCTGCCGTGTCCACGATTAGCACATCGAAGCCGCGCGCCTTCGCCTTCTCACAGGCGTCGTGCGCGACGCTGGCCGGGTCGCTGCCCTGCTGGTTCTTGACGATCTCGCAGCCGAGGCGCTGGCTCCAGATGGTGAGCTGCTCGACGGCGGCGGCGCGGAAGGTATCGCACGCCGCTACCATGACCTTCTTGCCGTCCTGCTGGCACAGGTTGGCGAGCTTGGCGATCGACGTGGTCTTGCCCGAGCCGTTGACGCCGGCGACCATGACCACGGTCGGGCCGGTTGGCGCATAGCGAATGCCCGGCTCGGCAGCGGTCAGCATCGATTTGAGCTGGTCCTTGACGAAGGCCTCGACGTCGCCGGTGATCTCCTTGTCGAGGAAGGCCTGGCGGACGCGCTCGACGATCTCGGCGGTGGCGCCCGTGCCGACGTCGGCAAGGTAGAGTCGCTCCTCGAGTTTTTCGAGGAAGGCCTTATCGACGCGGCCCTTGAAGCGGAACAGCTCGGTGACGCCGCTGAACAGGCCGCGCGTCTTGGCGAGGCCCCGCTTGATCTTGTTGAAGATGGCACGGAATACCATCGTGTCCCTCTCACGAAGCGAGTTTGCGGACGATCTCCAGCTCCCGCAGTGTCACGCCGCAGACGCCGACCGCCCGCCGCACCGAGTCGGGGCCGTGACAGTCGCTGCCCCCGGTGGCGGCCAACCCCAACTCCGCCGCCCAGACCCGCAGTTGCCGCTGCTTCGCCCCCTGCAGGCTGGGGAAATCGACCTCCACCGCCTGCAGACCGAGGTCGCGCAGCTCGGCCAGGGCCTGGCGCGTGCCGTCATCATAAGGCGGATGCGCCCACGCCGCAACGCCACCCGCGCCGCGCAGCAGTGCCACCGCCTCGGCCGCCGGCAGCGCCGGCGCCGGCACATTCACCCGGCCGAAGTCGCCGAGGTAGCGCGTGAACGCCTCGCGCACCGTCGCCGCCTTGCCGGCCTTGACGAGCATCTCGGCGAGCTGCCGCCGGCCCTGCACGTTGGCCGTCCCCGCGGCGCGCACCTCTTCTTCTTCAAGGGACACGCCGACGCCCCGTAATCGCTCGATCATCTCGCGGAAGCGTCCGACCCGCTGCGCCCGCAGCCGCGCCATCGCCTCGTTCAGCGCGGCGTCGTCGGAGCGGAAGAAGTAGCCGAGGACGTGGATGATTTTGCCGCCGTGGCTGGCGGTCAGCTCGACGCCGGGCACGATCTCCAGGGCGGAACCTGCGGCGGCCCGCGCCGGGACGATGCCGTCGATGGTGTCGTGGTCGGTGACGGAAAGGCCGGCCAGGCCGCTGCGCCGGGCCAGATCCACGAGCTGGGCGGGGGTGTAGGTGCCATCGCTGCAGGTGGTGTGCGTGTGCAGGTCGGCGCGGGCGAGGCGGGAGGTGTGGGCAAGGGTGCTGCACAGGGCGGTGAACGGCTGGCGCCTGGGCATGGGTCACGCCGGGGGGGTGAGGTCGCGCCGGAAGCGGTCGAGAACGCCGTTGACGAACGCGGCGGAGTCGGCCGAGCCGTAGCGCCGGGCCAGCTCGATCGCCTCGTCGAAGGCGACGGCGGCCGGCGTCTCCGGCGTGAAGAGCAATTCGCAGGCGCCGAGGCGGAGGACGTTGCGATCGACGGCGGCCATGCGCGGCAGGCGCCAGTTCTCGGCGGACGCGGCCAGGCGGCGGTCGATCTCGCCGAGGTTGGTGACGACGCCATCGTAGAGGGCGAGGCAGAAGGTTCGGAGGGAGGGCTCGCGCAGGCGTTCCTTGGCGAAGCGCTCGACGTCGGCGCGGTCCACGCCGGGGTTGTGGTCGCGCTGGAACAGGAGTTGGAGAGCCACCTCACGCGCGCGGGAGCGTCGGGTCATGGCGGACACCCTGGGGCGAAGGTTCTTCCGTCATGTTATACACAACGTGGGGAGACTTGACACAAGCCCGAAGCGCAAGCGAGGAACTTCCTCGCTTGCGCTTCGGGCTTGTGTCAGGTTATCTCGCGTTGAGTTTAGCCGATTCGCGCCGCGGTGCCCACCCGCAGGACATGACCGGCCCTGGCGGAGCAACGGGGGCCGTCGCCCCGGATTCTGCTTGTGTCCGATCTCCCTGCGGCGTAGAAACGGATCGCGTCACTCCTGCCGCCCTCAGTACCCGTTCCTCCCGGCACCCTCTCATGGCTGACAAGACCTTCGATCCCACACTGAAGACGCTGGTGGAGATGACGCCGGCGGCCTGGCCGGTGCTGCTGGGGCGGCCGGCGGCGCCGACCGAGGTGGTGGACGCGGACATCGCCCTGACCGTGAGCGGCGCCGCCGACAAGGTGCTGCACGTCCGCAGTCGCCCGCCCTACCTGATTCACCTGGACTTCCAGGCCGGGCACGACTCCGCCGACTTGCCGCCGCTGCTGCACCTGCGCAACTCCGTGCTGCGGCACCGCCACCATGTCCCGGTGCAGAGCGTGGCAGTCCTCTTGCACCCGGGGGCCGATTCCCCCGCCCTGACGGGCACCTACGAGGAAGGCTTCCCCGAGGAAGAGCCATACCTCGTCTTCCGCTACCGCGTGCTGCGTGTCTGGCAAATGCCGCCCGCCGCGTTCCTATCAGGCGGGCCTGGGCTGTTGGCGCTCGCGCCCATTAGCGCCGTGACAAAAGCGGAGTTGCCTGGCATAATACAGCAGATGGAGGGGCAGCTGAAGCAGCGGTCAGCACGGGGTTGGGCGAACGACGTGTGGGCGGCCACCTATGTCCTGATGGGGTTGCGCTACCCGCGGGAGTTGCTGGGCACTCTGTTGCGAGGAGTCACGTCGATGAAAGAGTCCGTCACGTATCAGGCCATCGTGGAGGAAGGGAAAGTGCTGGGCAAAATAGAGGAGGCGAAAAAAATCTTGCGCCGGCTGGGCGAAGCACGCTTTGGCGCGCCGGAGGCAGACGCGATCACAGCCCTTGAACGGATCACGGATCTTGCGATCCTGGAAGCGTTGACCGAGCGCGTTCTGAGCGCCCAGGGTTGGCAGGATCTCCTCGACCTGCCGCCGCATCGCTTCTCCAGGCGCCGCCGCTAGTGTCCCTGGCACGAAAACCTGCACTGAATTCAGGAGAGCCGCGACAGCCCGTGTTGTCGCGCTTTCCGCATGAATTCTGCGGTTTCCGAAGAGTGACACCACACTGTCATCGCTACCGACTTGGATGCAAGTT
>JBBRPS010000625.1:0-6341 GCA_038227745.1 Gemmatales bacterium | reverse complement strand
GACGGCTCTCCCGAGCCGTCCGGCCTCTCCGGACGGCTCGGGAGAGCCGTCCTACTGGGCGTGCGCTATCCCATCGTGAACCGCAGGAGGAGAGGGGTGCCGGCCGCCGAAAAAATGAGGCGGGAGGAAATGTTCCGCGCGGGGCGATCCGCCTGTTGCAGAACACATCCCGGGGCGGTAGGCTGTTTGAAGTACGGTCGAACCACCCGCCGCGTACCGGCACGGTTCGATCGAGGACCTCCCCGCCCCGCGACTCCCACCCGCCGCTTCCTCCTGGAGAACGACGATGCTGGCGCTGACTGGTCAACCCGCTGTCCGGGCTACTGGGAATCACCGCCTGTCCCGGCGGGCATTCCTCCGCATCGGCACCCTCGGCCTCGGGGGGCTCACGCTGCCGCACCTCTTCAGGGCCGAGGCGGCCGCCGGCATTCGGTCTTCGCAGAAGTCGGTGATCCTGATCTACCTGGTCGGTGGGCCGCCGCACCAGGACATGTTCGACCTGAAGCCGCACGCGCCCCGAGAATTCGCCGGCCCGTGGCGCCCCGCCGCGACCAACGTCCCGGGCATCCAGATCTGCGAGGCCTTCCCGCGCCTGGCGCGGATCATGGACCGGCTGGTGGTCATGCGCTCCCTGGTCGGCAACCACAGCGACCACGACGCCGCCCAGGTCTTCACCGGACACCACCCGCGGAGGCCAATTGCCTCGGGGGGGTGGCCGCAATTCGGCTCCACCGTCGCCCGGATGCAAGGGCCGGTCGATCGGACCACGCCGCCGTTCATCAGCCTGTGCTACCCCTGCACGCACGGCCCGTACAACGAACCCGGTCCCGGCTTCCTCGGGGCCTCGTTCGCCCCCTTCCGGCCGATGGGTCCGTCGCGCGACGACATGGTGCTCCGGAGCGTCACGGCGGACCGACTCGCCGACCGCAGGACCTTGCTGAGGGGCTTTGACAGCCTGCGCCGCGACGTCGATGCCACCGGCACCATGCGGGGGATGGATCATTTCACCGAGCAGGCCTTCGGGCTGCTCACGTCCGCGCGGTTGGCGGAGGCCCTCGACCTGTCCCGGGAAGACCCCCGGGTGATCGAACGGTACGGCACCGGAAACCCGCGTATCTTCATGGACGGCAACGGCGCCCCGCGCGTCCCCCAGAGCCTGCTGATGGCCCGGCGGCTGATCGAGGCGGGCGCTCGCGTCGTCACGCTGAATTACAGCAAGTGGGACTGGCACGGCGGCGCCAACAACTCCATCTTCCGGCGTGAGGCGGAAGACTTCCCGGTCTTCGACCGCTGCGTCAGCGCCCTGGTCGAGGACCTGCACCAGCGCGGGCTCGACCGGGATTGCACCGTGGTCATCATGGGCGAGTTCGGGCGCACCCCGCGGATCAGCGCGCAGGTCGGCCGCGACCACTGGCCACAGGTCAACTGCGCCCTCCTGGCCGGGGGCGGGATGAGAACGGGGCAGGTGATCGGCGCCACCGACCGGATCGCCGGGGAGGCGGTTTCCCGGCCGGTCACCTTCGGAGAGTTGTACGCCACGTTGTACCGCAATCTCGGGATCGACGTGAACCGCACGACCCTCCCGGACCTCAACGGCCGCCCTCAATACCTGGTGGAAGACAACGCCGCGCCGCTGCGGGAACTCGTGTGAGCGGCGGGAGCAGGTGTCTGGAACCCCATGAGCATCCTCAGCCAGCTGGTCGCGTTCACCCTGCGGCAAGTCCTCGGCGAGACGGCGGACGCTGTCGGCCAGGCGGTTGCCGGTCGCTTCAGCGATCCCAGTCAGGCGCTGCCGAAGGCCATCGGCCGGGCCGGCGAGCGTACCTGGCAGGGCCTGGCGGTGGCGCTGGCCGGCGACGGTCTGGTCGATCGGCTCAAAGGATTCTTCGCCCGCGGCGAGGACAAGGCCCTGCGCGAGCAGTTGCGGCTATTCCTGGAGACGACGCCCGGACTGCCCCTGACGGCACCGGAGGTCCGCCGCCTCTGCCTCGCCGAATTGCAGCAGCTGCGCCAGGCGGGACACCTGGCCGTGGACCGCCTCAATGGCGACGAAGTGGGCCGGCAGACGGCCTCCCTGGCGCGCTACGGTGAACCGCAGCGACTCCTCGACGGCGCCTGGGAAATGATGGACGAGGTGGCGCAGCAGCTGGCGCCGGCGGCGCCCAACCTGGCGGCGCTGTTACGGCAGCGGCCCGCGGACGGACCGCCGTTGCTGGTCGCCGTCTTCTCCTTCTTCCTGCGCCGCGAGGTGACTCGCGACAAGGATCTGTGCGACGAGCTGTTCTTCGACCAACTCCACTCTCTGATCGCCGCCCAGCGCAAAGGCTTCGCCCAGCTCAGCGACGCCCTTGAAGCGCTCGGTGGGCAACTCGACCTCGTGCTGGATCAGCTCATCCACATCGGCGAGGTCGTGGACGCGACCCACGCCAAGGTCGTCCGCCTGGAAGGCCTGATCGAAGATCTCGCCCAGCGCAACCACATTCGCCCCGGCGACCTGGGCCGGCTGGTCGTCTCCATCAACAGCGCCTCGGAGCAGGAACTGCTGCGGCGCATCCGCGACGAGTACCGGCAGCTGCCGCCGGAGCAGCAGAAGGCCAGTCACCTCCTGCTGCTGGGCGACAGCCTCAACGCCGCCGGCCTGTTCGCCCTGGCCCAGAAGAGCCACGAGGACGCCGCCCGCCGCGCCGCCGCGGAGAAGCAGCGCGACCAGCTGGCCGAGGCCTCTTTCAAGGAATTCCGCAGTGCTTGCGAGCAGGCGCTATGGGCTGAGGCCATGCCGGCGCTGCTGCGGGCGGCGCGGCTGGACCCCGAACGCTTCGCCCCCTTCCCGCTGGAGCGCTACGCCGTGCAGGGCATCCTCGGCTCGGGCGGCTTTGGCACGGTCTTCCTCTGTCACGATACCCTGGACGAGGAGGAGGCTGTCGCCATCAAGGCGATGCACACGGCCGACCTGGGCCGCAGCATTCAGGAAGTGTTTCGCGAGGCCAGCACCCTGAAGAAGCTGCGTGAGGCGGCGCGTGGCGCCCTCCAGCACGTTAACGCGATCATCGGCGTGCGCCACTGGGACTTCGCCGACGGCGCCAAGACGCGGCCGTACATCGTCATGGACTACTTCCCCGGCGTCAGCCTGGAAGAGCATCTGCGCTGCCACGGCGTCTTCGCGCTGCCCGCCGCCTTGCCGCTGCTGCGACAGCTGGCCCGCGGCATGAAGGCCGCCCACCAGCGCGGCGTCTGGCATCGCGACCTGAAGCCGGCCAACGTCCTGCTGCGCAAGAGGGACGGCGGCTGGGAGGTGAAGATCATCGACTTCGGCTTGGCCGTGCAGGAGCAGGCGGCGCGCTACAGTGTGGCCCGGCCGGTCGAGCAGCGCTCGCGCCAGGAGCGCAGCTATGCCGGCACCTGGGACTACGCGCCGCCCGAGCAGCGCGGCAAGAGCAGCGACCCGGTCGGCCCCCATTCGGACGTGTACTCGTTCGGCAAGACGGCGTGCGAGGCCCTGCTACTGACCAACGAGCCGCGCATCTCGGACCTCAAAAAGTTGCCCGGCGTGCTGGCCGAATTGCTGGATCGCTGCATCGCCGCCGCCGTCCGCGCCCGCCCCAGTTTCGAGGAGATCCTTGCCGTCCTTGAGAACCTCATTGAGCAGAGCGATCCGGTGAAGCAGCGGCAACGGGAGGAAACGGAGCGGCGCCGTCGTGAGGAAGAGGAACGGCAACGTCTGCCCGAGCGCTGGACAAGCCCCACGCTCAACGCGCCGTTCGTGCTGGTGCCTGCGGGCTCCGCCTGGCTGGGCGGCGGAGGCGGAGAACCGGGGACAAAACAGATCGCGATTCCGCAGACATTCTACCTCAGCACCTACCCCGTCACACAGGCACAGTGGCAGGTGCTGATGGGCAACAACCCCAGTTATTTCTCGCGCCACGGCACCGGCAAGGACAGCGTGAAGGGCATCAGCGACGTGGAACTCATCCACTTCCCCGTTGAGCAAATCTCGTGGGAAGACGTGCAGGAGTTCCTGAAAAAACTCAATGCGCAGGAGCGGAATGGCGAATGGTGGTACCGCTTGCCGACCGAGGCCGAATGGGAATATACTTGTCGAGGAGGGCCTGTTTCAAAAGAACTCTCCGCCTTCGACTTCTATTTCGACAAGCCCACCAACGACCTCTCTTCCGACCGGGCCAACTGTGGCGGCCACCATCCTGCTGGCCGTGCCTGCGAGGGTGAGAGCTTGGAACGCACGAGCAGGGTCGGCCTGTACCCGGCCAACGCGTTGGGACTCCACGACATGCACGGCAACGTGTGGGAGTGGTGCAACGATGAGGAGGACTCGAACCGGGTGATCCGCGGCGGCGGCTGGTTCCACTACGACCCCGGCTGCCGGGCAGCGGGCCGCCTCGGGTACGAGCCCACGTTCCGATTCCGCGACCTGGGCTTCCGCCTCGCCCGAGTTCCGTCTGGCAACAAGGCATGATAGAATGCCAGTCAGCGGAGGTGTGCTGGCTGCATCCCTCGGCGGAGTGGGAGCCGCCACTACACGCCGACCGTGAGTAGTGAGGAGGAACCATGCCAACCGTTGTTGATTTGACCGAACAGGAGCTTGCCGACCTTAAAGCCCTCACCCGGCAAGTGGATGACGTGGCGGCCGTCCGTTCCGCGATGACCGAATACATGCGCTTTGCGCGACGGATGCAGTTGAAGGCCCTGTCCGGTCAGGTCCAGATGGAGGAAAACTGGCCCGCGCTGGAAGCGTCCGAACTGGGGGCTGAGAATGGCGGTTCAGGATCTAGTGCTCATTGATACCTGCATCTGGGTGCCGTTCTTCAACCGTCCCCGCTCGGCAGAGAAGCAGGCGGTGGATGGATTGCTGGACGACGACCGCGCCGCGCTGATCGGGCCGATTTTCACCGAAGTGCTGCTCGGCTTTCGCCGTGACGAACATGCCGATTGGGTGGCGTCGGTACTGCGTGGCCTGCACTTTTTGGAGGCGGCCTGGGAGGAATGGCGTGCGGCGGCACGGCTGGGGCGACGGTTGATCGCCAACGGCCATTCGCTACCCCTGAGCGATCTCGTGATTGCCGCCGTCGCGCTGGGACGCGACCTCGCGGTTTACACAACCGATCCTCATTTCGACTTGATCCCCGATCTCAAACGATTTTTGCCTTGAGCGCCGCTAACCAGGTGCGCACCCGATGAATCCCTGGATGCCTGTCCCGAACAAGACTTCAGCCCCCTTCAGGGGGCTTACCGCGGAGCGGTGCAGGCCCGCCGTTGACGGCGGGTTGGCGAACAGCTCACCCTCTCTCTTCAGCCCCGTTTACGGGGCTTACCGCGGAGCGGTGCAGGCCCGCCGTTGACGGCGGGTAACCGGGACACCACAATCACCTTTTGAGCCCCCTTCAGGGGGCTTCTCGCTGTTCGGCTTCAGCCGTCTTCCCCTAACCGCTGGAGGCCCACCGTGTCGTTGAACTGCTACTCCGAGATCAACCTGCACATCGTCTGGCACACCAAGGAAAGCGCCCCGCTGCTGACGCCGGAGGTGGAGGCCGTCGTGCATCACTACCTCCGCGGCCGCTGCATCAACACGCGCGGGGTCTACGTTCACGAGGTCGGCGGCATCGAAACCCACGTCCACCTGTGCGTCAGTGTGCCGCCGACGTTGCTCATCAGCGATTTCATCGGCCAGCTGAAAGGGTCGTCGTCGCACGAGGCCAACCAGAAGCTCGGGGAGGTGCGCAAGGTGCTGGAATGGCAGACGGGCTACGGTGTGGTCAGTTTCGGCCGTAAGGATCTGAGGTGGGTGAGAACGTACGTGCGGAACCAGCGCGACCGACATGAGCGGGACAAGGTGGAGGATCGGTTGGAACGGATCATGGCGCTGGAAGAGGCTGAAGCCGAACAGCGAGAAGCCCCCTGAAAGGGGCTGAAGCAGGGGAAGGGGGTATACCATCCGCGAACCCGCCGTCAACGGCGGGCCTGCACCGCTCCGCGGAAAGCCCCCTGAAGGGGGCTGAAGAAGCAGGGCCACCTCGCATACCCATTTTCCCTGCGGCCCGCACAGACTCTCAGTCCGGCGTGGACCCTCGCCCTTGCAGTCAATCGACGACGGAGTCGTCGCGCGGGCGCGGGTTGAAATCCAGGGACACAGAGTGGAGGCGTACGAAGGCGCGGTGCGGCCCCGGCCCCGCGGGTTGCAGCGTCCCCGCCGAGGTCTTCTCCACGACGACGGCGACCCCCAGGCCGTTGCCGATCGCGAAGTTGACGTTCCCCTGCGTGGAGCCGAGGAAGCGCTCGACGGTGAACGTGCGGACCGCGCCCGCATCCCCGAACACCGGCCGGAAGGG
>JBBRPS010000624.1:0-6349 GCA_038227745.1 Gemmatales bacterium | reverse complement strand
GGACGAGGCGCTGCGCGACAAAGAAAGAAAGCGGCGCCAAGCGCCCGCACTCCAAAGCGCGCCCCCCGCTACACCCCACCGCAAGGCGCTCTAAACGTGCCAGCTTTCGTCATGCGGGACCCGGCCCTCCCCAGCCGCGCGCCGGGTTGAGATAATAACGGGGGCAGTCCAGGGCGTGACTGCGGTTGGCTCGCAGGCGGGCGGCCCCCATGAATCACTTCAACTTCGCCGATCTCGCGCAGGCCCTCTTCGAGGAGGCCGGCGATGCGCTGTTCCTCTTCGACCCCGACTCCGACCAGCTCCTCGAGGTCAACGCCACCGCCCTGCGCCTCAGCGGTTTCAGCCGTCCCGAACTGCTGCGCATCCCCGTCACCTCGCTCTACCGCTTCGAGGCGGCGGGCGGCCGGGCGCGCATGCGCCACGCCTCGCAGGAGACCGGCATCTTCCACTCGCAGGACGGCTTCCTCCTGCGCACGCGCCAAGACGACCTCTGGATCCCCGTTAACCTGACCATCACGCGCCTGCACGTCAAACCCAAGACGCTCGCCCTCATCACCGCCCGCGACGTCCGCGAGCAGCGCGACGCCCACCGCCGCCTCAAGAGCATGGAGGCCGAGCTGCGCCGCGTCATGTCCTCCGTCTCCGACTGCCTCTGGAGCGCCGAGATCGACGCCGACGGGCACTGGACCTACAGCTACATCTCGCCGGTCATCGAGAAGATCACCGGCCGGCCGCCCGACTTCTTCCTCGGCGGACTGCGCCACTGGTGGGGCGTCGTCTACCCCAAGGACCGGCCGCGCTGCGAGAACGCCCTCGTCCGCCTCCGCTCCGGCCAGCCCAGCCAGGAGGAGTATCGCGTCGTCTGGCCCGACGGCCGGCACCGCTGGGTCCACGACAGCGTCCTGCCCAGCCGCTCCGGCCCCGATGCGTCCCTCCGCCTCGACGGCGTCCTGACGGACATTACCGACAGCAAATTCGCCGAGGAGGCGCTGGCGCGCGAGCGGGCGCTGCTGCGCGGCCTGATCGACTCCATACCCGACCTGATCTTCTACAAGGACCGCCAGGGTCGTTATCTCGGCTGCAACGCCGCCTACGAGGCCTACGCCGGCCGCCGCGAGGCGGAGGTCGTCGGCCGCACCGACGCCGACCTGTTTTCGCCCGAGGCGGCCCAGGCCGGCCAGGAGACCGACCGGCAGGTGCTCGCCGAGGCCCGCCCGCGCCGCCTGGAGCAGTGGGTGCGCTACCCCGACGGCAAGCGCGTCCTCGTCGAACTGCTCAAGACGCCGTTCTTCAACCACGACGGCCGGCTGCTCGGCCTGATCGCTGTCTGCCGCGACATCACCGAGCGCAAACAGAGCGAAGAGGCGCTGCGGCACACCGTCGCCTCGGAGCGCGAGGCGCACCAGGGCCTGAAGGACGCGCAGAGCCGGCTGGTGCAGTCGGAGAAGCTCGCCGGCCTGGGTCGGCTCGTCGCCGGCGTCGCTCACGAGATCAACAACCCGCTCGCGTTCGTCAACAACAATTTCGCCGTCCTGCAGCGCGACGTGGCCGCCCTGCGCGACCTGCTGCGCCTCTACGGCGAGGGCGAGGCGGCCCTCGGGGAGCGGCGGCCGGACCTGCTGGCGCGGATCCGGGCCTTCGCGGAGGAGATCGACCTACCGTACACGCTCGAGAATCTCGACGGTTTGGTCGTGCGCTCGCGCGACGGCGTGCAGCGAATTCAGGCGATCGTGAAGGGCCTGCGCGACTTCGCCCGCCTCGACGAGAGCGACCTGAAGGAGGTGGACATCAACGAGGGGGTGCGCTCGACGCTCGACATCGTGCGCGGCGAGGCGAAGAAGAAGGGCGTGCGGCTGACGGTGGACCTGGCGCCGTTGCCGGAGGTGACGTGCTACCCGGCGAAGGTCAACCAGGTGGTGATGAACCTGGTGGCCAACGCGATCCAGGCGTCTCCCGAAGGGGGCGAGGTGACGGTGCGCACGTCGGCCAGTGCGGGCGGGGTGGCGATCCACGTGCGCGACAGCGGCCGCGGCATCGACCCGGCGATCCGCGAGAAGATCTTCGACCCGTTCTTCACGACCAAGCCGCCGGGGCAAGGAACGGGTTTGGGGCTGAGCATCAGCTACCGGATCGTGCAGGACCACGGCGGCCGCATCGAGGTGGAGTCGCTGCCGGGCGAGGGGGCGCACTTCACCGTCCACCTACCGCTCAAGGCGCGGCCGGCAGCGCCCAGGCGGGCGTGACGCCCCGTTTAGCCGCGAGCGGCGGCGGTCAAGGGCCGATCGCCTGCCCGCCGCGCTCGCCGGTGCGGATGCGCACACAGTCCTCCAGCGGCAACACGAAAATCTTGCCGTCGCCGATCTGCCCCGTCTCGCCCATCCGCGCCGCGTGGACGATCGCCTCGACCGCCGCCTCCACGAACGCATCGTTCACCGCGATCTCCAGCTTCAACTTCGGCAGCAGCCGCACCTGGAACTCGGTGCCGCGGTACACCTCCGTGTAGCCGCGCTGCCGGCCGCAGCCGCGCACGTCGGTGACGGTCATCAGGTACACGTCGCGCTCGTTGAGCGCCTGCTGCACCGCCTCGAGCTTCTCGGGACGGATGATGGCAACGACCATTTTCATGGGAGAGGAAGCCTCGGGCCGTCGAGATCAAAGTCGGTTCGCCGATTCCACCGGGGAGCGGTCCGTGAGGGCGAACCCGTCCTCGGGGTAGGCGCGGGCGGCCTCGCTCACCGGGTCGAGGTAGGCCCGCACCGTGCCGCCGACCGCCTGCTCGAACAGGTGGGCCAGACTCTCGCGCAGCCGCTGCGGGTCGCCGCCGCGGAAGCGGAAGCGGTTGCCCTGCACCGTCGTCACGTACGGGTAGATCTCCAGGAACTCCTTGCTCGGCGGGCGCGGGCCGGCCTGGCACAGGTCCGACCACGCCTCGATCAGCCGGCCATTGTCCACGCCCTCGACCACCACGGTGAAGCGCCGCTGCCCGTCGGGGGGCACGGCCGCCGACCGCGGCTCCTGCGGAGCTTTCTCCGGCACCGACTCCAGCGACGGCCCCAGGTCGAAGCCGACCTCGCCGTGCGCCACGCGGTCCAGGCCCTCGTTCTCCGAACGGGCGTCCAGGCAGAACCCGCCGCACAGGAGATCGACCGCCTTGACCAGCACCAGCGAGACGACGAAGGCGAACACCACGGCCACCACCGCCGCGAGCAACTGCACCTGGATCTGGGCCAGTTGCCCGTCCGCCAACTTGCCGACCGGGTCCGTGTTGCCGACACCCGCCTGCGTCAGGGTCGCCGAGGCGAACACCCCGGTCAGGACGGCGCCGAGGAAGCCGCCCACGCCGTGGACGCCGAAGGCGTCGAGGGAGTCGTCGTACTTGAAGAACGGCTTGAGGCACACCATGACGTAGCACACCACGCCGGCGCACAGGCCGATCAGCAGGGCCTGCCACGGGAAGACGTAGCCCGCGGCGGGTGTGATCGCGACCAGGCCGGCGACCAGGCCGGACGCCAGCCCCAGCGCGGTCGGCTTGCCCTTGTGCCGCCACTCGGCCAGCATCCAGCTCAGGGCGGCGGCCGCCGCCGCGATCTGCGACGCCGTCAGCGCCGACACCGCCTGGCCGTTACTCCTCAGGGCGCTGCCGCCGTTGAAACCGAACCAGCCGAACCAGAGGATGCCGGCGCCGAGGAGCGTCAGGACCATGCTGTTGGGGTGCATCGCGTGCGCGGGGTAGCCGAGGCGCTTGCGCAGGACCAGGATCGCCGCCAGACCGGAGACGCCCGCCGCGATGTGGACCACCGTGCCGCCGGCGAAGTCGAGCGCGCCCAGTTTCGCGAGCCAGCCGGCGGCGTTGCCCTGCGCATCGACCGACCAGATCCAGTGCGCCAGCGGGGCGTAGACCAGTGTGGACCACAGCAGGATGAACAGGCAGTATGGCCCGAAACGGATGCGCTCGGCGAGGGCGCCGCTGATGAGCGCCGGCGTGATGATCGCGAACATGCCCTGGTACATGCAGTGCAGCATGACCGGCAGGTTCGTGCCGGGGAAGGTCTTGTGGGCCCAGACGCCGTCCTTGAGCTCGAGGATGTTCTGCAGGCCCAGGTAGTCCACCGACCAGCCGATCCAGCCGCCCTGCGATTCGCCGAACGCCAGCGCGTAGCCGACGAGCACCCACTGGATGCCAATGATCACCAGGGCGACCATGCTGTGCATCATGGTGCCCATGACGTTCTTGCGGCGGGCCATGCCGCCGTAGAACAGGGCCAGCCCCGGCACCATGAGCAGCACCAGACCGGTGGAGATCAGCATCCAGGCGTTGTTCCCAGCCTGCGCGGCCTGGTCACGGGCGGCCTCCAACTGCTTCTGCGTGACCGGACCATCGGAGGCGTCCGCGGCGGACGCGACCGCGGCACCGAGGAACACGACCAGGGCGATGACCGCCGGACAGAGCACACGCTTCACAGGACTGCCCTCCGCGGAGGTTTCGCGCCCGGGCGCTCGCGGCGCAAAGAGGAAGGAACGGCCCCTGCGCGGTCTCGCGCGGCAGGAGCCGCGCGGCTGCGCACAGAGGTCGTTCCCTACCGACGGCGCACCGATCCCTGCGCCTCTCCGGACACGCAGGGTGGGTGGCGTTATGATGGCGGGGGAGGACGGCAATTGTTATGCCGCCCCACGCTGCGGCGACGGTGCTTGCCACAACCTTCACACACGAGACGAGATAGAATCCGACAATTTCCAGGAGCGCGAATGAGCCGCGCCGCTTCGCTGCCTGGAGGTTGGGCAGGCGCTGCGTGGCGGCTGTGCAGGGCCGAGCCGGGACCATACAAGCCCGACGCGCCAGCGAGAGATCCCTCGCTGGCGCGTCGGGCTTGTGTCAACTTGCCCCGCGTCGAGTATACAATGAATGTGTGCCCGGAGGATTCAGCGGGAGAGGCTCATGCGATACGGGTTGGTGCTCGGTGTGCTGGGGATGGGTCTGCTCGTCGGCAGGTTCGGGCGCGTCACCGGAGGCGACGCGCCCCTCGAACGAGAACCGCGCTGGCTGACGGACTACGCCAGGGCTCGGGAGGCGGCACGGGCAAGCGGCAAACCCATCTTCGCCGTCTTCCACTGACTGCACTGACCCGACGAGAGCGGGTTTGGCGAGCAGGTTGTTCGCCTGGACAAAAAGATTGCCGACGTCGCGCGCGAGTTCGTCCTGCTGCGCTTCACCAACATGCGCGGCGTCGATCTCGACGTGTTCGACTTCGACTACGACGCCACCTGGATGGCCGTGTTCCTCAACGCCGACGAGAAGGTCCACGGCCGTTACGGCGGCCAGCACCCCGTCGTGGCCCAGAAGAACCTGTCGCTCGCCGGACTGCGCCACGCGCTCACCGAGGCCCTGGCGGCCCACCGCCGCGAGCCGCCGCGTGCGGAACCGACGGCGCCACGCCCGCCGCGCACCGCCGAGCAGTACCCCGCCTCCAGGCGCCTGACGGCGCGGTCCTGCATCCACTGCCACAACGTCTACGACTTCCGCCGCGAGGCGCTGCAGGCGGCGGGCAAGTGGCGGCTGGACGAGGTGTGGGTCTACCCCCTGCCGGAGAACGTCGGCCTGACGCTGGACGTCGATCGTGGCAACCGCGTGGCCGGCGTGGCGGCGGGCTCGGCGGCGGCGCGGGCCGGCCTGACGACGGGCGACACGCTCCGGGCGGTACACGGCGTCCAGGTCGGCTCCATCGCGGACCTGCAATACGCCCTGCACGGCGCCCCGGCGAAGGGCGCGGTACACGTCGCGTGGGAGCGGGCGGGCACCACCCTGAGGGGCCGGCTCGACCTCGCGGAAGGCTGGCGCATGACGGATGTCTCCTGGCGCTGGTCGCTGCGCGGACTGCAGCCCGACCCGTGCGTCCACGGTGACGACCTGACGGCGGAGGAGAAGAAGGCGCTGGGCCTGGCCGCGCGGCAGCTCGCGTTCCGGCAGGGCGCTTTCGTCACTCCCGCGGCACGCCATGCCGGCGTGGCGATCAACGACGTGATCCTCGGTGTCGAGGGCCGGCGCCTGGAGATGACGGCGCGGCAGTTCGGCGCTTACGTGCGGCTCAACTATTGTCCCGGCGACGAGGTCCGGCTGAACGTCCTGCGGGCCGGCAAGCGCCTCGATTTGACGCTCCGGCTGCCGGGGGGGAACTAATCCAGACCCACGGGTGCGACCCGTGGGCTTGACTCACCATGTCCGACACGCCGACCATCCTCTTTGAAGACAACCACTGCGTCGCGGTCGCCAAGCCGGCGGGCCTGCTGACGCAGGGTGTGCCCCCGGGCATTCCCACCCTCGAGTCCCAGGTCAAGGCGTACCTCAAGGAGC
>JBBRPS010000623.1:0-6376 GCA_038227745.1 Gemmatales bacterium | reverse complement strand
CAAGGCCGCCGCCCAGGCCACCAAGGCCGCCGCCCAGGCCACCCAGGCCGCCGCCCAGACCACCGAAGCCGCCGCCCAGGCCACCAAGGCCGCCACCCAGGCCACCGAGGCCGCCACCCAGACCACCGAGGCCGCCACCGAGGCCGCCCAGGACGCCGCCGAGAGCACCGAGGCCGCCGCCGAGGGCACCCAGGCCGCCACCGAGAGCACCCAGGCCGCCGCCGATCGCACCTCCGAAGCCCGCGTTGGCATAGGGATTGAACGGGTTCCGCTGGGTCGGACTGGAGATGGGTAACACCAGATCGCCCACCGGGTAGACGGTCAGCACTCTCTCCGCGACCTGCCGATCGACCGTGGTGATCTCGATGAAGTTGCGCCGGATCAGATACGTCGCGTTATTGGTCGGGACCTTGGACAGGGTCAGGCGCAGGGCGGTCGCCACGCTCATCCGCCGCGGGAACGGCGGGAACTTCACCGGGGTTTCGTAGATGTCCGGGGCGTCCGGGTTCGCTTCCTTGAACGCGCTGTCGTCCACCAGGATGGGCAGGGCGTCCTCGTCCTTGTACTTCACGTTCAGCTTGTCCTGGAGCAGGCCGAGCGCCTCCTTGAGCGTCATCGGCAGCTGGAATTCCTTCATGTCGATCGTCTCGTCCAGCAGCTTGTTGATCTTCTGGGCGGCCTTGCGGCCCTCGCGATCGTCGGGCAGGCTCGTGACCTCGTACTTCTCCTTGCGGAGCTTGGTGATCGCCTGCCAGGTCGCCAGCGGCGGGAAGTGGATGGGCGGCTCGTCCGGATAGGGGACGTGCGACTTCTCGACCTCCAGCAGCACGGACAGGAAACCCAGTTCGCGGCGGCGGCGCAGCTCCTGCTGGACGTGCAGGTTGTAGCTGGCCGACACCTGGAGATAGGCGGCCTGGGTCCCCAGCGGGGCGGCGCGGCCCTGCAGCTCGGCCTCCCTCTGCATCTCGCTCAGGCCGGCCAGGACCTTCTCGTGCGTGTGGCGCTCCAGGCGGGCCTGGTTCATCAAGTTCTTGTAGATGCGGAAGCGGGCCTCGATCTGGTCCTGCTCCGCCTTGTGCTGCATGTCCTTCTCGACGTTCGCGGTGGCGACCGCGGCGATGTCGCGCTCCTGGGCGCGGCGCAGCTTGACCTGGGCACCCTGCATCTGCAGGTCGCGCAGGTTGTTCTGCAGGCGCCGCGTCAATTCGTCGCGGACGCGCTCGCCCAGGTCGGGGTGGTCGCGGACGCGCAGGAGCGTGTTCTTGACCGACTCGTAAGCCGCGTCGGGGTCGATGGTCATGTCACGGCGGGCTTGCCGCAGCGCCGCCTCGACGCCCTGCGCCATCTTCTGCTCCTCGACGATCATCAGGTCGCGGTGGGCCTTGAGCAGATCGTTCTCGTCGCGGGGGCCGGCCTCGGGCCGGCCGGCGGGCGGCATGCCCACGCCCTTGGCGGCGTCGATCTTCTGAAGCAGGGCGACCATCTCCTCCTTGCCCATGCGCTTGAGGCCGCCCTTTTTGTCGATGCGGTTGACCTTGCGGCCGGCCTTGTTGAGCTGCTCCTGGAGGGCGGCGCGAGTGAGCTTGCCGTCGCGCAGGGCGCCGACGAGCTTCAGGCCGGCATCGGCCTCGACGTCGAGCGGGGAAAACTGCTTGGCCTGCTGGAACAGCCGGGCGGCCGCCTCCAGCTCGTTCTCCTGCATCGCCACCTGGGCGCTCTCGAGGATTTCCTTGTGCTTGAGGCGGTGGTTCTCGTAGGCGAGGACCAGGGCGCGGTCGGCGCGGATCAGGGCGTGCTGGTCGCGGGCCTTCTGCCACTGCTGGGCCATGGCGACGAGGAAGAAGTTATCGACGTCCGGCTCGCGGACGGGCTCCTCGACGGTGACCGTGATCCGCTTGCCTTGCCCCGCGACGGTGCCCGTCACGGTGCAGTGCAGGGCCTTCGCCAGCTTCATCCGGCCCATGACGAGAGTCGGGGAGTCGGCCCGCAGCGGCGGCGGCAGCGTCGGGTAGTGCTCGGAGACGCCGGCCGGCATCTGCAGCCGCTCCGGGTAGAGCACGGGAGTGGCGAAGGCGGCCTCAAGGCTTTTCATCGCCTCGGGCAGCCGTTCGTCGAGGAGCTGGACGCGGACGACGGCACCGCCGGTGCCGTTGGCGAGGCCGTGCAGGTTCTCGGGGCTGAGCTTCATGCCGAGGGGGATCGAGAAGAAGGTGATCTTGCCCTCGACCATCTGGCGGCTCAGTTCGAGGCGGTCAGCGGCCTTGAGCGGGATGTGGGTGCTCAGGCCGTCACCGAGGTAGAGCAGGATGCGCTGCCGGTTCTCGGCCGGCGCGTCGAACGTCTTGAGGGCGCTGGCGAGGGCGCTCTTGAGGTCCGTGTCGCCCGCGGGGTACTGGTTCTCCAGCTCCTTCAGGGCCGTCTCCATCTTCTTCTGATCGCCCTGCGGCGAGAGGAAGTCCTTCGTCAGGCAGCGGGTGAATTTCGCCTCGGGGGTGCTGACGGTCCAGACGGAGACGCGGTCCTGCTTGGTGGCGTCCTTGACGACCGCCTCGGTGATCTGCTTGGCGGCGGTCCAGGCGGCGCCGGCCTGGCCGGCCGACGTGGAGACCAGCAGGAGGTAGTCGCGCGGGCGGCGCGGCACCGGGTCGAGCTTCGGCTTGAGCTGCAGGGCGAAATAGGCATCGCCTTCTTTGGGCTGGTAGGCGAGGACGCCGCCCTCGGCGAACCGGGACTTCGCGAGGTCGGCCTCGCCGTCGCCCGCGGCGGGGCGACTGCCGTCGGCGGGGAGGATCGGGGAGCGACCCTTCTGGAGCGTGTTGTCGCCCCAGAGTTGAGTGGAAAGCACGGCCGTCACGGCCAAACCGGCCAGGACGACCATGAGCCGACGAACCTTGGTCATGTCTCAGACCCCCTGTACTACCTTTTAAGGAACTGAGGTGCCCTGCCTCGAGCGCTCAGTCTGGTTTCTCTAACCAGGATTGTAAAGCAAGTCACTCGCTGGACGCCAGCAAAAATTGCCTACCGTCATCCGCTTTCCCGGAAGCCCCCGTCCGCGGCCTCGGCAGAAGAGGTGCTTCCCGCACGCACTGAATGTGTGGTTTATCCCTTTTACGGGAACGCCCGAGAACGCGGAACTTGCGCGCCGGACGAATCCTATTTTTCCGTCCTGGCTGTCCGCCCGGGTCCCCGGACGGGATTTCCGCCCTTGCTGTCCCTGCGGCGCTCCGTAAGACTTCTCTGTCACAACACGGCGGACCGGACGATTGTTGGCGCCCGCCGTCCATCCTGCTTGCCCCAATCAACCATTCCTGCCATGCATGAAGCATCCCTGTCGTTCCTGAGAACCCTCCTCGAAACCCCCAGCCCGTCGGGCTCGGAGCGGCAAATTCAGGAGGTGGTCCGTGCCTGGGCGAAGCCGCTCGCCGACGAGGTGCGGACCGACCGGCACGGCAACGTCATCGCCGTCCTGCACCCTGGCGGCCAGCCGCGCATCATGCTCGCCGGCCACTGCGACCAGATTGGCCTGATGGTCCAGTACATCGACGACAGCGGCTTCCTCTACGTGCAGCCGATCGGCGGCTGGGACATGCAGATCCTCCTCGGCCAGAACCTCACCGTCTGGTCCAGCCAGGGGCCGGTGCCCGGCGTCGTCTCGCGCAAGGCCCCCCACCTGCTCACCAACGAGGAGCGCAACAAGGTCCCCCAGTTCAGCGACATCTGGGTGGACATCGGCGCCAAGGACCGCAAGGACGCCGAGGCCATCGTGACGCCCGGCGACCCGGTGACGTTCCACCTGGGCGTGCAGGAGCTGCGCAATGGCCTGCTGACCTCGCCGGGCCTGGACGACAAGGTCGGCGTCTGGACCGTGATGGAGACGCTGCGGCTGCTGCACGGCCGGCCCCTGCAGGCCGCGGTCTACTGCGTCTCCACTGTGCAGGAGGAGATCGGCCTGCGCGGGGCGACAACGAGCGCGTATGGTATCCACCCCACGGTCGGCCTCGCGGTGGACGTCTGTCACGCGACCGATACGCCCGGCAACGACAAGCGGCAGATCGGCGACACGAAGCTCGGCAGCGGCCCGGTGCTGTTCCGCGGGCCGAACATCAACCCGCACGTGCTGGACCGACTGCGGACGGCGGCCCAGGCCCACGAGATCGCGGTGCAGATCAAGGGGGCGCCGCGCGCGACCGGGACCGACGCGAACGCCATCCAGCTGAGCCGGGATGGCGTCGCGACTGGACTCGTCGGCATCCCGAATCGTTACATGCACAGCCCCGTCGAGATCGTGAGCCTGAACGACCTGGACCGGGCGGCGCGGCTGCTGGCCGAGTTCTGCGCCGGTGTCACGCCGCAGATGGACTGGATCCCGTGAGGCCCCAGGCCCACCCGCCGCGCCGGGTGGGGACATCTGCGTCCCATCCGGTGCAACGGGTGGGCTTGCCCGACTCAGGTCTCAATCCCTCTGCGTGGCCAGGGCCAGTTCGTTCACATTCGCCTGCACGATCCCGGCAAAAATCGGCATCAGCGTGACCAGACTGATGAGGCCGACGTACGGGATGATCAGCACGACACACATCGCCACGGCCAACCCCGTGGGGGGGCCGCCGGGGAGGCCGGCGAGACGGCGCTGCTCCGTGATGCGCTCGCACAGGCGGTGGTACGTGAAGAACACCCAGTACAAGTTGTAGAACGGGATGAACAGGAAGCCGATCCCTTTGCCTGCGGAAGGGTCGTCGTGGCGAAGCTGGGGCATTTTGCCGTGCATCAGGTTCAGCCAGATGTGGGTGAAGATGCCGAAGGTCACGAAGTGCAGCAGGATAACGACCGGCGTCGGAAACGTCTGGAACTGATGGCTCAATTCCCCTTCGTCCTCGTACTGGGAGGGGCGCCGCGGCCTGGGCCGGTAGGCGTCGCCGCCTCGCTGCGGGGGCCGGTAGTCGGGCGGCTCCACGCTCACGGCCTGCACCGGGGGAGTTGCCGGCGCCCGGCCGGGGACCAGCAGCACCGTCGAACACGCAGGGCACCGGACCTGCTGGCCGGCGAATTCGTCGTTCGCCTGCATCGTCTGACCGCACCGACAGCTCAGGATGATCGCCATGCTTCGCCTCCCTCGGGGGTGTTGCGCGAACCAGGTTGCCGTACTCCAGGGCCGGGAGGACGCACCGACTCGAGGCGCCTTTCCCGGCGAACCCATCAGGTCGAGAGTCTAACGCCGCGGACGGCCGAAAGCGAGGAGAAAATGGACGGAATGCGGCGGCTCGGCTCGTTCCGGCCGAACGTCGCCCGACAGGCGCTCGCCCGGTGATCGGGGCGCCTACTGACCTTGATCGGCTGTGCGGCCTCGCGCTATAGATGAAGGCGGTGAGGAAAGGAGAGGAGGCGAGCCATGCGGGACGGTCTTTCGCGCGAAGAGGTGACGGAGGCGGTTGCCGGCACGGTGGAAGACCTCCTCCGCGCGGCCGGGGTGACGACCCCGCCTGTGGACGCCCTCGCCCTCGCCCGGCATCACCTCGGCATGACGATCTCCCTCGACGAACCCCAGGGCCGGCCGCGCCGCTCGCGGCGGCCCGACGACCGGCCGTACATCGTCCTGCGCCCCGAGGCCACGGAGGAGCGCAACCAGTGGGCGGTGGCCCATGAGATCGGCGCTCACCTCAAGCAAACGATCCTCCAGCGCCTGGGCATCGAGCCGGCGGAGCGACGCCCCCTGATGGGCGCGTCGTTGCCGAACCTCTTCGCCCACCATCTCCTGGTGCCGGCCTGCTGGTTCAGGGACGACGCGCCCGCCGCCGATTACGACGTCCTGCAGCTCAAGGAGCGTTACCGCACCGCGGGCCACGACGTCATCGCCCTGCGCCTGCTCGACCTGCCGGAGCCGTGCATCATCACAATCGTCGATAACGACCACATCGACCGCCGCCGCAGCAACGCCTGGCCGGTGCGCAAGCGCCTGGAGCCGGCCGAGCAGGAGTGTCAGCGGTACGTCCACGACTGCAGCCGGCCGAAGGTGGTGCGCGCCGGCGGCTGGACCGTGCAGGGCTGGCCGGTGCATGGTGCCGACTGGAAGCGCGAGATCCTCCGCAGTGTCGTCGAGGAGGGCTGCGAGTCGGCGGAGGCGGACGAGCCTTTCTGACCGACGCCCGCGGGGCGCGTGCGTTCTTGATCTTGGCGCGCCGATCCCCTATCGCTAACTGCGTCGTCTGGCCCGGCGAACGGCCGGCGTCAGCCGGCTGGTACGGCACCTTTCCTGGCGAACAGCCGGCGTAAGCCGACGGGTAAGGGTGACTTATTCCTCCGGCGCGGAAGGTGGTCACACAAGCCCGACGCGCAAGCGAGGGATCCCCTCGCTTGCGCGTCGGGCTTGTGTGAGGATCTT
>JBBRPS010000622.1:0-6387 GCA_038227745.1 Gemmatales bacterium | reverse complement strand
CGCGAGGCGGCGGCCTACGCACGACAGCACGGCCTGCACGTCCACATGGGCCACGGGCTGACGTACGCGAACGTGGGGCCGGTGGCGCGCCTCCCCGGGGTGGAGGAGCTGAACATCGGCCACAGCATCGTGGCGCGGGCGCTGCTGGTCGGCATGGAGCGCGCCGTGCGCGAGATGAAGGAGGCGATCCGGTCGGCGTAGGGTGGGAGCGAACAAGCCCACGGGACGCGGCCCGTGGGCTTGTGCTCCGACAGCGTCATTCCCCGCAGTCTGTGAAGTGATCCAGCCTCTTTACCCGTGGCCCCAGCTTCCACATGGCGGTCTCCGCGCTTCTCGTCGTGGCAGCGTCTTCCCCGGGAGGCCGCGGTTTAGGGTCTGGCCGCGGGGACGCCCCAGAGGCCGACGGTGCCGTCCTGGCTGCCGCCGACGAGGAGACGACCGTCGGGGGAGAAAGCCATGCTCAGGATACTTCTCCGCACCTCAAGTTCGGCAACCCAGCGGCCGGCGCCGACGTCCCAGAGCTGGATCCAGCCCCTACTGCCGGCGACGGCCAGAATCTGGCCATCTGGGGAAAAAGCCAAGGCGCTCAGGGGAGCCATAACATGCCGTTCCACCTCCAGGCGCCGGCGCTGCTGGCCCAGCGTGGCGTCCCACAGCACCACCCCCTTGTCGCCCCGCACGCTCTCAGTGGCCGTCGCCAGTGTCTTTCCGTCGGGACTCCAGGCCAGGCTCACGACCGGATCGGTCAGCCCTTGGAGCATCGCCCGTACCTTGCGCGTTGCCATATCCCAGAGGGCCACGCCGCCTTTCTCGGCCGCACAGGCCAGGGTCCTGCCGTCGGGGGAGAACCCCAAGAGGCTCAGGCGCCGCGCCTCCCCGTGCAGTTCGGCGAGCAATTTACCCCCGGCCGGGTCCCAGAGGCGGATGGCATCGTCGCCTTCGGCCGTGGCTACGATCTTGCCGTCAGAGGAGAAGGCCACCCAGCGACTGCCTGTCGCGCACCCTTCGAGCCGGGCGCGCACCTGGCGTGCGGCTACGTCCCAAAGGCGGGCAGGTTCGTCCAGGGCGCTGGTCGCCAGGGTCTTGCCGTCGGGGGAGAACACCACCGCCCCCACTCCGGAGCGATAACCGCCCAGGGACGCGACCTCCTTGCCCTGGGCCACGTCCCACAGCTTCACCTCGCGGCCCCGGGTCGTGAAAGCCGCCGTCCGGCCATCCGGAGAGAGGGCGACGCACGTGATGGCTTCCGCCGCGATCTTCAAGAGCTGCCGGGGTTGGATACCACTCGCACCGGGCTTCAACTTGGGCACATCCCAGATGCGGATGGTACCCTTGCTGCTGGCCGTCGCCACTAGCCGGCCGTCCGGGGAGAATATAACCACCGACCCCGTGGCGCTCTGGTCGCGGGTGGAGAGGCGTGCGAGCCGGGCGCCGCCGGGCAGCGACCACAGATGCACGGGACCCATGGCGAACGCCAAGACCTTGCTGTTCGGAGCGAAGCAGGCACCTCCACCGTGGCGCTTTAGCACCCACCCGACCTCGATCTTCTTACCGGCGGTCACGTCCCAGAAGTAGCACAGCTCCGAGAAGCGGTCGGGGCGGTCGGGCAGTTGCCCCTTGGCGGCCAGCACGCGACCGTCGGGCGAGAAGGTCAGCCAATCGATCCCTCCCGTGATCATCTCGAAGCCTCCCCGCGGCTTCCCGCTGGGCAACTCGAACAGCTTGACCTCCCCGGCTCCCCCCCCGAGCGCCACCAATTTGCCGTCCGGCGTCACCGCGGCGGTCCGCACGTCGAGGGCGTCCAATTGTAGGGCGACAACCTCCTTGCGGGTGGTCAAGTCCCACACCTTCGCCGTCCTGTTGGGATGGCCCTGCACCGTCACCAGGATGCGGCCGTCGGCAGAGAGAGCCCTGTTCGCCCCGCCATCTTCCAAGACAAAAGAGAGCTTCTCTTGCCCTGTGACCACGTCCCAGTGCTTCACCACCGAAGCCGGAACTTTAACGAGCCCGATCGTGTGCGCCGCGACGAGCGTGATACCATCGGAGGCGAAGGTCAGTTGGGTAACCGTGTTGGTGTGCCCCTTGAGGATGTGGCGAGGCTTGCCGAGGATCACGTCCCAGATGACGATATCTCCATTGTTTTCCGCCACGGCCAGCAGCGCGCTGTCGGGCGAGAAGGCCATGCGATAGGCCCCACCTCCGCCGACCGTTTGGTAGCTGGCCCGTTCCTGTGCGGCGGCCCGCGTAGCCACCGTGAACAGGAACCCAATTGCGATCGCTGCCACCGCTCTTTTAGCCAGCCTCGCATCCAAATATCTCACCATAATCTGCTGCTCCTTCGCTGACGAGCGGGGGAGCCCGCCGCAAGGCGCCGGGCTCCTCCCTTACCAGGGCTGAATGGGTGATAATACGTGGCTACCAGCCTCACGCCGGTGCCGTTATTACGCCGGCACGAAAGTAGGTCAGGCTTTCCCGCCTAACGCTGGCTGCGTGTCAGGCTGGAAAGCCTGACCTACGTGAGCTTCTTTCGTGCCGGCGTAATATAGGTGATGGCCAGGAGCACGCCGTTACCCAGAGCAATGCTTGTCACGCCGACGACGCCATCGTATGACGCGAACGGAACGATCTAGAACATGCCTGGGATGCTCGGGTCTGGCACGGAGCCTTTGAGCAAGGACAACTGGATGTTCCCGGCGAAGCCAGGACGACATGGCCGAGGACCACCAGGTTGTTCCCACCGGCCGTAAGCGCAACAAACAGTGTGCCTGTGACCTCCAGGAGGTTCCCTTCGACGACCAACTTCTCCGGTTAGCGACCGCCCTCTCCCGTAAGGATCTCCCCGTCGTTGAGCTGCCGCCCCCGGTAGAGTCCGGGACCCTGGATGGTGGAGCCGGCCAGGTTTTGCATGTAAGTCAGGTTACCATTCTCCAGGTAGATGGCAGACCCTCCCTCGTTCAAGGAAGGGGGGTAGGCATTCAGGGTAAAGCCAGCGAGGTGCGTCTGGGTGTGGTCCGTCAGGTAAACACAGTTCATGGTCAAATTGCCGGTCAGGGTGATTTGCGCGCAGTCCGTGTAGAGGATGCCGCTGCTGATTCCCAGGCCGGCGTTCGCCTCCCCCAAACTGCCGTAGCCCTGGAACGTGGCGTTCGAGAAATTGGGCACGGGGCTGCCGTTCACGTAGGCAGTCGGGAAGTACAGGGCACCTCCCTGGAGTTGCATCGTCCCGGCGTTGACCTCAAACCACCTGCTAACAATGTAGGTGCCAAACCCGAACACCGTCAGCGAGCCGCCCTGAAACTGGCTGAAGCCTCCGCCGAAGGTCACACTGCCGTCCGCCTGAACAGTCCCGCCACCGTTCTGGAACGCGATGCCGATCGTCGTGGTGCCGAGGTACTCCGTGATATGCTTCTGGAATACCCCGTTATTCTGCACAAGGAACAGGCCTTGCCTCTCATCGGCATTCCTGATCGTTGCGTCGTTCCACACGTCGAACCGGCCGCCGTCATTGATAATGCTGCTTGCGTTCTGAACCAGGATATCGCCGAACGGATTGCCGAAAGCCCCCCAGACGACCGCCCCGTGGATAAGCAGCTGTCGGTTGTCCAGGGTTACATTGGTAACCCCTGAGATGGTCATCGTGCCGCCAAGCGGAACCACCGTCACGCCTTGCCCAGGTTGGCCGCCCGGAAGGCTCGTGGAATTCATCGTGCCGCCGTCCCAGCGACAATTCTTGACCTCAAGCGTGCTCACGCCTCTCACGGTCCCCCCAGTTTCCAGCGCGACATGGTCCGCAGTGACAGTGGCGCCATCCGCGACGATAAAGTAGGTCTCGGCTCCTCTGATGATGAACCACCCCTGGCCACGAATCATGTACGAGGAGGTGTCGTTCCGCTCGGGGTCAAGCGTCATGTACGTCACACCCCCGTGGTCCGGCGACCGCTCCAAGAAAACCGAGGCGCCGGCTTCGATTTGAAATGTGCCGGTGTTTATCCCGCCCACCCGCTGGAGGTGTAGTTCGCCGATATTGACCTCCACCGAGCCGCCATTGTCGAAGCCAACCCCCTCCAGGATGGCGACCGACCCAGCCGTTCACTTTCGCGTCGCCGTGGAGAGCCGCCGTCGCGCCCGCCGCGATTTGCGTCACACCCCCCGACCTCATCGCGCCGCCGGTCCAGTCCAGCGCGCCCGTGATCGTGAGGGTCCCCATACCCGTCACCGAGCCGGTCGGCTCCAGGGAGAAGTTCTCAACGGTCGGGGTGCTGTCGATGGAGGCAGTCGCGTTGTCCGTGACCCGCAGCAGGCCGTCGCCGACCACCGTGGCGGCGCCGAACCCGAACGTGCCCGTGTGCAGGGTCAGCTGCGTGCCCGAGGCGATCCACACCGTGCCGTCCACTTGCGCGTAGCTGTACAGGTCCAGGTTCGCGCCCCCTTCGAGGTCGAGCGTGCCGGCGATCAGCAGCACGCCCTCCGTGACCGCCGAGGGGGCATAGAGCGCCAGGCTGCCGATCACGTCCAGGGAACTGGCGGAGTTCAGGCTGTGGGCCGCCGCCGCGCTATCGATGTTGACCATGGGCGCCGACCGGATGCCGACGTCATCGTTGGCGCTCGGTACGGTGCCGGTGTTCCAGTTCAACGGATCCTCCCAGGAGATGTGATCGCCGTCGCCGGTCCAGGTGACGGCCGACGGCGTCGAGCGGTCCTCCAGGGTTTCGAGGCGGGGACGATAGCGTCCCTGTCCGGGGCCTTCTGGGGACGGCCGGCGAAGAGGGTGCGCAGGGAGGTCCAGTAGCGGCGCCAGGGCTTCGGGGACATGAGCGGGCTCCTTCGTGAAAAGAAAGGTTCGGCGCGGGCTTGCTGCCGGGCGAGCGCCCGGGCTTCACAGGCCCGTCACCGATGCGCTGCACGGGCCAAGGACTCCAGGAACGGAGGCCTGCGAAAGCCCGTGCAGGAACGGTATCGTCTCAGAGGAACTTGCCGGAAGCAAGACCCTTTTTGTTTTTCCAGGAGCATGGGTGCATGCGCCGTAGAGACAAGCTGCCAGCTTGTCCCTCCTCCCCGGGACAAGCTGGCAGCTTGTCCCCACGGAGCGGCGGCGGCGAGGAGTATAATGAAGAAGGACCGCTTGCGTTCGCCCACGAGGGCACCCCGGCAACGAGACTCCGCCCTGCCCCCCGACGGCACCACGGAAGCAGGACACCCGCCCCCTCGAAGAGCGCCTCCTCGAGCGCGTGACCGAGCGCCTGGCCGGCAGGGCCGCCGAGCGCGCGCCGGCGCGGATCGAACACATGATCACCGCCGAGCGGCGCACCGCTCCGCCGGCGGTCGAGGACGGGTTCGCCGCCTCCCGGGAGGTCGCGCCGTCGCCGCCGCCGCCCGAGCCGCTTCCCCCGGAGCTCATGCGGCACCCGTGGCTGCTGTTCGACACGATCGCCGAGCTGCGGGCGATGTTCCGCATGTTCTTCGACGTCCGCTATCACGTTGCCTGGTCCACGCGGCTGATCGTGCTCATCCTCCTGCCGCTGATCTTCGTGTCGGGCTGGCTGGTCCCGCTCGCCTACGTGCCGCTGCTCGGCCCGATCCTCGACAAAATCGTGGACCTGGTGCTGGCGTTCTTCGCCTACAAGGCCCTCAGCCGCGAGGCGCGCCGCTACCTGCAAGTCAAGTCCGGCCGGCCGCAGACGCTGCGGTGACCTCTGCTCGCCCGCGAACCGTTACGGGGACTCCGTCATGATCCGACTCGGCGTGAACATCGATCACGTGGCGACGGTCCGGCAGGCGCGGCGCGCCCCCGAGCCTGACCCGGTGGCCGCCGCGGTGCTGGCGCTGCTCGGCGGCGCCGACGGCATCACGGTCCACCTGCGCGAGGACCGCCGGCACATCCAGGACCGCGACGTGCGCCTGGTGCGCCAGGTGGTGACGAACCGCCTGAACCTGGAGATGGCGGCGGTAGACGCCATCGTCGCCATCGCCTGCGAGGTCAAGCCGGACGAGGCGACACTGGTGCCGGAGCGGCGCGAGGAACTGACGACCGAGGGCGGCCTGGACGTGGTGGCCAACCAGAAGGCGGTCGCGCGGGCCGTGGAGCGGCTGAAGGCGGCCGGCATCGAGGTGTCGCTGTTCGTCGATCCGGACGACCGCCAGATCGAGGCGGCGCGGGTGCTGGGAGTGAAGGCGGTCGAGATCCAGACGGCGCGCTACTCCGAGGCGCGGACGCCCAAGGACCGCGAGCACCAGTTGACGGAGTTGCGCGAGGCGGCGGCCTACGCACGACAGCACGGCCTGCACGTCCACATGGGCCACGGGCTGACGTACGCGAACGTGGGGCCGGTGGCGCGCCTCCCCGGGGTGGAGGAGCTGAACATCGGCCACAGCATCGTGGCGCGGGCG
>JBBRPS010000621.1:0-6392 GCA_038227745.1 Gemmatales bacterium | reverse complement strand
GGGACCCAGTAGAGCGGTTTACGATTCCTTCTGCAGGAGGAAAGCGAGCCGGCGGGTTTACCCCGCCGGGGCAAGCCCGGCGACTCGCACCCCCAAGCGCAAACCGCTCTGGCAAGCTCGTGACGCCGAACCGCGGTAGCGGAGACCACGCGGCCCGCCGCCCCGCAGGGCCGGTGAACTCTTTCCCCAGGCGACCGCTCCATCCCTTCGCAAACCACTCTGGTCAGGTGTCCTGCCCGAACACAACGTCCAGCGCCGCCAGCCGGCGTGTCTGCCACGCGAGCGCCGCAGGGCTGGTCCGGTCGGCCCCTTCCCCAGGCGGCCTGCCCACGACCGGCTGTCCTGCCGGGCCGCCGAAGAGGAACACGCCCCGGTCGGGCAGGCCGGCACTGGCGTCACCGCGCAGCGACCACGTCCCCGTCGTCCGGATGCTGATGGCCACGTCGCCGGAGGTCGTCAACCCGGTCACCGTGACCGTGAACGTTCTGAAGTCGTGGGTGCTGATGGCCGCGGCGGGGATGCCGCCGGCCGTGGTGCCGGCGAAGGAGATGTCCTCGCCGCCGAAGCCGTTGACCGGCAGGCTGAACTTGACGGTGAACCGGATGGCCGCGGCGTTGGTCGGGTCGGGCTGGTCGGCGGCCTGCTCCACCGTCACCTTGATGGGCGGCACCGGCACGACCGGCACCGCGGCGGCGGGTGGGTGTCATGGGTCGCATCTCCTGGGTTCTCCGGGGGCGCCGGGGATGTTCGGTGCGGTTGGGGAACGGGGCCTATTCGGTCGAGTTGGCGTCCTGCCCCGGGACCCCGGCCCCGGCCGGCACAGCCGCTCGATGAGGCGGTGGACGGCGGGGGCGTGGGGGCCTTGCAACAGCGGCGAGCCGGCCCGCAGGGCCCGCACGAGCGGGTCGTCGTCCGGCAGCCCGCCGGCCCGCTCGGCGCAACGCGGGCAGTGGGCCAGGTGCTCTTCCAGCGGCCCGGCGTCGAGCCGGGAGAGCTTGCCGAGCACCAGCCGGGCCAGCAGGCGCGCGTCGGGGCAGGCCGTCGCTTCGCTCACGGGAGCGCTCCAGTGCGGCGAGGGTTCGCTTCCGGCGCACGCCGGGGCGCGTCCGCGGGCCCCGGGCGGCGGGGCTACTACTACGGGCTATGCGCGGGGCGAAGGAAGTTTGTCAGGAAAAGTGGGGAGGGTGGGGATTATTATCGACGAGGGCCTCACCTTCTTCGACAACGCCTGGGACTACCACGACGGCCGCAGCGAGTCGGTCATGGGCAAGGCGCTGGCGAGCGGCGGCCGCCGCAAGCGCGTCTTCCTGATGACCAAGAACTGCGCCCGCGATGCCAAGGGCACGCGCCAGCACCTCGAGGACAGCCTGCGGCGCCTACAGACCGACCACCTCGACCTGTGGCAGTTTCACGAAATCAATTATGACAACGATCCGGATTGGGTCATTGAGCGGGGCGCCCTGCGCGAGGCGCTGCGGGCGCAGAAAGAGGGCAAGGTCCGCTTCATCGGCTTTACCGGCCACAAGTCGCCCGACATCCACCTGAGCATGCTCACGCGCCATCAATGGGACACCGTGCAGATGCCGATCAACGTTCTGGACTATCACTACCGCAGCTTCGCGCGGCGGGTGATCCCGGAGGCGCTGAAGCGCGAGATCGGCGTGATCGGCATGAAGAGCCTGGGCGGCGGCAGCGACGGCCGCGGCCGCTTCGTCGCCGCCAAGGTCTGCACGCCGCAGGAGGCGATCAACTACTCGCTGAGCCAGCGCATCGCCAGCCTGGTGGTCGGCATCGACTCGATGAAGGTGCTGCGTCAGGACCTGGAGATCGCCCGCAGGTTCCCGGCGCTGGACGCGAGGGCGCTGGAGAAGCTGATCGCGCGCGTGCGGGCGGTGGCCGGCGACGGCCGTCACGAACGCTTCAAGTCCACGCAACTCTTCGATGGCCCCTATCACCGGGCGCAGCACGGGCTGACGGAGAAGGACGTGCAGGGGTGAGAGATGACCCTCAAGCCCACGGGTGGCAACCCGTGGGCTTTTCCCTTCCCCCTGACCCCGGGCCGAGCGCATGATCGCGGAACTCCTGCAGTCCCTCGAAACCTCCGGCGTCCGCCTGGTGCGCGTCACCTGGTGCGACAACGCCAACGTCCTCCGCGCCAAGGCGGTCCACGTGCGCGCGCTGTGGGACCACGCGGAGCACGGCGTCGGCATCGCGGCGGCGCAGCAGGCCGTCCCCGCCACCTCCGACACCATCGCCCCCGACAGCGGCCTCGGCCCCGTCGGCGAGGTGCGCCTCGTGCCCGACTGGTCCACCCTGACCGTCCTGCCCTACGTCCCCGGCCACGCCCGCGTCCTGGGCGACATGCGCCAGGGGGGCAAGCCCTGGCCGCTGTGCCCGCGCGACTTCCTCCGCCGCATGACCGCCGAGGCGGCCCGTGAGGGCCTCGAGGTCATGGCCGCCTTCGAGAACGAATTCTACCTCCTCCGCCCCACGGCCGACGGCTTCGCCCCCGCCGACGACACGGTCTTCGCCGCCACCCGCGCCATCGACGCCGGCCGCGCTGTTATCGACGATGTCATCGCCGACCTGCTGGCGCAGAGCATCCCCGTCGAGCTGTACTACCCGGAGTCCGGCCCCGGACAGCACAAGATCTCCGTGCGCTACACGAACGCCCTGAAGGCGGCCGACCGGCAGGTCGCCTTCCGTGAGACGGTCCACGCCGTCGCCGCCCGCCACGGCCTCAAGGCGTCGTTCCTGCCGAAGGTCTTCGCCGACAGGGCCGGCAGCGGCTGCCACCTGCACCTGAGCCTGTGGCGCGAGGGGCACAACCTCCTGCCCGACGCGAACGGGGCGGCGGGGCTGTCGCGGACGGCACGGGCCTTCATCGGCGGTCTGCTGGAGCACCTGCCCGCACTGATGGCCGTCACCACGCCCAGCCCCAACTCGTACCGCCGCATCCGCCCGCACTTGTTGAGTGGCGCCTTCCGCTGCTGGGGCGTGGACAACCGCGAGGCGGCGGTGCGCGTCCCCAGCGCCCCCACCGGCCCCGGCCCGACGCACCTGGAATTGAAGACCGTGGACGCCTCCGCCAACCCGTACCTGGCCCTCGGCGCCGTCATCGCCGCCGGGCTGGACGGCGTTCGCCGCGACCTCGACCCCGGCGCGCCGGTCGCCGTCGATCCAGGGCACCTGCCCGAGGGCGCGCGGCGCGAGCGCGGCATTGACCCGCTGCCGGCGTCCCTCGGCGAGTCCATCGGCCAGTTGACCGCCGACGCCGTGCTGCGCACCGAGCTGGGGGCGGAGCTGACGCGCGCCTTCCTCGCCGTGCGCCGGGCGGAGTGGGAGGCGCTAAAGGGCGCCCAGCTCGCCGACGAGGTCGCTCTCTTGCTGGAACGCTATTGATGGGTCCCTGGGACATCCCGGCCAAGGGAACGCCCTCGCTCCGGGAACCCGTCCCGCACGCCGGGGCGGCACTGCGTTTGCATCACCATCTCTTGATGCCGGCGCGCTGGCGCCGGCCCTTCCCCTTATTTCTCCATCGCGAAAGGCGGTTTCCCGATGCCCGATAACCCGGCCCCTTGCCCGAACGACCCGCCCGCCAAGCCGTCGCCGCCGCCCCGGCCCGAACAGGTGCCTTCGCGGCCCGGTCTGACGCCTGAGCAGCCGATGGCCCCGCCGCCCAGCGCCCCGCGGTCCCCGTCGCCCGAGGCGCCGCCGCCGCCCCTGTTCGATTGAGCGGCCCTGCGGCCGCACCCGCCCGAAAGAAAGGATACGTCGATGTCTGAAGTCGAAAAACACGCGGGCGCAACGGCGGCCGCCGCGGCGGGGCAGGGCAGTACCCTGCCCGCGGAGGCGGCCATGCCCCCGGCGCCGCCCGGAGAAATGCCCCCCGAGTCTGTCGCCAAGATCAAGGCAGTGCAGGACGGCCTGACGGAATACGGCAACGAGATCGATGCCGAGGCCCTGGCCCGACACATCCGAACCACGGCCGGCGTCCGCATCCAGGCCGAGGAAGTCGCCGCCATCATGCGTCAGTTGCTCGGGCAGCCGCCGTCCGCACCCGGCCCGGACCGGCCGCCGCCGCAAGAGGCCCAACGTCGGACCAGCGGCGAAGAGAAGTGAAACGACAAAGCCCGCGGCCCCTGACTGCGGCCCTCTTTCCGAATCCCGCCTGAACAAGGCGGCGGTTGTCCCACAGGTTGGCCGTCCCGAACGTCTCTCCTCGCCCCACAGGCCCCCGGGGCGGCCAACCCGTGGCACAGCCTCCATCCTCTCGTTTCCCCGGCGAAAACCCCTTCCTCAGCGACGGCAAACCGCTCGCCGGGAGCCCGCGCGCCTGCCGAGCGGCCTCTCCCGTTGTCCACGGTCCAGGCCGACAGGGCACCCGACTCCTTGCGGCGCGCACGCCATCGGGTAAAATCATATCTTCATGACCTGAATGAATGCCGACGGGTGGCGCGGGACAGCCACCGGCGCGCACGGCGACCAGCGCAACAGAGGAGCTGCCTGTATGGGGCAAGAGGCATCGAGGGATTTGGCGCCCGCACAGACACCGAGGACGGTCGAGGAGCAGTACCGCCTATTCATGGAGTGCGTGAAGGATTACGCCATTTTCTTCCTCGACGTCCAGGGGTGCGTCGCCAGCTGGAACGCCGGCGCCGAGGCCATCCTCGGCTACGCGGAGGCGGAGATCGTCGGCCAGCCGCTCGCGCGCTTCTTCACCGCCGAGGAGGTGGAGCGCGGCGAGCCGGAGAAGGAGCTGCAAACGGCGGCGGCGCGGGGGCGCGCCAGCGACGACCGCTTCGTCGTCCGCAAGGACGGCAGCCGCCTCTGGGTGACCGGCGTGACAACGGCCCTGCGCGACCACGCCGGCAACCTCCGCGGCTTCGCCAAGGTGACGCGCGACCTCAGCGAACGGCGGCGCGCCGAGGACGCGCTGCGGGCCAGCGCGGAGCGCTTCCGCGCCCTGGTGGAGAACAGCTGGGACGGCATCACGCTCATGGCCGCCGACGGCACCATCCTCGATAGCAGCTCCGCCGCCGCACGCACCCTCGGCCACGGCCCCGCCGAACTGATCGGCCGTAACGGCTTCGACCTGATCCACCCCGAGGACGCCCCGGCCGCCCGGGAGTTGCTGGGCCGGCTGCTGTGCGAGCCGGGCGGCCGCGTGACGATGCAGTACCGCCTGCGCCACAAGGACGGCTCGTGGCGCTGGCTGGAGGGTACCGGCACGAACCTCCTGCACGACCCAGCCGTCGCCGCCCTCGTCGTGAACGACCGGGACATCACGGAACGGAAGTGCCTGGAAGACGAGCTGCGGCGGCGCCTGGCGGAACTGGCCCAGGCGGACCGGCGCAAGGACGAGTTCCTGGCGGTGCTCGGCCACGAGCTGCGCAACCCCCTGGCGCCGATCCGCAACGCCTGCCATGTCCTGCGGCTCAAGGCGCCGCACGACGCCGACCTGCGCCGCTCCGGCGAGATGATCGACCGCCAGGTGCAGCACCTGACGCGCCTGGTGGACGACCTCCTGGACGTCTCGCGCATCACGCGCGGCAAAGTCCAGTTGCGCGTCGAGCCGGTCGAACTGACGGCGGTGGTCGCCCGCGCGGTCGAGACGAGCCGGCCGCTGATCGACGCGCAGGGGCACGAGCTGGCGGTGACGCTGCCCGCCGAGCCGGTGTGGCTGGAGGGCGACGCGACGCGGCTGGGCCAGGCGCTGGCGAACCTCCTGAACAACGCCGCCAAGTACACCGAGCGCGGCGGCCGCATCCGCCTGACGGCCGAGCGCGATGGCGACCAGGCGGTGGTGCGTGTCGGCGACAACGGCACCGGCATCGCCCCCGCGATGCTGCCGCGCATCTTCGACCTGTTCCTGCAGGCGGAGCGCAACCTGGGGCGCTCGCAGGGCGGCCTGGGCATCGGCCTGACGCTGGTGCGGGCGCTGGTGGAGCTGCACGGCGGCGTGGTCGAGGCGCAGAGCGACGGCCTGGAGAAGGGCAGTGAGTTCATCGTCCGCCTGCCGGTGCGGGCCGGCGCGCCGGGCCGGGCGGGGGCCGAGGCGGGGCAGGGGGGAGGGGCCGGGGCGCGGACGGCGTTCCGCGTGCTGGTCGTGGACGACAACCGCGATTCGGCGGACAGCGTCGCCATGCTGCTGCGGCTGTGGGGCCACGACGTCACGGTGGCCTACGACGGCCCGTCCGCCGTCGAGCTGGCGCGGCGCGGGCAGTTCCGCGTCGTGCTGCTGGACATCGGCCTGCCCGGCATGACCGGCTACGAGGTGGCCCGGCAGCTGCGCGCGGAGGCGGGCGACGAGGGCATGCTGCTGATCGCGATGACCGGCTACGGACAGGAAGAGGACCGGCGCCGCTCGCAGGCGGCGCGGATCGACCATC
>JBBRPS010000620.1:0-6396 GCA_038227745.1 Gemmatales bacterium | reverse complement strand
GCCGGGGCGTGCGGTGCGGGTGCTGGATTGGTGCCACGCCGTGCATAACCTGAGCCTGGCCCTGGAGGCCTTGGGCCTGGGGGAGGAGGAGCGGCAACGGCGCTACGGCGAACTGCGCGGCTGGCTGCGTCAAGGCTGGCATGGACTGCTGCTGGGTGAGCTGGAGGCGCTGGCAGAGGCGGCGGGCCATCCCCCCGGGTTGGAGCAGCCGTTGGGCTATCTGCGCAGACAGGCGGCGGCGGGACACTATATCAGGGATCCCAGCGCGGCGCCGGACCACGCGACTGGAGAGGCAAGGCGGGCCCTGGTTGACTGCGGGGGTCGATCAGGATTGCCATTTCTGCCCAGGGATGGTAAAAGTTGTTCCTTAGCTGCCCCCCGGCAACTTCCAGGATGGAGTTTGTGTTTGCCGCGGGTCGCCCCCCGCGGCCCCGACGCAGAGGGTTGGAGCAGGATGACCAACGCAGCTGCACACGTCGCGTTGCCTGAGCGCGCTCACCCCGCCCGCAAGGGCCTCAGGCTGGATCGGCCCCACCACTCCTCACTGCAGGCCGCCGTCGCCCGCGCGCGCGACCACCTCCTCGAGCTGCAGGCCGCCGACGGCCACTGGTGCGGCGAACTGCAGGGCGATACCATCCTCGAATCCGAATTCGTGATCCTGATGGCCTTCCTCGGCCGCGAGCGCGAGCAGCGGGTGGTCAAGGCGGCCCGCTACGTCCTCGGCCAGCAGCAGCCCGGCGGCGCCTGGAGCAACTACCCCGGCGGCCCGCCCGACCTGAGCGTCTCGGTCAAGGCGTACTTCGCCCTCAAGCTCACCGGCCACGACGCCGACGCCCCGTACCTGCGCCGCGCCCGCGAAGTCATTCGCGGCCTCGGCGGCGCCGCCGGCTGCAACAGCTTCTCCAAGTTCTACCTGGCCCTCCTCGGCCAGTTCCCCTACGGCAACTGCGCCTCCGTCCCGCCCGAGATGATGTTCCTGCCGAAGTGGGCCTACGTGAACATCTACGCCATGTCGAGCTGGACGCGCACCATCGTCGTGCCGCTCACCATCTTCTCCGCCCACAAGCCCGTCCGCCGCGTACCCGCCGACCAGGGCATCGCCGAGCTGTTCCTCGAACCGCCGCACACGCCGCTCTGGCCCCACCCGCCCACACGCCGTTGGCTGACGTGGACCAACTTCTTCCTCGCCGTCGACCGGGCCGTCAAGTGGCTGGAGGACTGGGGGCCGCGGTTCGTCCGCCGCGCCGCGGTGAAGCGCGCCGCCGACTGGATGACCCAGCACTTCCAGGACAGCGACGGCGTCGGCGCCATCTTCCCGCCGATCATCTACACGATCATCAGCCTGAAGTGCCTGGGCCACGGCCCCGAGACGCGCGAGATGCGCTGGGCGCTGAAGCAACTCGATGATTTGATGATCGAGGAGGAGGACACGCTGCGCGTGCAGCCGTGCTTCTCGCCGGTCTGGGACACGGCACTGACACTGAACGCGCTGGCGGTCGCGGGGCTACCCGGCCGTCACCCGGCGATCCAGGCCGCCGCGCGCTGGCTGCTCGACAAGGAGGTGCGCCGGCCGGGCGACTGGAGCCTGCTCAACCCCGGCCTGGAGCCGGGCGGCTGGTTCTTCGAGTACCGCAACGGCTTCTACCCCGACACCGACGACACCGCGATGGTGCTGATGGCGCTGGCCCGCACCGGCAACGCCTGGCAAGGGAAGGACGGGGCCGGCCAGCCCACTGCCACACGGTACCCGATCCCTGCGGCGGAGCGTGGCGTGCGCTGGCTGCTGGGAATGCAGAATTCCGACGGCGGCTGGGCGGCGTTCGACCGCAACATCAACCGCGAGTTCCTCACGCTCGTGCCGTTCGCCGACCACAACGCCATGCTCGACCCCAGCTGCCCGGACATCACAGCCCGCGCCCTGGAGGCGCTCGGCCAGTTCGGCTACGGCCCGGGCCACCCGCAGGTCGAGCGGGCGCTGGCGTTCATCGAGAAATCGCAGGACCGGCGCGGCTGCTGGATCGGCCGCTGGGGCGTGAATTACCTTTACGGCACCTGGCAGGTGCTGGCGGGGCTGCACGCGGCCGGCTACGACATGGGCCGGCCGCTGGTGCGGCGCGCGGTGGCGTGGCTGGGGCAGGTGCAGCAGGCGGGCGGCGGTTGGGGCGAGAGCTGCGCCAGCTACGACGAGCCGGCGCTGGCCGGCCAGGGCACGGTGACCGCTTCGCAGACCGCGTGGGCACTCCTGGGGCTGCTGGCCGCCGGCGAGGCGGAGAGCCCGGAGGTCGCGGCCGGCATCGAGTACCTGCTGGTGACGCAGCAGGCCGACGGCAACTGGCACGAGGACCAGTTCACGGGGACGGGCTTCCCGAAAGTGTTCTACTTGAAGTATCACATGTATCGGTTGTACTTCCCGCTGATGGCGCTGGCGCGGTACGCGCGGGCGCTGGGGCAGGAGTTGGGCGGCCACACCGCGGAGCCACACCACGACTTCGTGGTGCGCGCGGCGCGGACGAGTTGAGCGAGCGGCGGGGCTTGCCCCCGCCGTCTTCTGCATCGTGGGCGACTCGCTCCGCGAGTCGCTCCTGGTACGCGCGGTCTCCCGGGCCGCGGTCCCACAAGCGCCTCGCGGAGCGAGTCGCCCACGAACCGCAACTCACTTGCCTGTACGGCAGGCAGCGGGGGCAAGCCCCGCCGCTCGCCGAATCCACACGAGGAACCCTGTTATGCGTTTTCCCCTGAGTCTGACGACGACGATGGTCGGCTACATTGCGAAGAAGAAGCTCACCGGGGTGAAGCGCTTCCCCCTGGTCCTGATGCTCGAACCGCTGCACGCCTGCAACCTGACCTGCACCGGCTGCGGCCGCATCCGCGAATATGAGTCCACCATCAAACAGAAGCTCTCCGTCGAGGAGTGCCTCGCCTCCGTCGATGAGTGCGGCGCCCCGATCGTGAGCCTGTGCGGCGGCGAGCCGATGATCTACCCCGAACTCGGCCGCCTCGTCCGCGACATCCTCAAGCGCCGCAAGCACATTTACCTCTGCACCAACGGCATGTTCATCAAGAAGCGCCTGCACGAGTTCCGCCCCACCTCGCGCTTCTTCTTCAACGTCCACCTCGACGGCCTGGAAGAGACACACGATCGGGCGGTCGAGCGCGACGGCGTCTTCAAGGCCGCCGTCGAGGGCATCAAGGCGGCCAAGCAGGCCGGCTTCCTGGTCTGCACGAACACGACGGTGTTCAAGGACACGAACATCAACGAGATCGACGCGCTGTACGCCTACCTGACGAAGCTGGGGGTGGATGGCTTCATGCTGTCGCCGGCGTACGGCTACGCGGCGGTGCGCGAGACGAACCCGGACGGGGCGGCGGAGATCTTCCTGACGCGCGACGACATCCGTGCGAAGTTCCAGGAGGCGGAGGGCCTGCTGAAGAAGTACCGGATGGCGTCGTCGCCGGTGTACCTGGAGTTCCTGAGCGGCAAGCGCGAGCTGACGTGTACGGCGTGGGGCAACCCGACGCGGAACATCAAGGGCTGGAAGGGGCCGTGCTACCTGATCACGGACGAACACCACGAGACGTTCGAGGATCTGATGAACAACACGCCGTGGGAGGAGTACGGCCACGGCAAGGATCCGCGCTGCGAACACTGCATGGTGCATTGCGGCTACGAGCCGTCGGCGGCGCTGGGCGTCAACCGCAAGCTCGGCGACAGCCTCAAAATGCTGATGTGGCAGCTGACGTGACGTACGTTCTGGACCCAAGCCCACCCGTTGCAACGGGTGGGCTTGTAAACCTCACTTCCCTGATCCCCGTACCTCCGGCACGATCAGCACGGTCCCTGCCGACAGGGCCTCCGGCGTCTTCAGCACGCCGCGGTTCACCTGGTACAACTCGACGAATTTCGCGCTGTCGTTGTAATAGCGCCTCGCCAGGCTGAAGAGCGTCTCGCCCTCCGCGACGACATGGCGCTTGGCCGCCGACCCCGACGCCAGGGCGCCCGGCGGCTTGGCCGCCACCGCCGCGGCCTCCGGCGTCGAGCGGGCGTGGGCCGCGTCCCTGCGGAAGAACACCACCGCCATCACGATCACCAGCGCGACCCCGACCACCAGACCGACTTTCGCCTCGTTGGGCACGACGAGCCCCCTGTTCCGCAGGACGGAGAAGTGGCGGGGCCGCACACCGACGGACGGCCCCGTCCACCTGATTATGACCGCCGCCGCCGCCGGGCGTGAGCGATTCCGGCACGCCGGCGCCGAAAACCCTCCCGGCGCGGTCGCAGAAGCGAAAGGCCGCGCAGCCCCGGCACAAACGGCGCGGCTCCTCCCCACGACCTTCTTTCCCCGCCGCCGGCCCGCATTCGCTCCCCCGCAAGGACTCGGACTAGGAATGGCCCGCGGCACTCGTTTATAATCCCGCCCGCGCCGGCGGGGAACGGACGCCCCGTGACGTCGGGTACGGATGGCCCAGAGGACGTGACCATGCACGTGTGCCTGTTCGAGGACGCTGCCGTCGCCGCGCTCGACCCGCTGACGGCGACCCGCCCGGCGTTCGACCTCGTCTGCGGCGCCACCAGCCTCGCGGCCAAGCAGTGCCGGCACTTCGCCCCGTGCGCCGCCGGCGTGCTGATCCGGCCCCACCTCGCCGACCTGTTCCGCCTGCAGCGCCCCGGCACGCCCGTCAACGACCTGGCGTGGCTGCGTTCCGAGCCGGCCGTGCTCGTCAACGGCCGCTGGCTGCCGCCCGCCCTGTCCGCCGTGTCCGCGTCCGGGCCGTGCGTCGCCACCGTCGGCGACACCGTCGCGTATGCCGTCATCGGCCCCGAATTGCTCACCTACTGCTCGTTCGAGACCCTCGGCGACTGCCTCCAGACGTGGCGCGACACGCTGCCGCGCCACGACGCCGGGGGGACCATGATCGACCGCCCCTGGGACTTGGTGGACAACAACCCGGCGCAGCTGTGCCAGGACTTCGACCGCATCGCGGCGGCCTCGGCGCCCGCCGCCCACTCCGCGGGGCTGGCAGTGGTCGGCCGGCGCGACTGGCTGCTGATCGACCCGACTGCCCGCCTCGACCCGCTGGTGGTCGTGGACACGACGAACGGCCCGGTGGTCATCGACCGCGAGGCGGTCGTATACGCCTTCACGCGCCTGGAGGGGCCGTGCTACGTCGGCCCGCAGGCGCAGGTGCTGGGCGCGAAGGTCCGCGCCGGCACGACGCTTGGGCCGCAGTGCCGCGTCGGCGGCGAGGTCGAGGCGAGCATCCTGCACGCTCACAGCAACAAGTACCACGACGGCTTCCTGGGCCACAGCTACGTCGGCGAGTGGGTGAACCTCGGGGCGGGCACGTCGAACAGCGACCTGCGCAACGACTACGGCGAGGTGACGGTGGTGGTGGGCGGCGAGGCGGTGCGGACGGGGCGGACGAAGGTGGGCTGCTTCATTGGCGACCACACGAAGACGGCGCTGGGGACGCTGTTGAATACAGGGACGAGCGTCGGCTGTTTCTGCAACCTGGTGCCGTCGGGGCCACTGCTGCCGAAGTACCTGCCGCACTTCACGGCGTGGTGGAACGGCAGTTTGCGTGAGTCGGCGGACGTGGACGGACTGGCGCGGACGGCAGCGGAGGTGATGAAGCGCCGCGGCGCCGCCTTCACGGAGGCGCACGCGGCGCTGGTGCGGGGACTGTTCGCGGAGACGGCGGCGGAGCGGCGCCGGGCGGTGCGCGAGGCGGAGCAGCGGCGACTGCGGCGGAGCGCGTGACGGCCGCCTCGGTCCCTTCCATCAGCTATTCACCGCGGACCATCCCCAGCAACTCCGCGTTGATCTTCGCGATCGTGTTCGCTGCTTCCGACTCCACCCGTACGACACGGACCCCTGCGTCGGCCCCCTCGACATCCCGGATCGCGGAAGTGATCGCCTCACGCAGCGTGCGGGCCGCCCGGCTGAACTCCAGGTAAGCGACCCCGTTGCACATGTTGAACTCGATTTCGCCGTTCGTCGCCTCGTACAGGGCATCGGCGAGGGTCGGCGTGATCTCGGAAACACCGGAGAGAATGAGGGTAATCTTATGCGTTTTCATGCTCCCTCCTGGGAAGTGCCCTCGTGAGGGCACTTATCGACAAAGCGGCGGAGATCCTTCGCATGGTCCTGTGGACTTCTCGGGGTTGACCAGACAGACTTCTGGCAGCCGCCGCGCCCGTGGGGGCAGCGGATCAAGCCCCAGCAATGGCCTTTCGGAGAGTTCACGACAGCCCACCCCCTGCTCCTCGCGTACTGCAAGGCCGTTTCGATTTCCTTATTGGGATGCTTGGGCATCGAGTCATCTCCCCCTCCGTCACGCCAGAGGCCCCGCTCACATCCGTCGGCCGGCAGAGCGGTTTGCGGTCGGGTGCAGCGG
>JBBRPS010000619.1:0-6399 GCA_038227745.1 Gemmatales bacterium | reverse complement strand
TTCCGCACCCTAACGGATGTACACTGTGTTTTCCTTGGAGATATCAGCCACCATCACGGGGTGAAATAATTTCCTCCCTCCGAGGAGGCTTATATCTCTATGAGAAATATGGTATACATCCGTTAGGGTGCGGAATATGGGTCTAGGGCCCAGTGCCGCAGCCGGGTCCAGACGCGCATCAGGCTTTCGTGGGAAATATCGATGATCGTCCGGTCGGTTGACTCAACGTCCGTGCCGGGCATCAAGAACGTCACGCCCGGCTGACGGTAGGCGTCGATGATCGGCAACAGCTCATCGGCTGGAACGTCCAGAATCTGGCACAGTCGGCCCAGGCGCTGCGGCCGCCGGATACCGCGGTTTTCCGATTCCTGGACCGTGAGCGCCTGAAACAGGCCCCGGCAAAGTTGCCGTTGACGATCGGTTGGCAGCGCGTCGTAGATCTCGTCGGCATGCAGCGACAAGGCGTGCGTCATCTTGCCGACACGTTGGTAATCTTCCAGGTCGAGCGCGTCTTCGTCCCCCTTCTGGGCCCAGACGTTCCAGGTCCGCATCATGGCGTGCTGCAGGCAGGGCAACTGGTCGGCCTGCTGACCAAGGTCGTTGAGCAGCCGCTGCAGCAAGCGCGGCGTGATCTTTCCTCCAGCGACGCGGACCGGCCCTTCGATGACGCGCTTGTATTGTTCGCGGGTTAGCCGGGGAATCAGGAACTCGCCCCGGTTGACCGCCTCGGCGAGCCCTTCAAACTGGCCGCACTCGCCGATGAAGTCCGAGCGCATGGTCAGCACCACGTAGATCGGCACTTCCTTCTGCGCTGCGGCTTCCAGCAGGAGGCTGACAAACTTGTTGGCCATCTCCTGCTGCGTCTGGCCCGCTTCGTGAAAGCGGAAGATCTCCTCGAACTGGTCGACGACCAACAGGAAGTTCGTGCCTTCGCCGAGTCCCGCTTGCTTGACCGCTTCGACCAGACCGAAGTGACTGCGGGAGAGCGTGGCCAACAGATTCTCGCAGGTGTTTTCTTGCGCGCGATCGTAGAGGTCGGCGTCCAGCAGTGCCTCGGTCAGCAACGCGAGCGGATTACCGCCGGGATGCGTGACGGCGATTTCCCACGAGGCGCCGGCGCCGAGCATCTTGCCGCCCAGCAGCTCCGACAACAGTCCGCAGCGGACCAGCGAACTCTTGCCGCTGCCCGAAGTGCCGACCACGGCGACAAACCGGTGGCTGCCCAAACGCGCGAGCAGCTCGAGTGTTCGTTCTTCGCGGCCAAAGAACAGGTAGTCTTCTTCCTGGGTGAAAGGCCGCAGGCCAGGGAAGGGGTTCATTTGGGGGGGTGAGTCACTCATGCGCATGCCTCCTTGACCTGACCGATGAAGGCGTCCAGTTCGGCGCTGGGCGCGAACTGGTCGGCCTGGTGGATCACGCCGGCCTGGTGCGAACGATATCGCTCCTTGCGGTGGTCGTCCGGCGGCGCGATGTAGACCGCCTGGACCGCAATCGGTCGCGCACGTCCATAGCCGGCCGCCTTGAGCAGTTCCCGCAGCTTGATGTCGACCCAGGCCTTGGGCGCCGCCCCGTAGTAGACCAGCACCGCGTCGCAGCGCAGCAGGTTGTCCTGGTGCAGCGCCGCCGCATTCGCGTCATCGCCGTCGAAGGCCGGCAGGCTGACTTCCAGCCCCTGATCGAACAGGTAGTCTTCCAGAGCTTCCACATGGGGCTCGTCCTTCGGGTCGCAGATCAGGTACAGCTTCGGTGCTCCGACCGCTGCTTTGGATGGCGGCACCTCTTTCGGCTTCTCCTCAGGTGGTGACAGGCGGCGAATGAGGTCCTTCTTCAGCAGATTCAAGTTGCCTTCGATGATTTCCGCGTGATGGTGAAGGGCCGGATCTTCCTGCACGCGAAGGACGAACGCGCGTTGTCGCTCGTCGGCGATTTGGCCGCCGCCCGCCAGCCAGATCAGTCGCTGTAACTCGGGACGCTGAGTTTGCTCGGCGGTCAACCGGACTTGCAGGGCCGGGATCGACTCGGAGGAATCTTCGGGGGTCACGCCGTAATGCCGTCCCAGGAGATGAATGGCGATGGTGCACTTTTCCAGGCAATGTCGCACGGTGGCTTCGACGCCGCGGGACAGCATCGTCAGCGGCGCGTCGGGCAGCACCCTATGCCCCCGTTCGAGCAGTTCGCGGCGGATGCGGTCGCGCTCGTCCTGCACATCCGACGTGGTTGTCGCCAGGTAGACCCAGTGCCGGTTGGGGTCCGGCTCGGGAGCCTGAACGCCCCGGGCGCGGACCTGCTGTAATGTCCTCAATAGCTGGCAAGTGTCGTAGGCCAGATCGTACATCCGCTCGAAGAATCGTTGCTTCAACAACGGTCCGAAAGTCTCATCGAATTCGCGCACCCGCCCGGTTTCCGAATCCAGTTCGAAGAATTCGAAGCCGAACAGGGGCGAAAAAATGTCGGCCAGTGGGGATGGCATGTCTTCGGCGGAGATGGCTGTCTTGAGCACCTTCAACAGCCGCGACTTGTCGTTCACCCAGGCACCACCGCTTTGCTCGGCACCGCGCCAGAACCGTTCGACTTCTTTCCGGCAGATGTCGGACTTGATAAACGGCGGTGAGACCACCGAGATCATCGCCTTGGCCTGCGGAAGTTGCTCCAGCAATTCACCTTCGACGACCGTCGCGACGGCGGACTCAGGCAGGCGGGCGATCGTGACCTTCTCGCCCGAGAGCTGCTCGACCCGCACCTCGAGGTTGCGGTGCAACTGCGAGACCCAACCCGGCCTGCCATCGAACAACGGCTGGTCGTCGATCGCGGCATAGTTGAGCAGCACAGCGCTTTTCTTGAGCTTCTCCAGAGAAAACGGCTCTGCCGCCGATGCACCTGGAGTTCCCGCGCAGGTCTGCGTTGACGCCACGCGACTGTACATCGCCGACTCGGCGGCCACAGCGCCATGTTCCAGCTCCCTGGTCAGGTTCCGCAAATCGACCATCAGTTCCCGAGCCGATTGATAGCGACGGTCGGGCTGTTTCTGCAGGCACTTGAGGGTGATCCGCTCGAGCTCGGGCGGAACGTCGTAGTTCAGCCGGGCGATCGCCGGGGGTTGGGCATGCACGATGTTGTTGACGATCTCGGAAAAGTTGGAGCCGGTAAACGGCTTTTGGCCGGTGGCGAGTTCGTACAGTACGACTCCCACGCTGAAGATGTCGGTGCGATGATCGAGATCCTTGCCCAGCGCCTGCTCGGGGCTCATGTAGCTGGGGGTCCCGAGCACCTGTCCCTGTTGCGTTTGTTGAAAATCCTGGGTGACGTCGTGCCCGTCCGTACCTGTCGGCATCCGTTTGGCGAGGCCAAAGTCGAGCACCTTGACTTGTCCCCGCTCATTCAGACTGATATTGGCGGGCTTGATGTCGCGATGCACAATCCGCCGGCTATGGGCGGCATCCAGCGCGTCGGCAACCTGCATCGCGATTTCGGCGACTTTGGAAATCTCCAGCGGCCCTTGCTTCACCAGCGCGCGTAGCGACTGGCCCTCCACGAACTCCATAGCGATAAACGGGAACCCGTCTGCCGTCTCGCCGACGTCGTATACGACGCAGACGTGCGGATGATTGAGCGCCGAAGCGGCTCGGGCCTCATTCAGAAATCGCTGGCGCCGCTCCGGGTCCGCGGCCATTTCGGCCGGCAGGAACTTGATCGCCGCTTTGCGTTCCAGGCGCGTGTCTTCGGCCAGGAAGACTTCCCCCATGCCGCCCGCGCCGAGCTTGGCGGTGATGCGATAGTGGCCAACCGTTTTGCCGAGCATGCTTTATGCTTTCTGTGGTTCAGTCCGTGATTCCGGGGTTGCGTGCGGATGACGGGGTGTCGAGCAAACCGAAGAGGCCCTAACTCGTTGACAGGCCAGGTCCCTACCGGAACGAGGAAGCAAACAGTCGATTGTACCAACCGCGTGGCCACGTGTCCACAAATCCTCGACTTCTTCGGCACGCCATCCGGACCGGCGGAAATGCGATAGCCGACGCGCACCGCCCTGCCGTCGTCGATTCGCCAAACAGCGCGTTCACGCACGAGTGGACATTACCGTTTGGGTACGCCGTCGGGATCACCGGCGTTTCGCAACTCCAAGCGCCCATCTGTTGCGCGCGTCGGTCACATCGACCGACGCATCGAATGTCCCGTGGAACCCGGGGGGACACCGGCTCGGCGTCGAACTGCCCCGAGAGGATGCCGACCGCGTCGGGAAGGCCGCCGACGCCGTAGCCCGCCACCTCCTTGACGACGGTATCTGCACGGGCGTTGGCCAAGCGAAACCGTCACCTGTCAGACGATTTCTCGGTAACCGCAAAGCCAAGCAGACGAGCCATCTGCTTGAAAACGGCCTGGGCCTGCCCCTCGCCCTTCTTGTCCAGACGGGCGATGAAAGACTGGGCCACCTCCTTCGGCTTTCGCGTCGCAGAAGTCCCGGCCTTCTTCGCTCGGGGCATCTCGCCGTTCTCGATCAACTGGTCCACAGCCGCCTTCTGCTCCTCGGCTGGCTTCTTGAGTAACAGCCGCGCCAGCCCGTGGGTCAAACGGACATCCGCCCCGAGGAGTTTACGCTGGATCTCGGGGTCGCCGTGGTCTTCCACGATCTTGTCGATCGCCTGGGCGAAGATGGCGTCCCGCTTGATCGTCATCTCGCCAACCCCGTATTTCTTGCCCAGGATCTTCGCCGTGGAGGGCAAGGGATCACTTTGGTCCTTTGGTTTGCGGCCGCGCCGGGCTCCGCCGTGCTGCTGCTTGAGCGCGTTGTACTCCGCCCCACGGAAGTAGCTCATCGCCTCCCGGGTCAGATTGCGGCGCTGTCGCTGGATTTGCAGGATGAACTCGATGGCCGCTTTCTCGTCGGGTAGGTCTATCTCCCGAACCTTCACCTGCTTCTTGTGCCTGATGCACAACTCGCGACGGGTGTGGCCGTCGAGGACGACATTCCGCCCTTTCCAGACGAGCAACGGGTCGCGGCAGCCCTCTCTCTTGATGCTCTCTTCCAGGGCGAGCAGTTCCCCCTTGGCTTGCAAGGGAATGAGTCGCTGGAACTCTGCCTTGACCTTGAGGGTCTTGGGGTCTACCAAAGTCCAGTCGGCCGCGTCAGTTTTCTCTTCTCGCTTATCGGGCTGGTCTTCAAGCTTATCGGGTTTGTCTGGCGTGCGCATGGGTGCATGTCCTGTTGTTCGGAGTTGCTTCTACTGTACAGACGCAGGCCGTGGAGTCACCGGCATGCTGCGTCTCGTCGAAGCGGCGCACCGAGGGACGGATGTTCAGGCGCATCGATTGCCGTACCGGGGTCGACACCTGCCAGCCACCATCTAGGCCCATATTCCGCACCCCTGTGCCCGAGGCAACACTGGACCTCTCCGGCTTGGAGCGTCAGCCGAGCGGCAGCGGTGCTAACATTTGGGCCAACAATTGTGCTGGGGTTGGGAACCCCAATTGCCGCAGGACACGCGCTTGTTCTGGCGTCAGCCGGGTGGCATGCACCACTCGGCCCAGACGCGTTGACCGTTCGATCAGCCCATAGCCGCGAAACAAGCGTAACAGGGACTCCGTCGTCCGCTGCAGCTCCGACGGGGCCGCAGCGGCCGCCACGCTTCGACGATAGAGCCGCTCCAGCATCTGGTAGGCGGTCAACGCCACCTGCATCAGACAGACCAACGCCTCGACACGGCGTACGGACTTGAGGAACACTGGCCGGACCGCCAACGGTGTCTTCCATGGGTGGTGGCTCAACTCCACATAATTTTGCTGCTTGTACTGGGTGAACAGCGTGTCCCCGCTGTGCTGCCGCGGTGCCGTGGTCAGCAACGCCGCGCGGCCATCGTAAGCGGCCGCGGCCGCCGCCGCGGTTTCGTCGAACTCATAGCGGAGGCGGCACGTGGGTCGGCGGCAGCCGCGACGGGGTGGCGGCAGAGCGGCTTGCGCCGCGGCCGTCAACGGGATCATCTCCCAGCGGAAGAAGTGAGCCGCGGCGCGGTTGCCGAACAGTCGGGTCACCCGCCGAGCAATGGTTGCCTGCGTGGTTTGCGGGTGACCGCGGGCCACGGTTGCGGTAATCGCCTCCAGCCCATCGCGCAACCGCACCAGGTCGCGTTCGCGCGTCTGGCGGCAAATAGCCGCGTCGGCACTGCTGTAGACGAACAGCACGCGGCAGCGGAGCGGTTGGTCGGTTTCGGGATCGGTCAGGGTGTGGTGGTTGCCGTCCAAACACTGGCTCAGGAGGGGGACGGCACCGAATGGCACTGTTTAACAATTATCAACCAGTTAAGAGAGGCGGCCGATGGAATTATGGCTGCCGGTCCTTCTCTGGCGGTCCGCGGCGCGCACGGCGAACCCCTCGGCCGACCCCAGGCCATTGTCGTCCTCGCTGCA
>JBBRPS010000618.1:0-6439 GCA_038227745.1 Gemmatales bacterium | reverse complement strand
GAAAGCGGCGCCGAGCGCCGCACTCCAAAGCGCCTCCCCGCTACACCCCAATACAAAGCGCTCTAAACGGAGGAGATTACTGTCCCGGGGGGCGCGCGCCGGCGGGACGCGGCACGGTGCGGGCGCGGCGCTGGAAGTCCAGCTCGAGCACGCCGTAGGCGTTCTCGTGCTGGTTGACGACGCCGATCAGGGCGTTCATCAGGCGCTTGGCCGTGTAGAAGTTCATCACCACCCGGTGCGACAGCTTGATCGGCTCCGAGGGGTTGGGCGTCATCTGGGTGTTGAGCCCGAAGTCGAGGACCAGCTCCTCAGGCGTCACGCTGACGCGGCAGAAGTTGGTGTAGACCGTGGACAGGGTGCTGTAGTCGGTCGGAAACTGCGCCGGCTGTCCGGCCTGCTGTTCGGCGGGGGCTGCTGGTTTGGGTTCGTCGGCCATTGCCATTCTCCCTTGTGAACGATGGTGCGGGTCAACCGCTGGGAACGCAATCAACCGCCGCCTTCACCGCAAAGGCGCGCGGTTCGCCGTGTCGCAGGGCCAGACCCACCGCGCCAGTGCGGCGCCGGCCGCGCCCTGGAACCCAGGCGTTTGAGAGATGAAGTTAGTATGGGAAGCGGGATACCCGGCTTCAATCACTTCTCGAACGGAATTTCCGAGAAATCGGGAGAGGGCTGGCCAGGCTCCCCCCGGACCGGGTAGAATCTCTGGGCAGGGACGGAAAGGATTTCCCCCGTGGTCAAGGACTCGACCCCCCATGCACACCCCCTTTCTCCTCGTTGAAGTGCGCCGCCGCCGTGACGCCGTGCTGGCCCGTCGCCGCGCGCGCCAGGTCGCCGGCCTGCTCGGCTTCGAGCCGAACGAACAGGCCTGCGTCGCCGCCCTCGTGTTCGAGCTGGCCTGCCAGGCGCTGACCCAGGCGGGCCGTACCAGCCTCCGCTTCACCGTCGAACGGGACCGCCTCCTGGTCGCCCCGGCCGGCGAGGTGCCGGCGCTGCGCGTCGAGAAGCCGCTGCCGCCGCGCGAACCCGCCGTGGGCCAGGAGGACCTGGCGTTCGTGGTCCGGGAGCTAGAGAAGCTGGCGCCCGCAAGCCTCTTCGAGGAGGTGCAGCGTCAGAACCAGGAGCTGCTCCGGGCGCTGCTGGAGCTGCAGGCATGCCGGGCCCAACTCGCGGAGGCCGCCGCCAGGCAGGCGGGATCGACGGCAGCGTGAGCGGCGCCCAGGGGTTACTGAGGGCTGCCCCTTGAGGATGCCGGCAGGCGATCTTAGGTGATCGCGTGGCGAAAGAAAACAGGCTGTAGGACGGGTCTCCTGACCCGTCCTGCCCGCGAGAGGACGGGTCGGGAGACCCATCCTACAGGGAGCGTTTCTCCCATGCCGCTCGACAAACCGCCATCCGGACAGCCTGCCGCCGATCCCGACCAACCGCGGATCGCACCGTTCTGGCTGCGACTGCTCACCCTCCTTGGCGTTGGCGTCGCGCTGCTGTCTCTCTTGTGGGGCATCCCGCTCCTGAAGTCCTCGCGGCGGGGCCAGAATTCCCCCGCCGCGACTGCCCTGGCGTTCCTGCGCGCCCTGCGCGACGGCAACGGGAAAGCAGCCCAAGCTCTTCTGGTCCCCAGGGCGCAGCATTTCGGGGTGGTCCAGATGGTGACAAGCCCCGTCCCCTATATCGATTACGAGGTCGGCCCCGGCACCGAGTTGGGGGGCCGCGCCGAGGTCGCGATTACCACCTTCTTGCGTCAGGAGGACGAGGCCTACAGGAGACTGCCGCCCGTTTCACGTGAAGCGGCGAAGCAGCGGTTGGGGAGCAACACCCGGGTCCACCTGCTCCTCGAGTATGCCGACGGCAGGTGGCAGGTCTGGGGGATGAAGATCCGCCCGCTGGCGGGTGGCGCCGAGGTGGTCATGGATTTCCGCCAACCATCGCTGCTCCAGGCTCTCGTACCACGGCCATCGGCCGGGGAAATCAAATCATTCCAGACACTCGCCCCGGTCGCCGGGCAGGCATTCCAGGCCTCCTGGCGGACGGACCGCCACGTGCAAAACGAGCCGGCTGAGGACGTCCTCAAGAGCCTCGCCCAGGAACTGCAACTGCAACTGATTCCGTTTGGCCTCAAGCCGGCGACACTGCGGAAGCCGGTTTCCTTGCGGCTCCGGGGCGGCTCGCGGCTGGAAGCGGTCGAAGAAGTTTGCCGGCAGGCTGGCTTGCACCCCCGGTACTCTGGGGGGCAACTCATCCTGCAGGAGGGGGCCCGCCGGTGGCCGGCTGTCGCCGCCGGACCGTTCCTCATCGAAGTGCAAGAAGTGCGGGAGTTCACGCCGCTGCCGACAGGGGTGCTCCAGCTCCACTGCATTGCCGTGGGGTTGCCCGGGGACGCCCTCCACCCGCCGCCCGCCGACCAACCCCTGCTGCAGGACTTCCGGGTGACGGCACCCGACGGGCAGGATCTGTACCACGCCGGCAACCAGGTCTACTATCCGCCGTTGCGCCAGTGGCCGGGGCCGCTGTCCTTCCAGACGGTGCTCGAGGAAACACGCAGCGTGCCGCTGCGCAACCTGCTCGGCGGCGTGGAGGCCATCGGGTCGGTGCGCGGCCGCGTCGTTGTGACGCTGGGCGGCACCGTGACGGCGGTGCGCTTCGCCAAGCTGGCCGACGGCGTGACCCAACAGAGCGGCGGCGTGCGGTGGACGGTCCGTGAAGGCCCCCCGACTCCCCCGAGCGCCCCAGGGGGTAGGGTTCTCGATTTCGAGTCCCAGGGGGTGGATGTCCGGTCGGTGCGGTGGATGGCCTACGACCGCGCCAACGAGGCGGTGACGGCAACCCGCCAGATCCATGCCAGCCCCGACGTTCTGCGTCTGGTCCTGCCGCAGGGCACGACCGCGGTGGAGCTCAAGACCGTCGCCGCCGGGGAAAAGGTCTCGTACGACTTCGAGTTCCGTGACCTCCCCCTGAGGCGGGTTCCGAACCGGCTAAAGCCCGTTCAGTTCCCCGGCCACCCGGCCCCGGTGTCCCTTACGTTCGTCGAAATCGTCCCGGCCGTCGGCGGCATGACGTCTCCGACCTCGGCGCGCTGGCGGATCCGGAACCACACGCAGCAGGACGTGGAATCCATTCAGTTGAAGTGTACTTCCTTCGACGCAGGTGGGCGGCCCCTGGAAGAGGTGACGCACACGCACGCCGTGCGGAATGCTGCTGCCGACGTCCTCCAGATCCTGGTCAAGGGCAGCGCCGAGGCAGTCCTCGTGCTAAACCATCGCCGGCTGCAGCCGGGGACGACGCGGATCGAGGCCGCCATCACCGGCGTGGGGTTCGCGGACGGCACGACCTGGACCCCGTGAGTCGGCCCGGCAACTCACGCGGGCCGGTCCGTCGAACCCAGGCGCTTCCCCAGCAGGCTCATGGCGACGGCGCCGAGGTAGGCGGTGGCGACCACCATGTAGAGGGCGATGGAGGGCCTGCGCCACTCGATGAGCCCCCATTGCAGCAACGTGACAAACAGCCGTCCCCCTTTGTGAACCACGATCAACCCTCCGTAGGCCCCCAGCAGGGCGCCCAGGGCGCTGACCGCCCGCTCGCGCTGAAAGACCCAGGCCGTCAGCCGGGTGAGCCCCCCCAGGAGCAACCCGTACAGGACGCCTTCCAGCAGCACCGCGGCGGACCAGCCGAACAGCCAGACGGAGGCCGCGGCACCGCCGTGTACGAGCAGGAGCGCCAGGGCGGCCCGCCAATTCCGCAGCCCCAGCGCCACCAGGACGCCGACCAGGCCACAGACCGTCAGGGCGCGGCCGAGCCAGGCCTGGCTCGGCCCGTCCAGCGCGCCATCGAGGGTGAAATACCAGTCGAGGGCGAAATACCAGTACACGGCCGCGCCCAGCAGCAAGGGAACGGCGGCGAACGTGAAGGGGCGGCGGTCGGCGTGAGCGGTCGCGACCAGGACCATGAGCATCACGGGCAGGAACCCCAGGGCGAACTCGAGGTCGCTCTCGACGGGCAGTCCCAGCAGCGCGGGGGGCGATATTTCCGACAGAAGCAGAAGCTGGTAGACGGCCACCGCCACGGCCCCGAGCGTGTACGCCAGCACCAGGCCCTGGTGGCGCAGGAACCAGCGGTTGGCTCGCCGCAACGGCCCCGGCGGCCGGGCCTTGATCGGCTCGCCATCGAGGAAGCGCTGCAGATCGTCGGCCAGGTCGGCCGCGCTGGCGTAGCGCTGCCCCGTCTCCTTGCTCAGGCACTTCAGGCACACCGTCTCCAGATCGCGCGGCGCCTTGGGGTGTACCTGCCGTACCGGCACCGGCTCGCGCTGCAGCACCTGCAGCAGGGTGTCCAGGGGCGTCGCGGCCTGGAACGGCGGCCGGCCAGTCAGCAGCTCGTAGAGGATGGCCCCCAGGGCCCAGACGTCCGCGGGCGCGCCGATGTCCTTGTTGCCCCTGGCTTGCTCGGGGGCCATGTAGCCGGGTGTGCCCATGACCTCCCCGGTGCGCGTCGCGCCGGGGTTGCCGTGCAGCTGCTTGGCCAGGCCGAAATCGGTGACCTTCACCTCACCGTCGGCGGTCAGCAGGACGTTGGCCGGCTTGAGGTCGCGGTGGACGATGCCTTGCTCGTGCGCGTAGTGGACGGCCCGCGCCAGAGGCGCCACCAGTTCGGCGGCGGCGCGCGGGTCCAGCGGGCGACCGTCAAGGCGGCCGGCCAGGCTGCCGCCGACCACGAACTCCAGAGAGAAGAAGGGGTTGCCGTCGTGGTCGCCGATCTCGAAAATCTGCACGATGCCGGGGTGCTGCAAGCGTGCCACCGCCTCGGCCTCGGCCCGGAAACGGGAGAGCATGTCACTACCGGCGAGCTCGCCCCCCAGGATCATCTTGAGGGCCACCAGGCGGTTGAGGCCAACCTGGCGCGCCTTGTAGACCACTCCCATGCCGCCCCGGCCCAGTTCGCCCAGCACCTCATAGCCGGGAATGTGGATGCGCGGTGCGGGTACTTCTGCGGCCGTGTCCGGCGCCGGTCGGGCCGCAAGAGTGGCCGCCTCTGTGGGGACTGCGGCCGAGGCGAGCGGGGAGGCCTCCGCCGGGGGCGGCAGGATCTCGGCGCGGGCCGCCTCCTTGGGTTCAGCGGACGACGGGAAGAGGCGCGGCGAAGACGGCGCGGCGAAGACGGCCGTTTCCGCCGGGACCGCTGGTGGGGCCGTGGCCAGTACCTCCGCGGCGTAGCCCAGGCACGCTCGCAGGTCCGCCGCTTCCAGCCCCGGGTACTCGCGCTGCAGGTCAGCCATCTGCGTGCCCGAGGCGAGGGTGCGCAGGATGTGCTCGACGGTGACGGTCAGGTCGCGGACCGCCGGCTTGCCGTCGAGTACACCTGGGTCGGCCGTGATGCGCCGCTGTTGCGCCTGCAGGTCGATGGGCCTTGGACTGTGAGGCATCGGTTCACTTCCCTGGTACACCACGTTCTGGCGGCTTCCGGTAGGTCGGCGTCTTGCCCAACCGCACCGACTTGAAGCGGTCCGTCACCCCGTACCGATTCTCCACGACCCAGGCAGCAGCGGCCGTTGTCCCGCGAGTCGGCGAAGCTAGTATACACCGCGGCAGAAATGAGTGACCGTTCGTTTAGCCGCGAGCGGTGAGCCAGATCCCGCTGCGTGCCCCCGCGCAGCGGGATCTGGCTCACCCGCGCGGCCCCCGCGCAGCGGGATCTGGCTCACCGCTCGCGGCTAAACAGGCGGTTCGGCAACGGCGACGGGATACTGGATCCCGCCTGGGAAATGCTCCTGGAACAAAACAATGGCCGGACCGCTTTGGAAGAACCGAGCCGCGACCGTCAGGGAGCGGTGGCCGGACCGCTCCCTCACGGTCGCGGCTCGGTTCTTCTTTCTTGCCGGGGTAATGCCTGGTAGATCACGCGGGCCACGAACTGGAGATCGCCGACCGCTTCCGAAGGAGTGATGTTGAAGGCACCTTTTCAGAGCGCTTGACACCCCGGCTGCTCCTGCGATAATCAACTAGATTTGGCCAGTCTGCGCGTTCTGCCAGGAGAACCCCGGATGATCGTCTTGCCTTGTCCTGCTTGCGGAAAGAAGCTATCGGTCAAGGAGGAAGATGCCGGCAAGCGCGCCACCTGTCCGCATTGCCAGAAGCCCTTGCTGGTCCCCACGCCGGCTGCCGCCGCCGCGCCGGCGCGCCCGGCTCCTCCACCCCCCGCAGCACCGAACCCGGCCCAGCTTGCGGAAAGCCTCACGGCCGCGGTGCGCGATTACACGCCCTCCTCTCCGGACGTGGACGGGGCGATACTCGCTTTCCTCGCCCCCCCGCAACAGCCTGGCGAACTGGGCCGGCTGGGAGCGTACCGTGTCCTCAAAGTCCTTGGCACCGGCGGCATGGGCATGGTGCTGCTGGCCGAAGACCCGTTGCTCAAGCGGGCCGTCGCTCTCAAGGTGATGCGCCCCGAGCTG
>JBBRPS010000617.1:0-6440 GCA_038227745.1 Gemmatales bacterium | reverse complement strand
GGCCAGCCGCCCCGTCAGATCGCCTCAATGGACGCCAGCTTGATCTTCCGGACCTGGTCCTTGACGTAGACGCGCGCCCGCTCCAGGCGGCCGTTGCCCTTGAGGACGGCCAGCTTCTTGTCGATCTCCTGGAGCTTGGCCGTCGCCGTCGCCGCCTGAGCCAGCTGCCGGACGTCGGTGGACGACAGGATCTGCTCGGCCTCCAGGAGGAGCTGATTCACGCGCATGCCGGTCGGGTTGGCGACTTTCGCCACGACCTGCGCCACCTTCTCCGGCTGCTCGGTGGGGTCGTCCCACAGCACGCTGGTCAGCACCTCCAGGTGCTCGGGCAGCACCTGGTCGGCCCCACTCAGGTAGGCGAAGCCCTGCGCCGCCGCCACGGCCTTGTACTGGCGGCGGTCGCCCGGCTGAATACCCTCCCGGGCCAGCTCGCGCAGGATCGCCTCCAGCGCCTCGGCGCCCTCCTTGCTCCACGGCAGGGCCAGCGCGTCCCGGTGGGCCTGATCGACCTCGGAAGGGGTGACGGACGTGGACAGCCTCGGCGTGTGGTCGCGGTGCCACAGCAGCCGCTGCCGCCCCGCCGCCGACACGATGGGCCGCACGCCGCGGCGGAACAGGAAGCGGTCGAACAGGGCGCCCAGCTCCTTGCCGCCCTCCTGCGCCTGGGGCCACTCGTTGCTGGCGCCGACGCAGATCTTCAGGGGCACCTTCGCGAACGCGCCGCCGCCGTTGTCGTAGACGCGCTCGTTGAGGATGCGCAGTAGCGTGTTCAGGATCGCCGAGCTGGCCTTGAACAGCTCGTCGGCGAAGAAGCCGTCCGCCTCGGGGAGCTTGCCGGCGGTGACGCGGCGGTACTTGTCCTCCTTGAGGCCGGCGACGGAGATCGGCCCGCACACCTCCTCGGGGGTGGTGAACTTGGTGAACAGCACGGTGAACTTGCGGCCGTTCATCCAGCCCATCACCGAGTCGAGAAGGAGCGATTTCGCCGTTCCTGGGGGGCCGACGAGGAGGACGTGCTCCTGGCAGACGAGGGCGGTCAGGACCAGGTCCACTTCTTCATCGCGCTCGATGAGGGCGTCGGACAGCTCCCTGCGGGTGGCCAGGAACTTCTCCTGGACCGGGGAGACATCGGCGGCGTCGGGCTTGAATGCTTTCATGGGGTGCTCCTGGGTGTCGAGGTGAGGGTGCCCCGCGCCGCCGCGGCCCGGCCGCGGGGGCCGGACCACGGCAGCGCGGGGCGAGGGTGGCGACGAAGGTAAAGGGCGGCGACGACGCTCAGAAAGCCAGCGCGCCGAGGATGGCCAGCCGGGAGACAAAGGACAGGGCGGCGAGGATGAGGAACAGGGTAACGGCCCGGGGCCACGGCAGCCCCAGGAGGAGCTTCGCCGTGACCCACCAGATGACGAGCGAGGCCAGGTAACCGCCCGGGAAGGGGATGAAGGATGCGAGCGTCACCAGCCCGATGGCAAGCGCGGAGATGCCGTAAAAGTCGCGCTGCTGCCGCACGTCCGGCCCGCCGAGGAACGTCTGGTACAGGGCCACGGCGACGGCCCAGGTCACGGCCGCGATGACGAGAAAGATCAACAGGGCACCGACGAGGACCATGGGTTCACCTCCGAGGAAGTTGAGTAGACGGGTTAGAAGGGATGCGGACTTGCGTTGGCAGGGGTGAGGATCAGGACGGGCGGGACGGGGTCCCTTCGCCGTGGTAGCGCAGCCAGTTGTCGTGGAACGCACGCCGCAGCTGGCTGATCCGCGCCGGCGACACGCCGAAGCGGCGGCTCAGGTCTTTGGTGCGCTCGTTGCGGGCCATCGCCCGGACGACGCGGCGCTCGCGGGGAGTGAGGGTCTTCAGCCAGGCCGGGAAGTCAATTCTGAAAGCGGCCTGGTCGGCGACGGGGGTGAGGGTGTTGTCGCGCAGCCGCTCCTCGAAGGCGTCGAGCTTCTGCTGGCCGTGCGGGTCGGCGTGCAGGCGGTCGAACGCGGTGCAGGTAGAAGCCGGCAGAGGCTCGACGCGGAAGCCGCGCCGCCGCTGGGCCAGGGGGGAGAGGACGTCCTTCGCCTTCTCCTGCCCGACCAGCCGCCTCCCGCTCCGGACCGCCCGCGCGGCCAGCGCGGCGAACCCGGCCACGAAGTGGGTGACGTCCTTGCCGCGCTCGGCGAGGCGGACGTGCCACTTCCACGCCACGGCGACCGTTTCGGCGACGGCGTCTTCGCGCCGCTGAGCGCAAGGGACGTCGCGGAAGGCGATCCGTGCGTGCAACTCGATCCGGGGGAGGAGGGCCAGGAAGACGGCCTGGAGGTGGTGGACGGCCGGGGAGTTCAGGGGACGGGTTGCTGCGTTCATGGGGGTCTCCGCGTACGGACCGTCCCCCACGCGGGGGGCGGTCTTGCCAGAGCAAAACCGCCCCCGCGACGTGCGAGGGCGACACAGGGCGCATCCAGTCAGAGGCCGCGAGCCGGCGGCGGTCGAGCTACCCCTGCGCGGTCAGCTCTTCGGGGGCGCGTCTGCACAGGGGGCGGCGGCGCTCAGCTCCCGGGACAGCGCGGCGGTGGCGTTGAGGAGCCACTTGCCGGTGCGGCTGACCTGGGCGATGGCTTTGGGGCTGCGGGCGTACAGCGGGGTGCCCTTGCGGCACTCCTCGACGAGTCGCCCGACCGCCTTCTCGGCGGCGCGGAGCACGTTGCGCGTGCGCACGTTCACGGACGGTCCTCCTGTGGGGATCGGGGTTCTACGGGCGAAATGGAACGGGAGGTCAGACGGCCTCCCTGACCGGCACGAGGTAGCGGGCGTTCCGGGAGGCGGTCTGGTTGCCGGCCCGGCGCCGCTTCGCCCGGACGTCGTAGTAGCGGTGGATGAACCGGAGGATCGCGGCGAAGCGGTCGTGGGCGTTGTCGAAGGAGTGGTAGGCGATCAGGCCGGTCAGCGTGTCGCAGACGACAGGGAAGCGCACGGCGGGCAGGCGGACCACCCAGCCGAACACCTCCTCGGCGTCGAGGTGGGCCGCCCGCTCCAGCGGCGGCGGCAGGCCGAGCTGCCGGCACGTCGCGGCCAGGGCGACGGCGTCGTGGACTGTGGTGCTGATGCGAGGCACGGATCTTGACCCTCCTGGGGAAGGAAGTAAGCGACGACAGCGAGCGAGTCGGGTTGCGGTCAGCGTGCCGGCTGCGCGGCGGTGTCGGGGGTGCCGGGACGGAGGTACTGCTCGACGGCGGGGAGGAGGAAGGCCGGGGCCTCGTCGGCATCGAAGTGGACGAAGGGCTCCTCGTAGCCCGCCTCCAGCAGGTCGGCCTCGGCGAGGTAGTAGTGGATCCCGTTCTCGGCCTCCTCGGCAGTGACCTCGACGCGGGTGAGTGCGAAGTCCGGGCAACCGTCCGCACGCATGCAGGCGGTGACGACAGTGACGGGGTGCTTCCCGTTGCTTTGGGGCATGGGGTTTCTCCTTTCGGTCAGATGAGGGACTGTCGGGCTCTTTGCGTGCGGGCGTGAAGGAATCCAGATGAGTCGCGGGTCCGCGGCGGGGTACGAGCCGCTGTAGTGGTGCCGCACCACGAACGCCTTGGCGGCGGTGTCGTCAGGTAGCTCGGCGACATCGTACTCGGCGGCGCGGATCGGCTCGTCGGGCGGGCGGTAGGCGTCGAAGCCCTGGAACCAGCGTTGGAGAAGGGTCGGCGGACTCATGGCGCACCTCTGGGGACGAATCACATGGCCCAGTCGGCGACCGGGCCGGGTTCTTCGCCTCGTGTGAGGGCGGCCTGGACGTCGGCGAGTGGCAACTCCAGGCGGAAGGCGTGGCCGATCCGCCGCTCTATTGCGACGTACTGGGCGAGCAGTTCGGGGTTGTGCTTGCCGGCCAGAAGGAGAGCGGACCGGGGGCTGAAGATGCAGAAGCAGCAGGATAGCCGCGGCATGCCCAGGTCGTAGGCCGGGTGGTGCCGCACCCCGCTCGCGCGAATGCGCTGCCACACCCGCCCCACGGGCCAGTTGTGCAGCGGCAGCCAGACGTCCACGGTGCGCTTGCCGTTGCTGGCCCGCTCGTCGCGGCTGAACGGCTTTCTTTTAGCCCTCGCCGGGCTCTCCTGGGCGCGCAGCCCCAGGCAGTTGAGGATGCGGACCGGAGAGGCGTGGCCGGCGGCGAAGGACTGGCGGACGAGGCGGGTGAAGATGGTGTGAACGGGTCCGCGCTTGTGGTCACTCGTACAAAACCGGGCGCGGGGCGAGGGGAACATGCCCCGCTGGGCGATGTGGTCGAGGAGGTCCCCCTGCCGCCTGCGCACGGCGACGAAGGCCAGGCCGTAGTGGCGCGACTGCTCCTCGGCCAGCGCGCGCGTGCCGGGCCACTCCACGCGGCCCAGGTCGGCGTGCGCGACGACGAGGCGGTCACGCGGCACGCCGACGCGGTCGGCCTGTTCCACGACGACATCCAGCATGGCCTGGCTGTCCTTGCCGGCCGACGAGCTGAGAACGATCCAGTGATAGCTGCTCAGGTCGGGCGTGATGGAGAACTCCTCCCCGAACGGCAGTTCCGGTTGAACGCCGGACAGCTGCGGCGTGACGGGAGGGCAGTCGGGCGGTGCGCGCACCGCGGAAGTGCTGAACGACACCATGGCCTCCTCTCGTTTCAGTAAGTTACGTTGTTGCCCGGGGATTTGAGACAACCACGACAGGAGAGAGTGCCTCCGGCCGCCTTCCGGCAGCAGAGGAAGGTCCTTCGGCTCGGCATCAGCCGAGGCTGTCGAACTCTCTCGCCGAGCAAGTGGGAGGCGAACTGCGGACGGAACAGGATCACGAGACCTGCATCGCCCTACGCCTGGTGCTGTTGGTCGATGGAGACGTCGCTCTCGGTCTCGCCGTCGTCCTCGTCGTGCAGCATACCCGCGGCGCACAGGGGCGGACGCTCCAAAGCGGCACACGCCTTCTCGTAGGCGGCGCCCAGGTCGATCCAGTCCTCGTCGGCGACGGGTACGGGGTAGCCGTGGTCGTCGCGCCTGACGCCGCCGGTGGCGTCGATGGCCTTGACGAACTCCTCCAGGGCGTCCAGACACACGCAGAGGCGTTCGTTGGTCTGCCGGTCGTAGCCAGGGCTCATGGGTTTGTCCTCCCAGCCGATGCCGGTCGGTAGACTCGGTGTTCTTTGTCTCAGCCGGCGTTGAGTCGCGCGCACAGGTCGTCGATCTCGGCCGCCGACAGCGGCTCGAAGGTGCCGTGGTTCGTGGCGATCTCGGTCAGGTCCGGGTCGTACCAGGAGACGGCCTCCTGCAACTCCAGCTGCTGCTGGCGCTGCCGCAGAGCGGCCAGGACCGTCGCCAATTCGCGTTCGTTCAGGTGCATGTCACCTCCCTTCGGACGAAGTGTCAACTGCATGCGGGCGTCCCTCCTTCAGCCGGTACTCGTTCCGGACCAAGGGTCGGGTCCGTGTCAGGTGTGCCTTGGGTGGGCGCGTGGTCAGCCGGTGGGATCTCCCCGCGGGCGACACCCCTGTCTCCTGCGCGGGCCATCCAGGGCTGCACGCGCAGGTGCTTGAACCAGTCCTGGAGCGTGGGGATCCAGCCGAGATCCTCCTTAACGTGCTGCTCGCCGACCCAGCGCACGGGCACGACGCGACCGGCCGAGTTCGTAATGGTGTGGCCGAAGACTTCCTCGGCCCAGAAGATGCCCTCGGCGTGGTGCCGCAGGGCACGATGCCGGAAGTCGGCCAGGAACGCCTTGGAGGCGTCGAACCAGTCGTGGATCGGCAGGTAGTCCTCCACCTGGCCGCCCCACTTCTGCACGCTCGACAGCGCGTGGTGGTAAGGGTGAGACATCACTTCCTCCATTTCCAGCGGGTGACCTCGGCGTCCCCGTCCTGCTCGACGCGGCCGTACGCCTCGGCGGTGATACGCCCGGTCCGGACGGTCACGCGGAACATGCCGAAGCTGCCCTCGTTGATCTCCCAGCCGCCGGGCAACTGTTCGAGCAACAACTCCTCCAGTTCGTCCCACAGGCCGGGGTCGAGAACGACGCCGTCTGGGGTGACGGTGACGATGTCGAACTGCCCGGAGTCGCCGCACCCGTCGAAGTGGGCGGCAACGCCCTGGACGCCCAGCGCGTCCAGGCGCTGGCGCAGCTTCTCGGGCAAGGTCGCCGGTTGGACGCCCATGGGCTCCGTGTCCTCATAGCGGTCGTGGTGGGCCAGCTCCGCGAGGCCGAGGGCGGGGTAGACGGTCAGCGAGCCGTAGCCGCTCTCGTTGTTCTCGTAGCCAGCCGGGCAGTAGCCCTCGGCCACGTCGCACAGCCGGTCCGCGACCCAGCGGGGTGAGGTGGCGTCCACCGGGTCCATCTCGACGTCGCCGACGCTGCCGGAGTCGCCGCTGCCCTCGTAGCGGATCACAACGCGGGTGACGCCGTGCTCCTGGAGGGCGTCGCCGAGGACGGCCAGGTCGGCGTCGCTCTCGGGGTC
>JBBRPS010000616.1:0-6444 GCA_038227745.1 Gemmatales bacterium | reverse complement strand
GGCAGCGCCGGCAGGCGGCGGCCACGGGCCAGCGCCCTTACCGCCGTGCCGGCTGATTACGAACCATGTCGTGCGCCCCCGGCCGCCGGGCGCTTCTCCACGTACCCGGCGCGGCGGCACTCGGAGAGAGGCGGCCACCCTTATACAATGACGGGCAGTGTCCAGCGCCCCACCCGCCTTCCCCGAGGAACTTCCATGACAACCCGTTCGCGGATCACGCGCCGGGTCGCGCTGCAGCGACTCACGGCCGCTGGCCTCGCGGTCCCGTTCGTGTTCAAGGCCCACGCCCACGCCAAACCGAGCGAGACGCTCTACCACGCCAGCTTCGGCGCCAACGGCATGGCCCTCTCCGACATCGGCTCCCTGACGGCCAGCAGGAACCTTCGCCTTGTCGCCGTGGCCGACGTGGACCTGGGCCGGACCGCCGAGGTCCAGAAGCGCTTTCCCGGCGTCCGTGTCTACCAGGACTGGCGCCAGCTCCTCGACAAGGAGAAGCAGCTCAACTCGGTCAACGTGTCCACACCGGACCACATGCATGCCCCGATCACCATGCGGGCCATGCAGCGCGGCCTGCACGTCTACACGCAGAAGCCGCTCACGCAGACGATCTACGAAGCCCGCCAACTGACGCAGACCGCCCGCGACCGCAAGGTCGTCTCGCAGATGGGCATTCAGATCCACTCGGCGGCGCAGCACCGCACCGTTGTCGCGACGATCCAGTCCGGAGCGATCGGCAAGGTCCGTGAGGTCCACAGCTGGAGCAACAAGCAGTGGGGCGACCGCAACCCGCGGCCCGACCGCAAGGACATGGTCCCCGCGAACCTGAGCTGGGACTTCTGGCTCGGCGTCGCGGTGGAGCGGCCGTTCATCCGCGGCTACTACCACCCCGGCGAGTGGCGCAAGCGCCTCGACTTCGGCACCGGCACCTTCGGCGACATGGGCTGCCACATTCTCGACCCGGTCTTCACCTCGCTGGCGCTCACCGCCCCGCTCTCCGTGCGCTCCGAGGGCGGCGCCCCGGGGGCCGACAGCTGGGGCCTGGATTCGCAGGTGCAGTATGTCTTCCCCGGCACGCGCTACACGGCGGGCCGACTGACGCTGACCTGGTACGACGGCACCGCGCGGCCGCCCATGAACGTGCGGGCGCTGATCGGCAAGCGGCGCCTGAGCGACCAGGGGTCGCTCTACATCGGCAGTGAGGGCGTCCTGTACTCGCCGTACATCGACTTCCCGGTCCTGCTGCCGGAGGAGAAGTTCCGCGGCCAGAAGATCCCCAGGCAGGGCGGCGAGAACCATTACCTGCAGTTCGTCGAGGCGTGCCGCGGCAACGGCCGGACCTCGACGCCGTTCGACTACTCCGGGCCGCTGACCGAGTCGGTGCTGCTGGGGTGCCTGGCGACGCGGTTCCGCAAGCAGACCCTGGAATGGAACGCGGCGAAAATGCAGGTGACCAACGTCAAGGACGCGAATGCTTTCGTCCGCCGCCGTTACCGCAAGGGTTGGGAAGTGAACGGCCTGTGAGCGGCGGTCCAGGAGTGCGGTGAGCCGGGAACCGACCTCCCCGACTCGCCAGGCTCGCCAGACTTTCTTCAGCGACCCGGTAGAAGCGAAAGCGGAACGGCACGGAGGCCGTTCCACTGGTCTTGCCCTTCTACCGGGCCGTTGACATTCTCTTCGCTCCCCCGGAGGAACTCGCATGCGCTTCGGCCTGGTTCTGGGCGCCCTCGCCCTGCTCGGCACTTCTTTCCCCACGGCGGACTCCCAGGAGCCCGTGCGGCGGCTGCTCTACGTGGTCTCCCCGGATGGCGCGGGCGGCCGGGGCGGCCGGGGGATCTACGTCTTCGACATGGACACCGGCCACAAGTTCGTCCGCAAGATTGACCTGCCCCTCAAGGGGACGCGCGGGGTCTGCGCCAGCGCCGCGGCCGGGCGCATGTGGATCTCCCACGGCGACACCACGGTCCTGTGCCTCGACCTGACGACCGACAAGGTCCTGTGGGAGAAGAGCTACCCGCGCAAGGACGGCTGCGACCGGCTCTGCTGCACGCCGGACGGCAAGAAGGTCTACGTCCCCAGTGGCACCTGGTCGGGCAGCCCCGAGTGGAAGATCCTCGACGGCGCCACCGGCGAGGAGCGCGGCCGCTTCCGGCCCCACAAGAGCGGCGGCGGACACAACTCCGTCGTCAGCCTCGACGGCAAGCGCCTGTTCTGCGCCTCCAAGGTTAATAACGTCCTCGCCGTCGTCGATACCGCCACCGACAAGATCGTCCTCGAGGTCGGCCCCGTCGGCGGCGGCATTCACCCGTTCAGCGTCAACGCGGCCGGCACGCTCTGCTTCCTGAACACCGGCCGGTCGGGAGTCGGCTTCGAGGTCGGCGACCTGCGGACCGGCAAGGTCCTCCACCAGGCGAAGGTCCCCGGCCTGGAGAGCCAGAAACGCCTGTGCCACGGCATTGGCCTATCCACGGACGAGAGGGAAGTCTGGCTCAACGACCAGCAGCGGGTACACATCTTCGACGTCACCGGGGACGCCCCGCGGTTCGTCGAGACGGTGAAGCTGACGGCCCCCGCCCACGGCTGGACCACCTTCAGCATCGACGGCCGCTTCGCCTACCCCGACTCGGGGGACGTGTTCGATTCCCGGAGCCACAAGGTCGTCGCGCACCTGATCGACCAGCCCGAGGGCCAGGGCAAACGGGTCAGCAGCTCGAAGATGATCGAGGTTCACGTTCGCGGCGGCAGCGTCGTGCAGGTGGGCGACCAGTTCGGCCTCGGGCGGAAGACCGCTCCCGCCGCGCTCAAAGGACGACTCTGAGCGGGATGGGCCACGAAAACATGGAGCCGACCAATCACGAGCCTCCGGAGAGTCGCTCCCCGGCCGTCTCAGGGCGGCTGCCGCCCCCGCCGCGCGCCGCCGCGCGCCGCCCTGGCCGCCGCGGGCTTCTGGGCCACGCCCCGCTGACGGTCCGGCTGCTGTGCCTGGGCGGACTGGGGCTGCTGCTGGTCGCCCTCTGGCTCGTCGCCTCCTCCTGGGTCGTCAGGCGGTTCGGGATGACGGTGCCCGGTGAGGTCGCCGCCCGGTCTCCCGGGCCGAAGGGTACAAGGGAAGGTCGCGTGCAGTTTACCTATGTCGTCAAGGGACAGGAATACTCCGCGGAAGAGGCGGTGGACGAGGCGGCACTCGACCGGTTGCACTCGGGCGCACAGGTCCAGGTCCGGGTGCTGTCGGCGTGGCCGAGCCGCCCGCTGCTCGTGGAGCCGGCCGGCCACGCGGGCAGGGGGAATGGCGTCGCCCTGGCGTTCGCGCTGCTGGGCAACGTCGCCCTCGGCGTCCTCCTGCGGCGGTGCCTCCGCGAACCGCTGAAGCAGCGTGCCCTCGTGCGTGAGGGGATCGCCACGGAAGGTGTCGTCGTGCGGAAGGAGGTCGGCAGCGGCCGGCGTGCTTCGTGGGGCGTCCAGTACTGCTACCGGGCGCCGCGCCACGGCGCGGCCCCGGCGGTGGCGGACAAGGAGTGGCAGGTGCGGATGGCGGTCGGCCGGGCGGACTTCGAGGCGGTCCAGGTAGGCGCGACGGTCCTGGTCCTTTACGACCCCCGGCAGCCCTCGCGCAGCGTCATCTACCCCTTCGCGGCCTATGAAGCGATTGACCCTTCTGCGGATCCGCCGTCGGGCGAATGGCGAGGCGAACGGCCGGCGTAAGCCGGCTGGTCCTGCACGCCAAGGGGCGACGTACCAGCCGGCTTACGCCGGCCGTTCGCCAGGCAGCTTTTTGCGAGGGAGAACACGCGCGCCGCCCGTCGATTACTCCGCGGCCCGCGCGTGGACCTTCTCCAGCGGCTCTGCCTGCGGCCGGCGCCCCTTGAGCTTGGTCCGCAGCCAGAGGACGATGCCCGGGGAGATCGACAGCAGCACCACCAGGATCACCACCTTCTCGATGTGGTCCTGCACGTCGAACTGCTCGCCGAAGATCGGCCGCAGGGCCGGGTTGATGAGGGCCGTCAGGAAATAGCCGATCAGGATCATGCTCACCACCCAGCCGATGCCGCCGATCACGTTGAAGAAGAGGAACTGGCGGTATCGCATCTTCCCCACCCCGGCGACCACCGGGGCGAAGGTGCGGATGATCGGCATGAACCGCGCCAGTACGATCGTCTTGCCGCCGTGCTTCTCGTAGAACTCCTGCGCCTTGAGCAGGTGATCCTTCTTGAAGAACCACGACTTCTCGCGGTTGAAGATCCTCGGTCCTGCCTTGAAGCCGATCGAGTAGCCGACGCTGTCGCCGAGGACCGCCGCGGCGCAGAGCGTCGCCAGCAGCAGCGGCAGGTTCCAGCCCGCCGCGGCGCAGACTACCCCGGCCGTCACCAGCAGCGAGTCACCCGGCAGGAAGAAGCCGATCAGCAACCCCGTCTCGGTGAACACGATCACGTTCAGCGCCACAAAGGCCAGGGCGGTGTACCGCGGCTTGCTGAGCGTCTGCATCAGCTTGCGGCTGTTGAAGAGGTTTGACAGGATTTCCCACAAGAAGCCCCCACCCTCTTCCGGGGCGGCCACTGCTGGCTCGCCGCTCGAACCCGGGGCGTCGGCGCGGGCCGTGTGCATCGGGGCCGCCACGCCGAAGAACAACCAGAAGAGCAGGGCGTAGATGAGCACCCTTTTCAATCGCGTCTGTGCGGGGCGTCGGCTCGTGTCCATGTGCGCTTCCTGTACGAGGAACGGGGCGGGCCGAGGTCCCTCCGTGACCCCGGCGCCGATACTGTGGCGGCACAAGTCTAACCGCTCTGGGTAATCCCGCAAGGCTGAAGTCGGTCAGCGCCGGGCGAACGGGCTGCGCCGGCAGATCCGGCAGGACCGTCGTATCTCTTCAAAGATAGACCATCCGCGACCAGCGGGCCAGCGGGAGCAGGGGGGAGGTCCGAGGTGTCCGCCCCGCCCCGGCAGGCGCGACCCGCCCCGGGACGACCGGCAAAGTCGGCGGCCGCGGCAAACTGGAAAAACCCGTTGCCCGTTCCCCTCCCTGCGGGTAACATCGGTTCCATCGCTCATGAGTTCGGCTGTCTCACGAAAAGGGGGGATTCCATGTTCACCATCTTGGGCGCCAGGCAGCGCTTCTGCGACGGCGTCAGCCGCCGCAGCTTCCTCAAGATCGGGGCGTTCGGGGCCGGCCTGACGCTGGCCGACATGCTCCGCGCCCGCGCCGAGGGCAACACCCAGGGCGGCGCCACGGCGGCCAACCGCGGCGCGTCCTCGACGAAGTCCGCCATCATGATCTACCTGCCGGGCGGGCCGTCGCACATGGACATGTACGACCTCAAGCCCGAGGCCCCGCGCGAGTACCGCGGCGAGTTCAACCCGATCCGCACCAACGTGCCCGGCGTGCAGATCTGCGAGCACTTCCCGCTGCAGGCGCGCATGTGGGACAAGCTCGCCTGCATCCGCTCCATCGTCTCCGTCGATGAGCACTCCGACTCGCTGGTCATGACCGGCTACAGCGAGGGTACCAACCGCATCGCCCACCACCCGTCGTTCGGCTCGGTGATGTCGCGGCTGCGCGGCAACGCCAACCAGGACGTGCCGCCGTTCGTCAGCCTGCGCGGCATGGCGCCGGGCACCGAGCCGGGCTACCTCGGCGTCGCGCACCGGCCGTTCACGCCGAACGGCCCCGGCGTCGAGAACCTGCGCCTGGCCGGCGGTGTGAACACCGCGCGCGTCGATGACCGCCGCAGCCTGCTCACCAACTTCGACAACGTCCGCCGCGACATCGACGCCAGCGGCTCGATGACCGGGATGGACGCCTTCGCCACGCGCGCGTTCGACATGATCGCCTCGGGCACGGTCCGCCGCGCCCTCGACCTGTCGCGCGAGGAGCCGCGTATCCGCGACCGCTACCGCGGCGTCGAGACGTTCCTGATGGCCCGCCGCCTGGTCGAGGCGGGCGTCGGCTGCGTGACGCTGGCGATCGGTGGCTGGGACACGCACGGCGACAACTTCAACCAGCTCCGGCGGCAGCTGCCCGAGGTGGATCGCGGCGTGTCGGCGCTGGTCCAGGATCTGTGCGACCGCGGCATGGACCGCGACGTGGTGACGGTCATGTGGGGCGAGTTCGGCCGCACCCCGCGCGTCAACGGCGGCGCCGGCCGCGACCACTGGTCGCCGGTCATGTCGGCGATGGTCGCCGGCGGCGGACTGCGTATGGGCCAGGCGATCGGCTCGTCGAGCGCCCGCGGCGAGTACCCGCGCGACCGCCGTTGCACGGTGCCGCAGGTGCTTAGCACCCTGTACCGCGGGATGGGCATCGACCCGTCGCAGACCTTCGCCAACGGCAGCGGCCGGCCGATGTACATCCTCGACGACCGCGAGCCGATCAGCGAGCTGCTGTAAGCAACTCCGCGAGACGGTCAACCAAACCCGGCCCGGTCGGCTACCGACCGGGCCTGTCTCTTTTTC
>JBBRPS010000615.1:0-6450 GCA_038227745.1 Gemmatales bacterium | reverse complement strand
TGTTTAGCCGCGAGCCTCGGGCGAGCGCTCGCCCGAGGCTCGCGGCTAAACAGGCGGTTCTGCAACGGCGACGGTATACCCTCATGGGGCTGGGGTGCAGGGGTGAGGGTCGCGCCTTCGGGACCAGAGGCGTCCGAGGCCCCTGCCGGCCTTGTGACACAGGATCCGCATCAGTCCGCGGTAGCCGACCTGGCGCACATAGTCTCGGGCCTTCCGCACCTTCTCCGCGGCCACCCCAAACAGCCCCCCCAGTCGCGCGTGGGGCCGCGGGCCTTCCGCCGGGTGCGCGACGGTGACGCCCGCGGCACAGGCGACCTCGAAACCCGCCTCCCGGAGCCTCAGCCCGAAATCGACGGCGGCGAACGGGCCGCCGGTTTCATCGAAGAACAGGTCCGGGCACTTCGCGCGGTCGAGGAGCAGGCAAGGGCTGCCGCCGCGCCCGCGGTGGGGCGGAGTCACCAGCGCGGCCCTCCCGGTCAGGCAGCGGAGCAGTCCGTCGAGCCAGTCCGGGCCCACAAGTGCGTCCTCTTCGAGGAGAACGACGTGGTCGGTCCGCGCCGCCCGCAGCAGACGGTTCCGTTCCCCGCCGAGGCCCCCTCCATGGGCTCCCTGCCGGTCCAGGACGAGCAGCTCGTAATTGCGCGTGTGGGCGCGGAGTGCGTCGAGGCAGGCGCGGAACTCGGAGCGGCGACCGTCGGCCGTCACCAGGCCGACGGTGACGCGCGTGTCGGCGCTGCTCAGGCCGCTGTCGGACACGACACGCAGGCGCTCCGGCACGCGCAAGCCGCGCGACTCGGTGACGCCCTCCAGTCGGGAGCGCCAGGCGGCTTCCTTCGCCCCGGCGACACACTCCTCGATGTACCTCCGCAGCCGGACCGCCAGCTCCTTGCGCTGCGGCAACAGGGCCTCGAAGCGTGCCGCGTCGGCGGCCAGCGCCGTCTCCTCGGAGCGGTACTGCAGGCCCCCGCCGGGCACCTCCACCAGGTTCGTGTGCTCGAAGACGACATCGGGGAGGTAAATCGAGCGCCTTTCTCCCAGCAGGCCGAGCAGGTTGAACACGTCCTCGATGTGGTCGTCGATGCGGTAGCGGAGGTAGTCGCGTGGGCAGATGCCCCCGGCCAGCTCGCAGAACGTGCGCGACACCACGGGGAAGGTGCAGAGGCGTTTCCCGAAGATGGTGTCGTTTACGTGGACCAGCAGGATCCCGTCGGGGCAGTCGGCGAAGCAGGTGCGGAGGCGCGTGTCCCAGCCGCGCGTCCGCGCGAGCACATCGTCGTTCAGGAGCATGAGGTGGCGGCCGGCCGACGCTTCGTAGCCGGCCGCGTTCAGCTCCCCCATCGTGCGGCCAGGGGGCACCACGACCTTGCGGAGGGTCAGACGGTCGCTAGCGACGGTCAGGCTCTCCGGGTCGTCGGCGTCGATGACCAGAACGACCTCAAGGGCTTTCGGGTCGTCGGCCGTCTCTGCGACACGGGCGAGGAAGGTGCGCAGTCGCTCGGGCCGCCGGCGCGTGGGGACAATGAGGGAGAGGACGGGTGAGGTTGGCATGGAGATCTCCGTATCGGTCGGTCGGGCTCCTCCCGCAGACATGGTAACCTCCGTGGGGGCCTGGCGGTCAAGGGCGGAATGCGGCGGCGCGCGGGTGGAGGGCGGCAATCCTGTCGGCGCCTCACCGCGCGCCCGGGGCAAGTCGCGCCGCGCGAACTGGCGTTGACAGCGGCGCGACGGTTCGAGGATATTACGTCCTCTCCTCGGTAGAGAACGGATTCGTCCGCGGCCATCGGCCCGCCAGGGAAGGAACTCATGGCAGAGCAGATTCTGGTGACGGGCGGCCTCGGCTACCTCGGCAGCATCCTGTGCGAGCACCTCCTCACGGCGGGCCACCGCGTGACCGCCGTCGATAATCTCATGTACGGCGCCGGCCAGCCCGGACTGTTCCACCTCTGCGCCAATCCCGGGTTCGACTTCGTCAAGGGCGACGTCCGCGACGAGGCGCTGCTGCGCCACCTGCTGCGCGGGGCCGACGTGGTCGTCCACCTGGCGGCGGTCGTCGGCGCGACGGCCTGCGACCGCGACCCGCTGCTGGCCACCAGCGTCAATCTCGACGCGGTCCGCCTGCTGTCGCGCCTGCGCAGCCCCGGCCAGCTCGTCATCTTCCCGAACACCAACAGCGGCTACGGCACCACCGCCGGCGAGAGCCTCTGCACCGAGGACAGCCCGCTGCGGCCGATCTCCCTCTACGGCCGCACCAAGGTCGAGGCGGAGCGCCTCCTGCTGGAGCAGCCCGGCACGATCGCCCTGCGCCTGGCGACCGTCTTCGGCATGTCGCCGCGCATGCGCCTCGACCTGCTGGTCAACCACTTCGTCTACGCGGCGTTCAAGGAGGGTTACCTGGTCATCTTCGAGAAGGACTTCAAGCGGAACTTCGTCCACGTCCGCGACGTCGCCGACTGCGTCCTGCACTGCATCGCTCACGCCGACGTCATGAAGGGCCGGCCGTACAACGTCGGCCTCGACTCCGCGAACCTGTCGAAGGAGGAACTGGCCCTCAAGGTCAAGGAGTACGTGCCGGGGTTCTACGTCCACTTCGCGCCGATCGGCCAGGACCCGGACAAGCGCAACTACATCGTCTCCAGCCGCCGGCTGCGCGAGGCGGGGTTCACGCCACGGCGGTCGCTCGACGAGGGGATCAAGGAACTGCTCAAGGGCTACGCGATGGAAGGGCGAGCCCTATACCGCAACGCCAGCTGAGGAGACGAGCGATGGCGGAGACGGTTTTAGGCCGGCTCACGAGGAAAATGTCCGGCGCGCGGCCGGGCGCCCGCGAGCTGCGCGACGTGACGGCGGTCATCCTGGCGGGCGGCCTTGGGACGCGCCTGCGGCCCACGGTTGCCGACCGGCCCAAGGGGCTGGCCCCGGTGCTGAACCGCCCCTTCCTGACGCACCTCCTCGACCAGTTCGCGGCGGCGGCAGTCCGCCGCGCCGTCCTGCTGACCGGCTTCGGAGCGGAGCAGGTGCGGCGTGACCTGGGGACCACCCACGCAGGCCTGACGCTGGTCCACTCCCCGGAGGCTTCGCCCCTGGGGACCGCGGGGGCCTTGCGGGCAGCGGCCGCACACCTCACCGCGCCGACTGTCCTTCTCTTGAACGGTGATTCTTACTGTCACGCGGACCTGGCGGCCTTCGCGGCCTTCCACCGCCTGCGCCGTGCGGACGTGAGCCTCGTCCTGACCCGTGTCGAGGACGCGGGCCGGTTCGGCCGCGTCGAGACAGACCTCGCGGGCAGGGTCACCGCGTTTGCGGAGAAGCAGGCGGGAGGGGGGCCGGGCTGGATCAACGCGGGGCTCTACCTGCTGGCGCGCCGCCTGCTGGACGAGATTCCGGCCGGCCGGCCCGTCTCGCTCGAACGCGAAATGCTCCCCGCCTGGGTCGGCAGCGCCTGCATGTACGGCTTCCCCTGTCGCGGCCCCTTTCTCGACATCGGCACCCCCGAGTCCTACGCCGTCGCGGAGGCGTTCTTCGCGTCCCTGCCGGCGGGCCGCTTCATGGCGTGAGCCAGCGATCGAGCCAGGCGTACGCGACCCGCCGGACGTCGTCCGGGAAATTGTGGTCGCAGTCGGGGTAGTTCGCCGCCAGTTTCTCCTCGGCGCCGAGCAGGCGGTAGATCCGCCGCGCGGCCGCGATACACTCCTTGACCCCCTCCACGTCGAAGTTGTGGTCCTTCAAAGGGGCGCTTGCCAGGAACGGCCGCGGCGCCAGCGCCGCCACCACTTCGGGGAAGTCGAATGGCACCTTCTTTGGGTCGAGGTCGTACTCGGTGCGTAGGCGCGGCATGTAGCCGTCGTGCGCCCAGCCCGCCAGCTGGCCCTTGAAGTAGCGCGGGAAACTGCAGAAGCCGCAGTTCGACACCACACACTTGATCCGCTCGTCGAAGACCGCCACGAACATCGCGTTGTGCCCGCCGAGGGAATGGCCGATCGCGCCGACGCGCGCGGGATCGACCTCCGGCAGCGCCTGCAGCAGGTCCACGGCGCGCATGTGGTTCCAGATCGCCTTCATCGTCGTGCTGACGTAGCCGTTGCGGTAGGCGTCGTAGCGGTAGCCGCCCATGTTCGGGTAGTCGGGCGCCAGCGTGACGTAACCGCGCTCCGCCAGGTGGACGGCGTAGTGCCGGTCGGGCTTGCCGCCGAGGCCCGCGGCAACGCCCTTGCCCAGTTCCTGGTGCGTCGGGTGCAGGCACAGCACGGCAGGCCGTTTCCCCGCGGGCCGCGCCGGCAGGAACAGGTACGCCGGCACGCGGTCCGCCTCGTCGGCCGCGAACGTCAGCAATCGGCGAGTGTACTTGTCCGTTTTCACTTCCTGGGTCACACGGACGTCGAGCGGCACCTTGCGCCCGCGGTCGGGCAGTGGCCCCATGACGCGCTCCATGCCGGCGAGGACGTGGGCGCGGCGCCGTGCCCAGTCCTCGGAGGAGCGCACCGGGTGCTCGCCGCCTTTGGCGTCGCGGTAGACGAGCAGCCGGCTTTTCTCGGGGTAGGACGGAACCGTTCCGGCCCAGGCGAGGCCGGCGAGCGCGGCGGGGACGCAGGACAGGAGGAGAGTACGCCAACTCATGAGGGGACTCCGGAGATTCGGGGTGCGGGGCCATCCGGTCTTCACTGTATGGCGCCCCGCGGCGGTGAGGGATCCGCGCGCTGCGCAGGTGACGACCAGGCTCCCGCCGAGTGCCGCGCGCTGTTCGAGATAGCGGCACCCTTGCCCACAGGCGCGGCATTTCGCACGGTGAGGCAAACGACCACAAGTCCCGCGAGCCGCGCCTATCTGCAGGGTAGGCAAGGGGTTAATTCGGTAGTCGCGAGGCCCGGCGACCTTGGTACGGCACTTGCGTTCCATCGGGACAGGTGGATGACTTCCACCACAGAAATGGTGACGGCCCGCACGTCGCGGTCCTCGAATCCGCAGCCGCGCTCGTCTCTCCCACCGACCCTCGGCACCCCGTCGGCGAACGGCCGCCCAGACCACCCGCCAGAACCCGAACCGGAGAGGAGACCCGCCATGCAGTACGTGGCCCGCCTGACCCTGACGACCCTCGCGACCTGCCTGCTCCTGGGCGGCGTCTTCGTCGCCCGGCCCGCCTTCCTGGCCGACCTCAACATGGACGTCGGCGCCCTGCCCCAGCTGTGGGAGTGGCTCGACAGGGAGCGGCAGCGCGAGGAAGAACTGGAAGGGCTGCAGGCGGCGATCGAGGAGCGGTCGCGGGCCAAGGACGAGGTGCTCGACAAGCTGATCGAGGGGCGGTTGACGCTATTCCAGGCGGCCGACCGCTTCCGGCGCTTCTCCCGCGACTTCCCGCCGTTCTGGACGGCCCTGGAGTGCAAGCACCCCTCCCTGCCCGAAGAGGAGAGGCTTTACCGCTACATCATCGAGTACGCGGAAGTGGCCCTGGAGTCCGAACCGCGGAAGGCCCGCACCGTCACGCGGCGCCTGCGAGCGGAACTCGAGGAGACCCTCCGCGGCCACAGCCCGTTCACCTTGCCCCACTGACCCGCCGCAAAAACAAACGACCGGCGCGGCGGGAGCAGGGGCGACCCCCGGTCTGTCCGGCGCCATCCGCGCCCGCGCCGATACCGCCGTCATCCGAACATCAGGAGCATGGCCCAGGGGGGCGTGCGCACGAACTGGCAGCCGACCTGCCAGTGGTCCGCCCCGCGCCGCACGGTCCGGACCGTCACCTCGGTCCAGGGGGTGATCTCCGGCGCAGTCACCGGCCGCAGCTCGAGGGTCACCCCTTCCTGGAACTCGCGCTCGGCGGACAGGCACAGCCCGCCCGTGGAGCGATCCACGACCCAGCCGTGCAGCGGAGCCCCCTTCGACCCGGACGGCCGGATGAGCACCTCCACGGAGTTCCCGGTGCGGCGGTGGGTCTTGCGCTGCTCACTGGCGCTGCCCTGGACAAACGGATCGAACGCGGCCTCCTCGGCAGGCGGCGGCGGCGCGACGGCGGCGGCCGCGCGGGGCCGGATCAGGAAGTGGAACGCCACGACGCCGAGAAGGGCCGCCCCCACACCCACGAGCGAGGGGAGCCACAGTTGCCGGGGTAGCCACGAGGAGGGGTCGAGAGCGAACAGGGATGCCGGGTGCATGGTTTCTCTTTGCTTATCGCAAGACCGGGGGATGTCTCTCGGCGCAAGTCTAGCACGCGCCTGCGGCAGGGGCAAACCGCGGCGCGCCCGCGGGCGGCAGGCCCTGGGCCGACAGCGCTGAGGAATCGGGAATTCTTCGCACCTTGCGAGGTGTGGAAGTTCACCGCTAGTGCCTTGTCCATGTTTTATTGAAAGGTTGACTGCGGGGCCTACTCTTGGGAAGAGACTCTTCCCTTCCCAAGAGAAGGATTTCCGCGATGAACAAGAAGTACCTCGTGACCCTGACGGACGAGGAGCGGCAACGGCT
>JBBRPS010000614.1:0-6454 GCA_038227745.1 Gemmatales bacterium | reverse complement strand
GGCAAGAGGCCGGCGCGCCAGCGCAGCAGGTCGCGCGTGCGGCAGGTCAGCACCGCGGCGCCCAGGTGGCGGGCGATGCGATGCACGACCTTGAGGTCCAAAAGCGTGCCGCGTGCAGCCAGTTCCTGTTGGGCGATCTGGATAGGAGGGGAGCAGGGCGCACTGGCGGCCGATCAGGCTGACCAGGGAAATGCGCGGTTGGCAACATTCCTGGCCCACCATCCCATTTTCCGCCCCCCCTTTTCCGGCCACTCCTTTTCACTCCGGTGCTACCCCTTGTGTGCTTGCAGGAACTCACGCACCTCGTCGAGGGAGTACGGCGACTCCCGACGATGTAGCACCGCATGGCAATTCGGACACACGGGGCGCAGATCCTGAATGGGATCGACCTCGTACTCTTCTTTAACGCTTGACAGCGGGTTGAGGTGATGGACGTGAATGAAGCCGGCCATCACCTCCCCGTACACGACAACGAAATCGAAGCCACAGAGGAAACACGTTGTCCCGTAATGCCTGATGCACTCTTCCCGAGCGCGAGGATCACGCTCGTAGCGGTTGATCAGAATTCGCTGTACGCTGCCTTCGCTGTAGGCTGACCCGCTGGGAACTTCCTTGGGTAGCCTGACCTCCCCTGCGCCTTCCTGCACCTGCCCATTGCCAATCAGTTTGTCACGCAGGCAGTGATGACAGCGCTTCACGCTGACGCCGTTCTGCGTCGCCCACGCCAAGAGTTCTTTTTCCGACCCACAGACCTTTCGCTTGATCGTCAGGGAACCGAAACCGTGTTCCAACAAGAAGTACGGTGGCCCGCTGCCGAGGTGCTGGCACCGAGCACCGTGAAGATTGGCGCGAGTTCGGGTTTCCAAGGATAAAAAGGGAGACTGTAGCACCAGCAGTGCGGGCTGGACGGAGCCTCAAGGCGTATTTTCTCGGGAAAAACGACACTCCGCGCTAATCCCCACCGAGGCAATAGCGTAAGTTGAACATTCACAACAACTTGACGACGTTCTTCGACCTTGATTTGCCATCTCCCGCCTCGCTGAAGCCACCGTCGCCGCAACTTCAACCAGTTCCTCACGTTCCACGCTACGCAAGGGCGTCAGCGGTGGGGATTAGCGCGGAGTGTCGGAAAAACCGAGGGTTCGCGGGCGTGCCGCCTCGACTGCAGTCGCCGTAAACTGCCGACCAAGCATCCGCTGCGAACGCCGCGGAATTCAGGCCCAGGTGGCCCAAACCGCTCCATCGGGCCGCACTGCTGGTGCTACAGTCTCTAAAAAGGTGCCGTCTTGATGGTTCGTGCGCCACGCTTGAAACTGGCCATCAACCGAGACATCCGCGACATCGAAGAACTGCGTTATCATACTAGGGATGCCTCCCGAATAGCACGCCGAACGACGGCTTCTTCCATGCTCGGCTACAGATCTCGGACCCCGCTTGCGGGCCAGATCCTCACCCGCTGCGCAGCATACTCCGAAAACGACTTCCCCAAGTCTACCGACGCAAGTGCCGATTGCCAAAGAGATTCCGACACAGATCTCCCTCCCGGTTCCAGGCGATATCCTCGCCCCGCTACCTACATAATGCCCAGGAATGCCCGCGCTTGCCCTCGTTCTCGCGGATCTTCACGCGGCCGACGGCAGGCGCACGCCCTTCCCCCCGACGAGGCAACGCGCCGCCACGCTCACGCCAGGATGTCCTTCAGCGCCCCATTGATCTCCGGGAACTTGAACGTGTAGCCCAGTTCCAGCGCCCGCCGCGGCAGCACCCGCTGACCCTGCGTCACCAGCCCGGCCACCTGGCCCAGCATGATGCGCAGTATGAACTTCGGCACGGCCATGAAGCTCGGCCGGCCCATCGCTCGCCCCAGCGCCTTCGACAGCACCTTGTTCGTCACCGGGTTCGGCGCCGTGCCGTTGATCGGCCCGACCGCCCGCGACTCGTCCAGCGCCATCAAGATCAGGCCGATCAGGTCCGCGTGGTGGATCCAGCTGACGTGCTGTCTGCCGTTGCCGACCGGGCCGCCCATGAAGAACTTGAACGGCGTCATCATCTGCCGCAGCGCTCCGCCCTCCTTGTCGAGGACCACGCCGACGCGCACGATTGCCACGCGGATGCCGTGCGCCTCGGCGGCGCGGGCGGCCTTCTCCCACTCGACGCACAGCCGGGCCAGGTCGTCATCGCCCGGCGGGGTTTCTTCGGTCAGTTCCTCGTCGCCGTGCGGGCCGTAGTAGCCGATCGCCGAGGCATTGACCAGCACGCGGGCCGTCCCCGCCGCGTTGTGCGGGCTCTTCGCCAGCGCCTCGACGACATGCTCGGTGGTCTTGACGCGGCTGTCGCGCAGGAGCTGCTTGAACGCGGCACTCCAGCGACGGTTGAAGACGCCCTCGCCGGCGAGGTTGACCACCGCGTCGCAGTCGTCGATGGCCTTCATCCACGCGCCGGCCTGCATCGGGTCGCCCTCGACGACCGTGCAGCGGTCGCCCCACTTCTGCCGCGCCGCGTCGGGCCGGCGTGTCAGCAGCACGACGATGTCGTGCCGGTCCAGCAGGCGCGGGATGAGGCGACTGCCGACCAGGCCGGTGCCGCCCGTCATGAAAATCCGCATCACTGTATCTCCGCGGGGCCGTGGAATTCGATGGAAGCGACCATTTTCCTCATTGATAGACTGCCGGTCCAGCCAGGGCCACCACAAGGGAAGGAAAGCCCACGGGTAGCAACCCGTGGGCTTTGAGCCCTCTCCCTGCTCCCTCTCGCGGTGGCCGACGGAATCACGTCGGTTTATGTTGAGGGCATGGCCCGGGGATCGTCCGGGCCGATGCAACCTGTGAACGCAAGGGAGATACGCATGTGGCGTCGAGTCTTCGGGGCGGCGGTGCTATGCCTGCTCGCGTCCCTGCCGGGCAGGGCGGTCGCCGCGGACGTGCAAATCCTCTGGCCGCTCCAGCGCAAGGTCTACCAGACCAACGAGCGCCTTGACCTGACCGTGGTCCGTAGCGATCCGCAGGGCCTCGCCGCGGGCGACCTGGTCCTCAAGGTGCGCGGCGAGGACGGCAGCGCCCTGAGTTTCACCTTCCCCGTCAAGAAGGCGGACGCCAAGGCCGGCGCGGCGCGGTCGGTCGAACACCTGCACCTCAACGGCTGGCTGCTGCGGCCCGGCAAGTACACCGTCGAGGTCGTCGGCGACGGCGCGAAGGCGGAGGCGCAGATCGAGGTCTACGGCCACGTCCGCCGCAGCAGCTTCCGCCTCATCAACTGGGGCCGTGCCAAGGGTAAGGAGCAATTGCCGCAGGGCGAGGGCGGCCTCGGCTACAACCTCTTCTACGGCCACTATGGTCAGGACGAGGAGGGCAATTTCATCCGCGCCGGCATTGACTTCATGTCGAACTGCACCATGAGCGGCGGCCACCAGATGGACCTGCGCACCGAATGCGACTGGTCCGACCCGCTCGTCGTCCGCGGCGGCACCCGCCGCGTCGTCCGCCGGGCGTTCATCGACCGCAGCCGGCCGAACGTCCCCGGCGTCCACTTCTACGACGAGCCCGGCCTGACCTGGCTGAAACACCCCGCCACCGGCGAGAACTCGCCGCACGACATCCCCTCACAGGTGCGCGCCTACGAGGCCGCCTTCGGTCGCAAGCCGATCCAGTACGACAAGGTCGATCCGAAAAAGCTCGATCACGTCGTCCGCTGGGCGCACTGGGCGCGCTGGAAGCTCGGCTTCATGGATGCGGCGTGGAAAGATTCGCAGTTCGGCGTCAGCCACGTCCGGCCCGACTTCCTCTCCGTCACACAGAGCCAGTACGGCTGGACTGCGTTCACCGACGGCTATTACTTCAACGTGGTGCGCAGCCTGCCGGTCATCAGCGGCCACGGCGGCTACCACGACTTCGGACCGGGCTACTTCAACCCGTCCTACTTCCTGGAGTTCGCCCGCGCCCGCGACTACAGCCGGCCCAACTGGTACCTGCCGGCGTGGTACGGCAACACCACCGCCGACCAGTTCCGCCTCGAACAATACCTGTCCTTTCAGACGAACCTCCAGGGCATGATGTCGCCGCCCGACCTCGATCCGGGCCAGCCGGAGAAGAGCAAGGCCGCCGAGGGCATCGTCGAGTCGAACAGGCTGATGGGCCGCCTCGGCACCATCTTCACCACACTGCCCGTCGAGCGCCCGCCCGTCGCGGTGCTCTATTCGCTGTCGCAGCTCATCCGCAAGCAGACCGAGAACACGAAGACGAACTACGGCCACGAGACGGAACACGGCCGTAACCTGACCTTCACCTACCTCGCCGGCAAGCTGATGCAGCAGCCGTTCATGGTCGTCCTCGATGAGGACATCCGCGACGGCACCCTCGCTGCCAGCCACAAGGCGATCGTCCTCACCTCGCTCGACTACCTCGACCCGGAAGTGATCGCCGGACTGGAGGGCTTCGCCAGGCAGGGCGGGCTGGTGCTGCTCACCGCGGACTGCAAGGTCAACGTCAAGGGCGGAGTGAAGCTCGGCGTGGCACCCGGTTTCCCCGACGCGGAGACGATCGCCGCGCTGCGAAAGGAGGGCAAGGAGAAGGAGGCCGGCCCCCTGATGAGGATGCGCCAGATGCTGCAGGGGGCGAAGAAGCTGGCCGACGCGATCCGACCCCACCTGGAAAAAGCGGGCATCAAGCCGATGTTCACGTCCAGCGAGCCGGGCATCGTCGCCACGCGGCAGGGCGCCGGCGACATCGAGTACCTGTTCGCCGTCAACGCGGCGCACGACCCGCAGGGCGACGCCATGCTGGGCATGAAAGCCGTGACCGCGAAGATCGGCCTGGAGGACGACGGCCGCCCCGTCTACGACGCGATCCACGGCGGCGCGGTCAGGGAATTCGTCAAGGACGGCAAGCAGCTGCGCGGCGAGTTCCGCTTCGGCCCCGGCCAGATGCGCGTCTTCGCCCGCACCTCGCGGCCCATCGGCGGCGTGAAGGTCGGCATGCCTATCGTCCGCCGCGACTACACGCTGCGCGAGGCCCCGGTCCGCCTGGAGTTGGCCGCGGTCCTCACCGACAAGGGCGGCGGCCTTCTGAGCGGGTCGGCCCCGCTGCGCGTGCAGGTGATCGACGCGCTCGGGGCGGTCCGCTACGACCTCTACCGCGCCACCGACCGCGGCACCCTCACGCTCAGCCTGCCGCTGGCGGTGAACGACCCGGCCGGCAAGTGGACCGTGAAGGTGAGCGAGTTGCTCGACAACACCGAGGCAACGGCGGCATTCGCCTACCCCGCCGTGCCGACCTGCTCGGCAGCGGCCGGCGCCACGGGGCGGGCCGTCCACCTGGCGCAGGACCGCGACAACGTCTTCCGCTTCTTCCGCACCCAGCACGCGGTGACCATCGTCAAGGGAACCGCGGACTACAACCAGGCCGCGGCCGAGCGCCTGGCGCGGATCCTCAAGCCCTGGAACGTCGCGGTCAAGATCGTACACGCCGCCGACGTCAACAAGCCGCGCTCCCTCAGCGAGGAGGAGGCACAGACCTGGGTCGGCCTGGAGTACACCGGCAAGGGGCAGATCAAGGCGGGCGACAAGAACAACCCGTCGCTGGTCGGTTTCGCGGTCCAGGGGCCGGTCATCCTGCTGGGCACGCCGGAGGACAACCCGCTCATCAAGCTACTCGCCGACCAGCGCTTCCTGCCGTACCTGCCGAAGAAGGGCGCGATGCCCGGACCGGGGCGCGGGTACGTCGCCTGGCAGCGCGACGCGATCGGCGTGCTGCAGGAGTCGATCACGCTGATCGCCCACGACGCCGACGGCATGGCGGAGGCGGTCGGCTCGCTGTATGAGATGCTGGCGGGCATCGAACCGCTGACGCCGCTCAGGTTGCCGCGCGGCAGCACCGTCACGCCCGCGAACCGCAGCCAGGTGCCGCCCGCCGCCGCCGTGGCCTGGTCGGTCGTGCTGCCCGACCGCGTGACTGGCCTGCGCGTGGGCGACGGCAAGCTGACGGCGCTCACCCATGCCGGCGTGCTGGCCGAGCTGAGCACGGACGGCAAAGTGGCGAAACGCGAGATCGTCGAGGGCCAGGCGTACGACAACGCGGCCACCGCCCTGCGCACGCCGGTGGCGCCCGCCCCGCTGCTGGTGGAGGTGCGGAAGAAGGCCGACCCGCGGCGCCTGGTCAAGTTCGTGGCGCCGAGCGGCAGTCTGCGAGCCGTCGCCTACTGGGGCGGCGCCGTGGAAATCCTCGACGAGAGCGGGGGCGTGCGGGCGGCGCGGATCCTGCCCCAGGACGTCACGGCGCTGGCGTGGTCGGGCCGACAACTGATCGTCGGCGACGCCGACGGTCGGGTGACGGCGCTGGCGGTGAAATGAGGCCGGGTGCAGCAGGGGCGTGCTTTGGAGTGCGGCGCTCGGCGCCGCTTTCCCTCTTTCTGTGTCGCCTCTCGCGGCGTGGAGCGAGAGAAAGAAAGAAGGAAAGCGGCG
>JBBRPS010000613.1:0-6457 GCA_038227745.1 Gemmatales bacterium | reverse complement strand
GGTTCGTGGCCGACTCGCTCCGCGAGTCGGGGGCCGACGCCCACACCGACTCGCGGAGCGAGTCGGCCACGAACCGCGCCTGCACGAAGGATTACTTCTTGCCCAGCGCCTTGCGCTTGTCGGCGATCAGCGCCAGCAGGGCCTTCTGCGGGTCGGCGAACTTCGCGAGGCCCTCCTCCATCAGCGTAGTTTCGAGGTGGTGCATATCCACCTTCTGCTCGATCTCATCCAGGACGTTCTGCGGCGGCAGCTGATCGATCTGGCGCGTGAACGTCTGGCCGCACTTCTCGACGGCCTCATTGGTCGCCGGCGGATTGGTCTCGATGTCGGAGCCGGCGAAGGCCCCCACGTACTTCCACGCCGGGTCTTCCTTCTTCTTCGTGCCGGTGCTGGCGAAGATCATCTCCTCCTTGAGCGGCAGCTTCTTCTCGGCCCAGAAGCGCTGGTTCATCTGCCAGATGCGCTTGGCGTTGACGATGCCGACCTGGCCCTGGGCCTGCGGCGACAGGCTCTTGACGTGCTGCTCGGTGTAGACATCCACGCGGCTGACGAAGATGCTGTAGACCGACTTGAACTTGTCGAGCGCGGCCCGCTTCTGGGCGCCGCGCCACATGGCGTCGCGGGCGGCGGTGTACTGCCGCGGGCTGAAGATGAGGGTGATGTTCAGCGTGATGCCGTGCGCGCACAATTCCTCGATGGCGGCCAGGCCGCCCGGCGTCGCCGGGACCTTGATCATGCGGTTCTTGTGGCCGGCGCTCCACTGCTTGCCCAGCTCGATGTAGCGCCGCGTCCGCTCCGCGACGGGCACGTTGAGGCCGGTGTCTTCCAGCAGCGGGTCCAGCTCGAAGCTGACGTAGCCGTCGTCGCCGTGCGTCTGCTCCCAGACGGGCAGGAAGACCTCCTGGGCCTGGCGGACGAGCGAGTCGGTCATGCGCCAGGCGATGTCGTGGTCGCTGAGGCCCTCGCTCATGAGCTTGCCGAGGGCGGCATCGAAGCGGCCGGTCTTGACGAGGTCGGCGACGATGATCGGGTTGGAGGTGGCGCCGGTGGCGCCGAGGGCGCGGTTGCTCTTGACCAGCTCGGGGTCGATCGAGTCGAGCCAGAGCTTGGTGCCCGTGGCGATCAGGGACTTCAGGGGACTGGTCATCGAATTCTCTCCGATCGGGTTTGGGAGCCGTGACGGAAACCGCCCGATTATTCTATAGATCACAAAGGCGGGTGGCGTGTCCGGGCGCTCATGAGAAGAAGGGCGGGACGTTACACACTTCCAGCCTCTTCTGGAACCGAGCCACTGTCGGGTCATCGAGAGGGAAATAGTCGAATCTCATCGATGCGAGATTCGAGGCGAGCGGCGATGAGAGCAGTTCCTCGATGCCCTCCGGCGTAACTTCCGTCCCGTCAAGGTCGAGTCGTCTGAGCCGCCCCAGAAACGGCGAGGCTGCCAACGTCCGCAGACCCGCATCCGTGATCGGGTTCGCGGAGAGGTTTAACTCCACGAGGTGCGGAAGGTTGGCCCAGGCCTTGAGGTGCCGCAGCCCTTCATCGCTGAGGCGGTTGTTGCTGAGGTCGAGGCGGCGCAAGCGGGCCAGATGAGGAAAAGCCGTCAACGCCTGGAGGATCAGGTCGGGTAGTTCGTTGTCGCTTACGTTCAGGCTGGTCAGGGACGCAAGGTGGGGCGAGGAGATGATGGCCTTGACCCCCCAGGGACTTAGGCCACACGCCCACAAGGAGAGGCGGGTCAGCCCCTTGACTTCAGAGGAAGCGGCCAGCGCTTCGGCTCCCTCGTCGCCGATCGAGTTCACGTCCAGGGTGAGCGACCGCAACCCGGACAGCAGCGGCGCCTTTACCAGCGTCTTGACACCCGCCTGGCTCACACGATTCTTCGCCAGATCGAGGTGGGTCAGGTGCCGCAAGGCGGCAGACGTAGCGAGGGCGCGGACGGTACTGTCGCTGACATTCGTGCCGGAGAGGTTCAGCCAGCGCAGGCTGCAGAGGCACGTGGAGGCGGTCAGCGCCTCCACACCATCGCCGCCGATGTCCTGGTTGGCCCCCAGGTCGAGTAGAGTCAATCCTGCCAGGTGCGGTGACAGGGCCAGGGAGCGAACGCCGGCGGCGGTGGCGCGCGTACCCCAGAGGCGTAGTTCCTTCAGATCCCCCAGGCGCGGACAAGCGGCCAGTATTTGCAAACCGACAGCCCCGAGTTGGCTGCCGCTCAGGTTCAGTTTGGCCAACCGGGGTAGGTGGGGCGAGCGGATCAGGGATTCGAGCCCCGGGATCCCGACGTGGAGCAGATCGAGTGCCGTCAGTCGGGACAGCAGTGGGGAATCGGCCAAGAGCCGCACATCGACCGGGAGCCCGTGCAGGCGCAGCCTGGTGAGGCGAGTCAGGTGAGGGGAGGCGAGCAAAGTGTCCAGTGGCCGCATGACGGCGCTGGAGACGCCGTTAATGGTGAGCATTGCCAACCGGGCGAGCGCGGGACAGCGGGCCAGTTCCTCCGCCTGCGCGTCGGTGGGGGATGGGAGTGTAAGAGACCTCAGGGGCGTCAGCGCGAGCACGCACCTGGTCCGCCGCGCACAGTCTGGGGCCAGCATACTACAGTCGTCCACGAACCCCCGGCGGAAGTGGAAGCGGCCGGCGTCGTTGTACTCTAGCAAAGGGCCAAGCCACTCCTCGCGGTGTTCCCTCAGTAGGCGGTTTTCCCTGGCCTCCAGTTCCGGCCGCGCCTCATCGTCCTCGTCCATCCCCGCCAGCCGCAGCTGCACGCGGATGAACTCCGCGCGCTCTGCCCGGCCGTTCTCCTCCAACCAGTCCGCGTAAATCAGCCGCACGCCATCGTCGTCGGGCTCCTCGAAGACGGCCTGCAGCAGGGCTTCTTCCTCGCGCATCGCGTCTTTCCCTCAACGCGCCCCCCTCGCCGCCGCGGGGGGGCTTTACTTCCTCGTTATAATTGGTCACGTCGTCGGGGCGACCCACCGTATTATCCCCTCATCCGTCCCCTATCTCCGGAGGTACGCAGCACATGACACCCAAACCACTCAGCGACGCCGTCAAGAAGGGGTTCGCCTACCTCGCCGGCCAGCAGCACTCCGGCGGCGGCTGGAGCCAGGGCGGCGGCTGGCGCACCGACACGAAGGGCGGCCGCGTCGAAGGCCCCAACGTCGAGGACCCGGCCGACGTCGCCAACACCTGCGTTGCCACCCTCGCGCTGCTCCGCGGCGGCAGCACGCCGCGCGACGGCGAGTACGCGCCCCATGTCACGCGCGCCCTCGACTTCATTATCGCAAACGTCGAGCGCGCCGACGCGGAATCGCCCTACGTGACCGAGCAGCGCGGCACCCAGGTGCAGACGAAAATCGGCCCCCTCGCCGACACCTTCCTGGCGTCGCTCACCCTGTCCGAGGCGAAGAACCACATGGCCGACGAGCCGAGCGAGGTACGGCTGTCGGCGGCGCTGGACCGAGTCATCGCCAAGCTGGAGCGTCACCAGAAGGCCGACGGCACCTGGGCGATGGACGGCTGGGCGCCCGTGGTCGGCCAGTCGCTCGGCGCCGCGGGGCTGAACCGGGCGCGGCAGCGCGGGGCCAAGGTCACCGACGAGGTGCTGGAGAAGGCGGAGCAATACGCCCGCGGTCAATACGACGCAGGTAAAGGTGCGTACAGCATGGACGGCTCCGCGGGTGTGCCGCTGTACAGTACGGCAAGCCACCTCTCGTCCGCGTCGCAAAGCGTCTACAACTTCAAGGCGATGAAGCCGAAGCTGCGCCGGACGGCGGCGGGCGAGGCGGCGTCGAAGGACGAGCAGGACCGCGCCGCCGCGAAGCTGAAGTACATCGAGGAGGCGGAGGCGGCGCAGGAGGAGTCGCTGTCGGCGTCGTACGCCTACTTCAAGGACGACCGTTTCCGCCAGGGGTTCGGCTCGAACGGCGGCGAGGAGTTCCTGAGCTATTTGAACATCAGCGAGACGCTGGCGCTGAAGGGCGGCAAGGAGTGGGAGGACTGGGACCGCAACATGACGGACAACATGACCCACATCCAGAACGCGGACGGCAGCTGGACGGGGCACCACTGCATCACGGGGCGGACGTTCTGCACGGCGGCGGCGCTGCTGGTGCTGCTGGCCGACCGCATCCCGCGGCCCGAGCCGGTGAGCCTGTGAACACGGCGCGGGTTCCGATCGTGGGCGACTCGCTCCGCGAGTCGCGCCGGGCGCAGGTCGGCTCTGGCCCTACCCGTCCCCGAGCGACTCGCGGAGCGAGTCGCCCACGATCGTCGCCCACCGCTTGGCTGATTCCCCGGAGATATCTCGGTGTTCGCCCTTGACCGGATCGACGGCGCGCTGAACGCGGCCGTCTTCTACCTCGCGCATCGGCAAGCCCCCGACGGCGCCTGGCGCTCGGACACGTACGCCTTCTTCAAGGACGGCGGCGCGCTGACGCCGCTCGCGCTGCACACTCTCCTCACCGTCGGTCTGCCGGCCGGCGCCCCTTGCATCGAACGGCCCGCGGCGTTCCTCGCGGCGATGACGCAGCCCGACGGCACGGTTACGGAGGGGCCGCACGGACTGAGTTACCCCGCTTACACCGCCGCCCTGGCCGTGCTGGCCCTCAGCCACCTCACCCTCAACGCCCACCGCCACGCGCGCGACGCCTGGCTGTCGTACCTGCGCCAGCGGCAGCTCACGGAAGCGCTGGGCTGGCAACCCGAGGACCCCGCATACGGCGGCTGGGGCTACGCGCACTCCCTGCCGCGCAAGCCACAACCGGGCGAGTTCGCCGACCTGCTGACGGAGTCGAACCTCTCGGCGACCGTGTTCGCCCTCGACGCCCTGCGCGCGGGCGGAATCGCCGCGGACGACCCCGCGTTCGGCAAGGCCCTGCGCTTCGTGCGCCGCTGCCAGAACTACACGGACGACTCGGCCGGCCCTGACCCTGCGTTCGACGACGGCGGCTTCTTCTTCATGTACGGCGACCCGCTGCGCAACAAGGCGGGCGTGGCGGGCACGGACCGTTTGGGCCGTGAGCGCTACGCCTCCTACGGCAGCATGACCGCCGACGGCCTGCGCGCCCTGCTCGCCTGCGGCCTGCCTCACGACGATGGCCGCGTGACGGCGGCGCGGGCCTGGCTGGAGCGCCACTTCTCCACGGCACGGCACCCCGGTCGCTTTGCCCTCGACCGGGTCGCCCTGCGGGCGTCGATTTATTACTACTACTGCTGGTCGCTCGCCCGGGCGCTGGCGGCGTGCGGGGTTCACGCGGCGCCTGCGGACTGGGCGGAGCAACTCGCCGAAGACCTGCTGCAGCGCCAGCGGCCCGACGGCTCGTGGGTCAACGAGTTTTATGAAGTGCGCGAGGATGACCCGCTCGTAGCCACTCCCCTGGCGGCGGGGGCACTCGCGGTCTGCCGCGACGTCATCACGGCGCGCGTGAGAAAGGCGAGCGCGCAGATCGCGGAATAACTCACATCACCAGCACCTTCTGAGGGTCGATCGCCCGGCCGCGCCAGAGCTGGAACCAGCCGTCCGAGGTGTTCATTTCCACGAACAGGAACTCCGTCACCGGCTGGCCGGCCTCGTCCGTGGCCTCGCGCCAGTAGTCCCAGTATTCGACGTCCACCGCCGCCACTTCGTTCATCTCGACCTTGCCGTCCTTGTTGGCGTCGCGGATCACGCTGACGTGCGCCCGGTAGGAGCCAGTCACGTCGTTGACGCGGTGATACTCCTCCTGCACCCGGCCGTCCTGCAGCACCTGGAACTTGCGCGTCGTGTCCTTGACGACGTTGTGCAGGTCCTCGTTGTAGGCCGTTTCGTCGTAGAGGCGCAGCAGGAGGGCGTCGTGCGTGACGCCGGCGGCGCGGTCGGGGTCGGCCACGGGGTTGAGCCGCAGCCGCGCCAGCACGTCCGCGCCGTGCAGCGGCCGGGCGAGCAGGACGTAGTCGGCGGACAGGAATTGCCTGCCGTTGATGGTCCGTCGGTATTCGCGGATCTCGTGGATGAAGAAGTTGAGGTCGCGCAGCTCGACCTCGTTGAGCATGACCGCGTTGCCGATCCGGGCCTTCAGCGGGTTGCAGAACTTGAACTCGACGGGCGTGGACCAGCGGCCCGTCAGCATCTCCCAGAGCGTCTTCCCCTTGGCCATGGTCGTCGGCTCCTCTACTGCACGGCCGTCGCGATGATGTAGCAGACGCCCACGATGAAGGCGCCGCACAGGACGGCGACCGCCAGGTTCTGCTTCTCCGCGAGTTCCTTCTGGATGTCCATCTTGGGGGTCAACCAGTCGAACACCTTGAACCCCAGCGCCACGAGGAGGATGCCGATGATTCCGAAGGCCAGGGCCTGGAGGATCCCCCGGAACAGTCTTTCCCAGAAATGCGGATCATCGCCCATGTGTTGCAGGTCCTTTCGAGGTAATGGCGGTACCAGTACACCGCGGCGGAAGTCTGTAGCCGTTTAGCCGCGAGC
>JBBRPS010000612.1:0-6471 GCA_038227745.1 Gemmatales bacterium | reverse complement strand
GTCCCACATGATCTGCTCGAAGTCGGGCGACGGCCGCATCAGGTGGATGGCTCCCTCGCGCGGGGCGCGGTCGCGGCTCTGCCCGCCCTCCAGCACCTCGACGAAGAACTGCAGCGGCTCGCCCACCTTCATCCCGAGCAGGTCGAACGGGATGCCGACCTCGACGATGCGGTCGATGCCGGCCTCGACCGCCACGACCTGCGGCGGTGGCCCCAGGCCGCCGGTCTCGCGGCGCAGCTCGGCCCGCGGGGCCGCCGTTGCCGGCCTGTCGATCACCACCTCCCAGCCCGCCGGTTCGACGAAGCCGATGCGCAGGGCGTCGTAGTCCGCCAGCGCCTGCCGGGCCGGGACGTCGAAATCGACGCGGACCAGAAGCCGCCGCAGGTCGAAGCCGAAGTACACGTCCCGGATCGGCCCGCGCGTCACCATCGCCATAGTACCACGCTCGTTCTGGCAGGTGTAGCGGCCGGCGCTGACCCACTCGAAGAACGTCTCGCGGCCGTCGAGCTTCACGTCGAGGAAGCTGCGCGGCAGGGTGTGGATGGCGCGCTGGCCGCGGCGGCTGATGGGTCGCGACAGGTCGGGCGGCGGCTGGTCGCCGAGCAGCAGGTAGACGTTCTGCAGGTGCTTGCGGAACAGGTAGTCGAACAGCGCGTCCTGGGCGCTGGAGTGGTCGTCGCCGTACCACCAGAACCAGTCGCTGCCCTCGGCGATGTAGATCTCCTCCCACGCCCTTTGCACAGGGGTCAGGGGTCGGGACTCCACAGACAAGCCCGAAGCGCAAGCGAGGGATCCCTCGCTTGCGCTTCGGGCTTGTGTGCCCACTCCCGATCCCTGACTCCTGGCGAGCAGGTACTCGCGCGCCCGGTGCAGGGCGTCCCAGCCGGCGTTGTCCTCCTCGTGACCGATCCAGATCGCGAAGTTGTGGTTGATCCAACTCCCCGCGGGCAGGTGCGGCAGGGCGTCGCGCGGCGGGTGTTTCTCCAGGTAGCCGCCCAGCGTGACCGGCTTGAGGCCCAGGGTGCGCGTGCAGCGCTCGTACAGGGCGCGCAGGAACGGCACGCCTCCTCCGGGGTAGTGCTCCCAGCAGTTCTCGCCGTCGAGGATCACGCTCACCAGCGCCGGCTCATTCCCGCCGACCGCGGCTCGGATGTTTTGCAGATGCCGCACGAAGTCGTCCGCCGCCGCCACCGGGTCACTGCGCTGGTAGTGGAAGCCGATCATGTCGCTCAGGGCGTGGTCGCGGAAGACGATGGCCAGCTCGCTGTCGCCTTCGCGGACCTTGTAAGGGCGGTACAGGCGCTCGGGGTTGCGGACGTGGCCCTGCGGATCGCGGCTGATGAAGCCCTGGGTTGCCTTGCCGAGGATCTCCTCGTCGGTGGCGATCCAGCGGACGCCGTACTTCGCCAGCAGCGGCAGCATCGACTGGCAGACGCTGCCCTCCGCCGGCCACAGCCCCTGCGGCCGGCGGCCGAAAATGCGCTCGTGCTGCTCTACCGCCCGCCGCACGTGGACCTCCGCGTCCTCGGGGTAGCCCGCGGTGCAGCGCGGCAGCTTGACGTCGGGCATGGCCTCGCGCGCCAGCTTCTTGTCGAGCAGCAGCGGCAGGATGGGGTGGTAATAGGGAGTCGTGGTCAACTCGACCTGGCCGCTGTCGGCGAGCTTGCGGTGCAGCGGGATGATCGCGCGCAGGATCTCAAGGTGTTTGTCGAGCAACCACGCCTTCTCGGCCTCGGTGAAGTGCCGTCCCTTGGCGACCAGCTCGCGCAGGCCCGCGTCGCGCTCGACGGCCAGCGGGTGTACCCAGGCGAGGTTGAACCACACCTGCAGGTCGCGCAGGTCGCGCTCGTTGTAGCGGCGCAGGGCCTCGCGGGCGGTGTTCCGGCCGGGGGCGCGGCGCTGGTGCAGCTCGAAGTAGCGCGGGAACGGCCGGACCATGTGCGCCACGTTCGCCATGAAGAAGTGGTCGAGGAGGTACAGGCTGTCCTCCTCCGTCAGGGCGTCGGCGGCGAGGCGCGAGACGGTCAGGGGCCGGTCGGTGGCGCCGCGCTCGGTGTAGCCCTCGATTTGCAGGAGGAGACTCGGCACCAGGTTGATGGTACAGCGCATCTCCGGAAACTCGAGGAGGTGCAGGGCCATGCCGTAGTAGTCCTTGACGCCGTGCAGGCGCACCCACGGCATGGGGTTCTCGCCGACGACGTCATCGGGGTAGTACGGCTGGTGCTGATGCCAGAAGAAAGCGACCGCGGTCTCGGCCATTACACCTCTCCTGCATGGGGGCAGCCCTCCCGACCGCCGGCAGCCCTTGACTTCTTCGCCGCGGGGGCTTATTACCTCTCCTCTTGCGGGCCTGGCGGTCAGGCCGCGCTGGCAGGGCGACGGCTCAGGAGGGCGTCCATGTCTGTCCAGGCACATCCGGCGACCGAACGACCCGGCGCGGGCCAGGACCGGCTGCCGTCGCCGTGGACGCCGGCGGGTCGCGGTCTCCTCCCGCCCTCTTCGGCGCGCTGGTTCGGGCGGCTGTTGACGCCCCTGCGGCGGGTGCTGTGGCGCCTCCTCGGCCTCCCGGCCGCGATCGAGCGCAGCCAGCGGCACACCGCCCAGCTTCTCCTGCTGCTGCACCACCTCGGCGATGGCGGGCCGGCGCTCTTCCGGCCCGGCACGCGGGACTGGGATATTTTTTACTCCGTGGTCGTCGAAAACGAATACCACCTCCCCGAGGCATTCGGGCCGGACGACGTCCTGGTGGACATCGGCACGCACATCGGCAGCTTCGCCCTGGCGGCGCTGCTGCGCGGGGCGGGGCGGGTTTGCGCCTTCGAGGCCGAGGCGGGCAACCACCGCCAGGCCTGCCGCCTGCTGCGTCTCTTCGGTGACCGCGCCCGCGTCCACCGCCGCGCCGTGTGGCGCTCCGACCGGCCGGCCGACGTGCTCTACCACACCGGCTACTCCGACGCAGGTAGCAACACGGGCGGCGGGTCTGTCTTGTGGGGGGCCGGCGAACCGGTCCCGGCCGTCGCCCTCGACGAGGCCCTGCGCGAAGTGACCGAGGAAGGGCGCCGCCGCGTCCGCCTGCTGAAGCTCGATTGCGAAGGCTCGGAGTACCCCATTTTGCTGACGTCGCGGCTGCTGCACCTCGTGGACGCCGTGTGCGGCGAGTATCACGACGTCGGCGCCCCGCTCCCCGAAGGGGCCCGTATCGATGGCGTGGACCGCTTCACGCCCGAGGTGCTGGAGGACTGCCTCCGGCGCAACGGGTTCCACGTGCAGCGCGTGGCTGACCCCGGCTCGGGAGGCTGCCTCGGCAAGTTCTTCGCCACGCGGGTCGAGTCGCCGTCGCCCGGGAATTCGCGCACGCTTCTTTCCCAGGCCGCCGGCGAGAAGCGCCCAGCGGCCTGACGCAGCCGGGGAATCCGGTTACTACGCCGGCGCGGGGAGATCTGACACAAGCCCGACGCGCCAGCGAGGGGTCCCTCGCTGGCGCGTCGGGCTTGTGGGATCTCCTTCCGCGCCGGCGTAATACCGCAGGCACGCCGCGGATGCCCCCATTCGCAACCGGCGGTCGTACTCTTCCCAGGCATTGCACCGCCGTCCCGTCCGTCCGGCCGCCGACCCGTTCCTGTCCGGGAAGTCCAGGCGCGGCCCGAGGCGAGGCCGTCCGCCGCGATGGCCCGGAGTGGCCCGCCCTGGCCTGGCACCATGCCCGGGGTGAGAAGCGAGGAGAAGCATTGGAGTGTTGGCGTAAGAATTGTTTTAGAAGGGAGTTGCGCCGCGCGATCTCGCCTCACGGGGGTGAGAAGAAACGCCCCGCGGGCGCAGGGGGCAACGAAGCGCGCGGGGCCGCCTGGCGGCGGCTCAGGCTTCCGGGTCGATGCCGAGGGCCTTCAGCTGCGCTCGCAGCTGGTCGATGTGCTCGGCCGCCCGCCGCTGCTCCTGCTCGGCCCGTTGCTTCAGCTCTTCGGCGTCGCGTTGCGCCTGTTCCTTCTCGGCGCGTTCTTTGGCCCACAGTTTGTCTAACTCGACGTAGGTGGGTAACTTGCGGCCATCCGGCCGATACAGTTCCAACGTATTGCCGACCCGCTGGAAGCGCACCCCCAGCCGCGGGCTCCGCCAACCGTCCATGAAGAGGATCTCGACCAGGTCGTCGCCTTGCCGCTGATAGCCGACCAGTTCGCCGTCGTCGGGGTCGTAGACGTAATATTCCTCCACCCCGTAGCGCTGGTAGAAGCGGAACTTGCGGATCATCTCACCCAGCCGGTTCCCGGGCGAGAAGATCTCGAAGACCACCTGGGGGGCGATGCCGTCCTCCTCCCACTGGCGGTAGGAGCCGCGATAGCCCTTCGGCCGGCCAAAGGCGGCAATGACATCGCCAGCCTGGCGGATGGTGTTGTCGCCCTCGACCGGATACCAGAGCAGGTTGCCCGCGATAAAGACATTGGGGTCGTCGGCGAAGAGGGCGTCGAGGCCGCCCTTGATGGTGTGCATGTGCTCGTACTGGAGGGTGTTATCTGACATGGGCAGCCCATCGTCTTCGGGATAGATGACCGTCTCTCGCGGGGTCAGCAGTGTCGGGATGTTCATGGCCTGGCCTTTCTTTCGTGCGTCCGCGAAGGGATCTTGCCTCCAACGCGGGGCGGTCTGACACAAGCCCGACGCGCCAGCGAGGGGCAGCCCCACCCCTCGCTGGCGCGTCGGGCTTGTGTCAACTTGCCCCGCGGGCAGGGTCAGCGCAGGTTCCGCGCGTCCACGCGCGTGCCGATGTCCAGGAAGCGGATCACCGCCACCATGTCGCCGTTGAACACGAAGCCGCGCGTTGCCTCCGAAACACGGTAGCCCTCGCGCTGCGCCGTGTCGCGCATCTGCGGCGGCAGCAGGCTCGACATGCGGAACAGCAGCCGTGCGTAGTCGTCCGGCAGCACCCCCTCCTGGTCGGGCAGCTCGACCGGCGTCTCGCTCCGCGACGACAGGTGGACGTTGAAGAAGAGGATGTTGCCGTCGCGGCTCGCCAGGTCGCGGACGCACTGCGCGTGCGACTCGGGGTTGCCGTCCGTCGCCTTGCCGTCGGTGATGTTGATGACCATCGGCGGGTAGCAGCCGGGGTACTGGTTGAGGAACTCCGCCAGGCTGTTCCAGGCCAGGTCGAGCGCGGCGCACATCGGCGTCTTGCCCTTCGCCGCCGCCTCGAACCACACCGGGAACTTCACCGTCTGCTCCACCAGGCCGCCCACCCCGTCGGGGACCTTCTTGGTGCGCTGCTCGATGCGCAGCGGGCTGGCGGCCAGCTTGCTCACCGGCACCAGCGAGCTGCCGGCCAGCGCGCCGCCGAGCGCCGGGCCGACGCGGTCCGCCCCGTAGCCGATCACGCCGACGTGAAAGCGGTCCAGCACCTCGTGGCCCTTGGCGCAGCGCAGCACCAGCGTCTGCAGCAGCCGGTTGACAGCCGCCGCCACCTCGTGGGCCTTGCGCGTGTCGGGGTGGCCCGCGAACGGCTCCGCCATCGAGCCGGACTGGTCGATCAGGAACAGGAAGCACGACGGGTTGGTACGGCTGATCTCGGCCGTGTAGGCCATGGGTCTCTCCCCTGCGGCGGCGACAGAGATCCGGAACGGACCGGGGGACGCCCGCCCCCTGTCGATCATATCACCCCTCCGCCCGCCTGCAATGAAATTACCCGCCCCGCGGAAGTGCTGGACCGCCTCTCTATACTGACGGCAGAGGACCCCCGCTGCCGGAGCGTTGCCCCAAACAATCTCGATTCGGAAGGGACGCAGGGCATGTCGTTCGTCGATCCGCAGCTTGCCGGCAGCGGCGAGGGCCTCCGCGAGGCGGACGCCGACTCGGACCCGCTGGTCCAGTTCCGCGCCTGGTTCGCCCGGGCGCAGGCCGCCAGACTGCCCCAGGCCGAGGCGATGGTCCTGGCCACCGCGACCCCGGACGGCCGGCCCTCGGCGCGGATGGTGCTGTTGCGCGGCCTCGACGAGCGCGGCTTCGTCTTCTTCACGAACTACGACAGCCGCAAGGGCGCCGAGCTGGAGGCGAACCCGCGGGCGGCGCTGGTGTTCTATTGGGAGGAGCTGGACCTGCAGGTGCGCGTCGAGGGGCGGGCGGAGCGGGCGACCGCGGCGGAGTCGGACGCCTACTTCCACGGCCGGCCGCGCGACAGCCGCCTGGGGGCGTGGGCGTCGCCGCAGAGCCGCGTCATCCCGGGGCGCGAGTTCCTGGAGCGGCGGGCGGCGGAGGCGGAGGCGCGCTACGAGGGGCAGGAGGTGCCGCGGCCGCCGAACTGGGGCGGCTGGCGCGTCGTCCCCGAGGTGGTCGAGTTCTGGCACGGCCGACCGAGCCGGCTGCACGACCGCCTGCGCTACCGGCGCGAAGGGACGGGGTGGGTGATCGAACGGCTGGCGCCCTGATGCACGTTGCGGTTGAGGCGAGGGGTCGGGGCGTCAAGCAGGGTGGAGCGAGCGCGAAACG
>JBBRPS010000611.1:0-6483 GCA_038227745.1 Gemmatales bacterium | reverse complement strand
TCTTGACGCCGGCCCCCTCACCCCCAACCTCTCCCCTGAAGCGGGGCGAGGGGCTTCCGGAACAGACTCCCGGTGGTTACTCCTTCTTCGTCCTGATCTTCAATTCCTGGGTCGCACCCTCCCGGAGCGTCACCGCGCCCTCGTGGAGGACCGCCTGGCCGTCGGCCCCTCGGACGGTGACGCTCCACGTCCCCGCCGGCAGCTCGGTGACGCGGAACCGGCCCTTGTCGTCCGGGCCGATGCTCGCCGAAATCTGCTCGCCGCCCCTGCTCAACTGGACGTAGAACGCTTTCACCGGCTTACCCGCAGCGTCGCGGGCCTCGCCGGCGAGGACAGCCTCCCGCTCCAGCGCGCACGTCAACTCCTTCGCCCCGTCCCGCCAACCGACCCGATGCCGGGCGAACCCGGGCGCCTTCACGAGCACGGTCGCGCCGCCACAGCTCAGGGCCGGGAAGTCGGCCCAGCCGTCCGCGGCGGTGCGGCCGCGGGCCATGTCCTCCCAGCCCGCGTCGTGGTAGCCCCAAATGAACGAGGATCCATCGAGGTCGGGGTGACCGTTCACCAGCGCCACGCGGGCGTCGGCGATCGGTTTGCGGCCGGCCGTCACGGCGCGCACGCGCAGCCGGGCGGGTGGGCCGGCCCGCAACATCGCCGGCTTCGTCCCTCTCAGGCGGTTCACCGGCACCGCGACCACCCGGTCCGCGACCGCCTCGCCATGCCCGTCCGCCAGCGCCGTGAGCCGGTACACGCTCCCCGCCCCGACCCCGGTAAGCACGAAGCTGCCGTCGGCCGACGTGAACCGCACGCCGATGCCGCTGTAACCGGCGAAGAAGCCGGTGATCTGGTCGCCCGGCCGGCGCTCGCGCGGGAAGTCTACGAGCACGCGGAAGCTGCGGATCGGTTTGCCGTCGCGGTCCAGCACGCGACCGCTGACGGCCCCGCCGTACAGCAGGGTCACGGAGTTGTCCGCTCGGGTGAGGTCCAGCGCGTGGCTCCGGACCTCGCTCAGGCCCGGCTTGAGGAAGTCGAACCGGGCGCCGGCGGGAACGCCCTTCATCTCGAACTTGCCCTGCGCGTCCGTGCGGACGGCCGCTTCCGATAGCCAGAACGGGTTGGCGATGCGCGGGTCCGGGGATCGGACGACGGCGATCACGCGCACGTCCTGGATCGGCTTGCCGGTGTCGTCCACGACCCGGCCGCGGGCGGTGTGGCCGGCCCGCAGCGTGACCTCGATCTCCTGGTCGCCGCCGGCGGCGACGCGCGGGAACTCCGGCGGCAAGTCGCGCGGCAGGACGGCCAGCACGTTGGCCTTGTCGTGTACGACGAGGCGGAAGCGGCCTGCCGCGTCCGTCCGGGTCTGGCTGGCGCCGACGTTGGGCTGGTAGCCCCAGCGGACCACGGCCCCGGCCACCGGCTTGCCGTCCGGCCCGCGGACGGACCCGGAGACAGCGCGGCGTTTCTCGGCGTCGGGCGCCCGCTCCGCGGCCGGGGTGCCCGGTTTGGGCCGCAAGCGGAAGTGCAGCACGAGCGCCTTGCCGCCGGGCGGCGCGTGCAGCCCGGCGCGCTCCTCCTCCACATACCCGGGAGCGGCGGCGGTCAGCCGCGTCGGCTGGTCCGGCGGCACGGCGTCGTCGTACTCGAACCGGCCCGCGCGGTCACAGGCCACGAACAGTCCGTTGGTCGAGAAGAAGCTGCCGGAAGTGTGGCGGCCGACATGGGCGCCGGGGATGGGCTTGCCGTCCGTGTCGGTCACCCGGCCGACGATCTTGCCGCCGCGCGGCACGGGTACGTCCAGCTCGGTGTCGGCCCGTGCGGTAGTGTCGAACAGCACGCGCAGCCGCATCCGGCCGGGGGCGACGACGAAGGCCTCGTGATGGGTGCGCGACAGGCCGCCGACCTCGAACCGGCCGCGGACATCGGTGGTGGGGACGAGACCGGCGTCGAGGAAGAGCCGGGCGCCGGGGATCGGCTTACCCGTCTCGGCTTCGAGCAGACGGCCACGGAAGGTGCCGCGCTCCTCAAGGCGAATCGGGACCGGCCCCGCTGCCCGGCCGGCGGTCACCTTGACCTCCTCGTGTCGCGCCGGCCCTTCGCCGCCCTGCGTGCCGCGCCGCGCCCAGACGTACCATCCGCCGGGACCCAGGTCGAGGGCGTAGCGGCCGTTCGCGTCGGCGATCGTTTCTTGCCGCTCCAGCGGGCCGTCAGTGATCTTTGCCGCCCAGACAACGGCGCCGGCGGCCGGCGAGCCGTCCGCGGCGATCACTCGACCGATCACCTTCCCCACCGCCGCACCGGCCGGCCCGGCGGGCGGGGCCTGTTCCTTCGCGGGCGCCGGGGCGGCGGACGCGACCTTGGCCTTCCCGTCCTGGGCCTGCGCGGCGCCATGCAAGCCGACGGAAGAAACTGCCAGGAGGAGCACAACGAGGGACGTGAGGAGGGCCACTCGCTGCGGGGTCGGGAGGCGCGTGGCCTTGTCGCGGCGCTCCTCCAGCAGGTCGGCGACACGATGCTCGAGGTCGTAGTGGCGCGGCATCATGGTGAGGTATCCTTCCTGGCAGGGGACGGAATAACACAGTTGGGCGACCGTTAATAGCGTTTCCGCATACGTCGGCGCGTCCGTGTACCCCAGGACGTGGTTGTCACACACCTCCTCCCGCGCCCGATCGAGGCGGCGGTTGAGCAGGTGGACGAGCGGGTTGACCCAGTACAGGGCCGCGGCCAGGCGTTGCAGCAGGTACACCCAGGGGTCGCGGCGGACGACGTGGGCGCACTCGTGGACGAGGACCGCGACGACTTGCTGGGGCGTGCTGTGCTCGGGCAGCGCGTCGGGGAGGACCACGCGCGGGGGGAACAGTCCGGCCACAAGGGGACTGCGCACGTCGGGGGAAAGGTAGACTCCGGGGAGCCGCGCGACGGAAAGGACGTGGGCGGCCTCCTTCAACTCGGCGGCCCAGCGCACGCCGTCCAGGGGGCGCAGACGGGGCCAGAGCCGGCGGACCCGCCGCCCGCCGTGGAGCAGGCGGGCCGCCAGGTAGAGACTGCCGAGCCCCCAGACGAGGAGGGCAAGAAGGGCGAGGGCACGAAGGGCGTTCGGGGGCGGCGCGTCAGGTTCGCCTGCGACTGCGGGAGGGCCCGCCGGGGCATGCGCCGGAGGAGGGCCGGAGGCCGGCGCTGCGGTCCGGAGAACAACGGGCGCGCCCCCTGGCGGGGCCGCCTCGCGCGACCTCGGCGTTCCGGGAGAGCGCGCTTGCTGCCCGACCTCGGCGCCCACGGGGGCGGCGGCGAGGACCGCCGGTGCTGCCGGCGCCGCGTGGGGCGGGCGCTCCACAGGGTGGACGGGCGCCGCGTCTACCCGGGGGAAGACGGCGACGTGCCACGGGAGTTGACGGCCGATCAGGGCGAAGGCGGGCGTCAGGAGGACGCCGACGAGGGCCGCCAGCCACAAGGCCGCGCGCAGGGCGGCCCGCCGGCCCGCGCGGAACTGTTCCGCCGCCCAGGTCAGCGCCACGAGGGCAGTCATCATGCCCAGCACTTCGAGGGCGGCGAACACGACGCCGTCGCCCGGATACCAGTCGGCGAGGGCTCTCATGGCTTTTCCCCCTTGCCCCGGGCCTTGTCAATGAGCCGGCGGATCCGCCGGGCCTCCTCGTCGGAGACACCGCGGCCTTCGAGCAAGGCCAGGACCAGGGCGTCGGCCGAGCCGGCGAACGCGGCATCGACCAGGCGGTGGACGACCTGGCCCAGGGTGGCGGCGCGCGCGGCGGCGGCGGTGTAGTAGTGCGCCTGCCCGTCCGCCCGGCGCTTCAGCCAGCCCTTCTTCTCCAGGCGGTCCATGAGAGTCAGGACCGTGTTGCGGGCCACCGCGCGGCGTGGCGCCAGCACGTTCCAGACGTCTGTCACCGTCACCTCGCCGCCCTGCCAGACGACGTGCATGATTTCGAGCTGCGCCTCCGACAGGGCCGGCAGCCCCTCTTTCGGTTTGGCCATCGCGGTCTTCTTGCTCCCCGGGCGCCCTTTGTCCTACAGTTGTAGGACCATGCTACCGACGACTGTAGGAGGTGTCAAGCAGTTTTCCCATCCTTGCCGCGCCCCCACGCGCCACGCGGCCTGTCGCGGCCACCTCGTTGACCGGACATGACTTCACCTGTACACTCGGCGTGGAAATGGGGATCGGCAACGCTGCCTTCCCACCGTGGTGAAGGAAGCGGCCATTCGGCACTTCGCGGAATTGCGCGAAGCCGTTATGGCACACATCCGGGGGGTGATTTTCCATGAAGAACAGCATCCCGTTCGGCGACCTGCGCCCGTTGCTGCTCGAACTGGGCTTTCGCGAATTTTCCGAGCCGGAATGGATCGCCTTCCACCACGAGCCTTCCGACACGCTATTTGTCTTCCGTCCCTATCGGCGGGGCGATCCGGTGGCGGACTACAACCTGATCGAGGTGCAAGGCATGCTCGATGCTCAGGGCCTGATGTCGGCCGAGACTTTCGAGAATCAGTTCAAGAAAGCGCCGGTGTGAGCGCGAGTTCTCCGCCCCCGAGGGACTGCAACCATGAAGCAAATCGCAGTGACCGCGGCCCTGTTCGTCTGCCTGGGCTTCACCTGCCCGGGAGTGGCGGGAGACAAGCCGCTGGTCCTCGACGTCTGGCCGGGGAAGGCCGCCGAGGACGACGCCGGCAACATCGGCGCCGAGAAGTTCTTTGAATTGAAAGTCGCCGGGAAACCTTATCGGGTCGCCGGGAAGCCGACCAAGTGGCTGACCAACGTCACCAAGCCGACCCTCACGGTCTATCGGCCGGCGAAGGACAAAGACACCGGGGCGGCGGTGCTGATCTGTCCCGGCGGCGGCTACCACAACCTCGCCTGGGACCTGGAAGGCGAAGAGGTGGCGGCCTGGCTGAACTCGCTCGGCGTGACCGGCATCCTCCTCAAGTACCGTGTGCCGCGCCGGCCGGGCGACGTCAAGGGCCAGCCCGCAGCGGGCCCGCTCAAGGACGCCCAGCGCGCCGTCAGCCTGGTGCGGAGCAAGGCGAAGGAGTGGGGCATCGACCCCAAACGGATCGGCATGATCGGCTTCTCCGCCGGCGCCCACCTGACCGGATCGGCCGCCACCAACTTCGACAAACGGGCCTATGAGTCGATCGACGCCATTGACGAGGTCAGTTGCCGGCCGGATTTCGGCATCCTGGCCTATCCGGACTGGCTGAAGCTCAAGGACCGCGATGAGCTGGCGCCGGGCATCCGCGTCTCGGCGAAGACGCCGCCGCTCTTCTTCGTCCACGCCAGTGACGACGCCGTCAGCAAGGTGGACAACAGCGTGGTCATGTACCTGGCCCTGAAGCGCGCCGGCGTGCCCGCGGAACTGCACGCCTACGCTTCCGGCGGCCACGGGTTCGCCGTGCGCCAGGGCGCGAACCCCTGCACCGCCTGGACGCGGAGCTGCGCCGACTGGCTGAGGGACCGGGGATTCCTTAAGCCGAGTTTGAAGGAATAGTCACGTTGCAGGTGTCCGCCGTGTTCAACTCTCCCGAGTCCGCGCGCGGCGCGCCTTGTGCGCCCCGACCATGGTCCGGCGCTTCTCCTGTTTGAGCCGGACACTCTCGCGGAGGGGGACGGTGCCCCACTTCCGCATCTCCTCGCGGCGCACCGCTGCGACGGGCGCGTCCGCGCCGGCCGCGCGGAGGAGCTGGCGCACCTTGCGACGGTAGGCGCGGCCGGCGCGGGCCTTCTTGCGCGGCCACTGCTTGCGGAACGCGTGCGGGTACTCCGCCGGCGCGACGTGGTCACGCTCGTACGCCAGCCGCTTCTTCGCGCGCGGCGACTTCACGGAACTCACCGGGCGTCTCCCTCTCTGCAGCCGATCATTCGCCATCGAACCCAAACCCGAGTACGGTCAGCACCACCAGCCCCGCCAGGCTGACGTAAGCCGCCCGCGCGCTGACGCGGCCGCGCGCCTTGCCCAGTCCGAAGTGTGGGCCGAGGCGGTGCCACAGCCCCAAGCCCGCCGCGGCGCCGGCGGCGCCGAACAGCCACAGCGCCCAGATCGGCGAGCCGTGCCGCAGCATCTCGCCGCAGTCGCCGACGCGGTCGAACGAGCCGGCGCCGATGTACGCGCCGTTGGCGATCGGGCAGAAGCCCGCGAAGAAACGCAGCAGGTACGCGCCGGGGAGCCGCAGGGCGAGCGCCGCCAGCCACGCCAGCACGGGCAGCGCCACGCCGACCACCGGCCCCGCCCACACGACGACCAGCGGTCGCGGGTTGGGCGCCACGTCGGTCCGCGAGATCGTCAGCGGGTGAAACACCACCTTGACGACCCGCCCGCCCGTCAGCCACGCGCCCAGGACATGGCCGGACTCGTGGACCAGCTGCATCCCCAGCCAGGAACCGAGGACCGTTGCGAGGATCAACACGCACTGATGCAGGCGCCGCATGTCCCCTCCGGGCTGCGGGTCTTTTACAGACGTCAGGCGGGAAAGCCTGAC
>JBBRPS010000610.1:0-6491 GCA_038227745.1 Gemmatales bacterium | reverse complement strand
CGCCGCTTTCTGTCTTTCTTTTTCGAGCCTGGGGCGGGAGGGCGGCAAAGAAAGACAGAAAGCGGCGCCGAGCGCCGCACTCCAAAGCGCCCGTCGGGTGCCCTTGGCGGGCGCCCCGGCCGTGAGGTATCATGACCCCCGCTCCACTAACTCATTCCTCCCCCAAGGAGTCCCGTTGATGCCCCGCAAATATCCGCTGTTCCTCGCGGTCCTCGCCCTCTTCTTCGTGGCCGCAACGGCGCCCGCCCAGGGCACACCCACGCGGCCCAGGCTCGACGCCCGCGACATCGACGAGTCGCTCGGCACGGACTGGTACGGCGTCTACTTCGAGGGCAAGAAGAACGGCTACCAGATGACCGGCCGCCGCAAGGTCGGCGAGGGGCCGAACGCCCGCGTCATCGAGGAGACGCGGACCAGCATGAAGCTCGTTTCGCTGGGCACGAAGGTCGAGATCCTGTCCACTCAGACCGTGGAGTTCGAGGCCCGGCCGCCCTACCGCGTGCTCCGCGCCACCCGGTTCGAGAAGGACGGCAAGGTCACCCACGAGATCCGCGTCGTCGCCAACGCCAAGGGCCTGGAGCTGACGCTGACCACCAACGGCAAGACACAGCGCAAGCAGATCCCCGCCATCGACTTCACGCTCGAGGACGAGCTGGCAGCCGACGTCTGGCTGCGGCGGGCGCCGAAGCGCGGCGACAAGATCACCGTGCGCGAGCTGGACCTGGAAGAGCTGCGGACGGACCTGGTGACACACACGCTGCTGGGCACCAAGAGTAGTCTGGTGGCGGGGGTCAAGGTGGTCTACCACGAGATCGAGTCCCTGATCCACCGCCTCAACCTCAAGGGCCTGATGCGGGCCGACGCCAAGGGGAAGGTTCTCTCGGGCAGCATCGCGGGGGTGTTCGAGCTGCGCCGCGAGTCGGAGGCGGACGCGAAGAACACGCAGTACAGCAAGGACGTCTTCGTATTGGGGATGGCGAAGGTGGACAAGAAGCTCGGCCGGACGACGCGGGTGACCGGCCTGGTGCTGGACGTGCCGGGCAAGGAGGGGGCGTTCTTCAAGTCGGCGTCGCGGCAGACGGCCGTCGCCAACCCGGCCGGCGGCGTGACGCTGAAGATCGGCAAGGTCCACGCCACGCCGGTCAAGGCGACCGCCAAGGAGATCGAGGACAACCTGGCGGAGACGACGGCCTACCCGATCACGCTGCCGCGGGTGAAGGAGCTGGCGCGGGAGGCGGTCGGCGATGCGAAGACTGCCGCGGAGAAGGTGAAGCGGCTGGTGCAGTTCGTCCACGACTACGTCGAGCCGTCGCTGTCGGCCGGCGTGCCGCGCTTGCAGGACCTGATCGACCGCAAAAGTGGTGATTGCAAGTCGTATGCGTTGCTGTTCGCGGCGCTGGCGCGGGCGGCGGGACTGCCGGCGCGCGAGCTGGGCGGCCTGGTGTACATGGGGGACGACGTGAAGGCGTTCGGCGGCCACGCCTGGAACGAGGTGGTCGTGAACGGCCACTGGGTGCCGATCGACGCCTCGCTGAACGAGACGGAGCTCGACGCGGCGCACATCAGCTTCGGCAGCGACAGCGACGCCCTCGCCAACCTGCTGACCTCGCTGGGGAAGCTGTCGTTCCGGCTGGTGGAAGTCCAGCGGGCGAAGTAGAAATCAGGCGGGCGGGACGCTACCGGCGCCGCTGCAGAACCGCCTGTTTAGCCGCGAGCCTCGGGCGAGCGCTCGCCCGAGGCTCGCGGCTAAACAGGCGGAACTCGGCCAGCGAGCGGGGAGTCCGGAAACGACGCCGAACGGGGACACCGAAATCTAAAATAGATGTGCGGCCTGGTTCGGCGCCTATTACAATGACCTCACCTGGAGGAAGACCGCCCATGCCGTCCCCCTCGGAATCCCTCCGACTCGTGGCACAGCTACAGCAGGCCGTCGAGGGGCCGCAGCGGGAGGCGCTGGCCGTCGCCTATCAGCGCTATCTCCGGCGCATGATCGGGCTGCTGCGGCGCCGCCTGCCACCGTACCTGTGTCAGCGCATCGATCCGGCCGACCTGGCGCAGTCGGCGTGGGCGAGTTTCTTGCGCGGCTTCGGCGAGGGCCGACTCGACCTCGAAGGCCGTGATAGCCTGTGGCCGCTGCTGGCGCGCTTCGCCATCTGCAAATATCACCACCTGCTCGAACAGACGCATGCCCAGAAGCGCGACGCCGCCCGTGAGGTGCCGCTGGACCGGCCGGCCGGCGAGACGCCGTGGGAGCCGCTGGGGGCCGAGCCGTCGCCCTACGAAGAGGCCGCGGCGGCGGAGACGGCCGAGCTGATCGCGGCGCGCCTGGGCGATGCGCGGCAACAGCAGATCCTGGCCATGCACCTGGGCGGCTACCGGGTGCGGGAGATCGCCGAGGAGGTCCGCCTGAGCGAACGTACGGTCAAACGTGTGCTGCAAAAGATCCGCGACCTGTACGCCGAGATCGCCGGCCTGTCCCCAAGGGGCGAGGGTTCCGGACTGCAAGAGTAGCCCGCAGGCTCGTGAAGCCGGCACCGTGAGGGCCGACGCATGCTGTCGCAGATCGTTTATGACTTCGAGGCCGCCCACCAGAACGGCGACGTGCCGCGTCTGCAGGACTTCGTGCCGCCCGACGCCGCCAACCGCACCGCCGTCGTCGCCGAGTTGGCTCGTATTGACCTGGAGTACCGCCGCAAGCGCGGTCTGCCCATCCGCCTGGACGGTTATCTGGTCCCCTTCCCCGAGCTGGCTCACGACGAGGTCCTGCTGCTCGAACTCATCGAGGCGGAGTCGCGCGACCGCCAGCAGCGCGGGGAGCAGCCGGCCGCCGACTACGCCCAGCGCTTCCCCGCCCTCGCCGAGCGTCTCGCCGCGCCGACGCATGGCCCGGCCGGCAGCGCTCTCGCTACGCCCCCGCCCCCCGCAGGACTGCCGCAGGTGCCCGGCTACGAAATCCTGTCGGTACTGGGCCAGGGGGGCATGGGGGTCGTCTACCAGGCCCGCGACCTGGCCCTCAAGCGGACCGTCGCGCTCAAGATGATCCGCGCGGGCTGCGAGCGGTCCGCGGAAGCCCTTGGCCGCTTCCGGGACGAGGCCGAGTCGGTCGCCCGCCTGGACCACCCACACATCGTGCGCATCCTGACCAGCGGCGAGCATCAGGGGCAGCCGTACTTCGTCATGGAGCACATCGAAGGCGGTAGCCTCGCCGCGAGGCTGCGCGGCCAACCCCAGTCGCCGCACGACAGCGCCCGGCTGATTTTGTTGCTGACCCGGGCGGTCCACGCCGCCCATCAGAAGGGGGTCATCCACCGCGACCTCAAGCCCGCCAACGTCCTCTTGGCCCCACCCGCCGAGGAGCCCGCCCTGAACAGCGCCTATGGCTGCCCGCGGATCACCGATTTCGGACTGGCGAAGCTCGTAAAGGATTCGGCGGGGCTGACCGTCACCGGCACGGTGCTGGGCACCCCCTGTTACATGGCCCCGGAACAGGCGGAGGGGAGGACCGACGACGTCGGGCCCGCCACGGACGTGTGGGCCTTGGGCGCCATCCTCTACGAGCTGCTCACCGGCCGCCCCCCCTTCCAGGCGGCGACGGCGCTGCTCATGTTGGAGCAGGTCTGCACCCGGCCGCCGGCCCCACCGAGCAAGCTGAACCCGCGCACCCCGCGTGACCTGGAGAGGATCTGTCTGCGCTGTCTGGCCAAGGCCCCGTGCGACCGCTATGTCACGGCGGCGGCGCTTGCGGAAGACCTGGCACGGTTCCTTGACGGCAAGCCCGTGGAAGCGCCCCCACTCCTCCGGGACAGGCGCCGAGCGGCGTGGCGCTGGGGAGCGGCCGCGGCCCTTGCGGCCCTCTGCGGGGGACTGGTCTGGGCTTTGTGGCCGACCGCCGCGCCGGGTCCCGGGTATGTCGCGGAGGGGTTGTCGACAGCGCTGAAGGGTTCCCTGGATGTGCAGGTCTCCGAACCCGGCAACCCGCGACGGCAAGGGCTGTGGCTGAATGACGCCGGGGCGCTGCCGTTCCAGGGCGAAGACGAAATCTGCATCGTCGTGGAGCTGATCCGGCCGGCCTATCTCTACCTGCTGTGGATCGACGCGCGCGGCAAGGTCCAGCCGGTCTACCCCTGGCGGAATGGGCACTGGGAGGAGCGGCCCGCGAAAGAGGAGCCGGTGCGGAAAGTGCGCTTGCCGGACGCCGCGGACGAGTTCTACCCGATGAAGAAGGGGGTTGCGGGGATGGAGACCCTGGTGCTGCTGGCGCGGGACACCCCCCTGCCGGACACCGTGGACCTGCGCAGGGAGCTGGCCGACCTGCCCGCACAGCAGGAGAAAGACTTGCGGGCGCGGATCTGGTTCGAGGACGGGCGCATCGTGCGCGACGACCCGCAGCGGGACCCGCGGCTGGACGCGAGGCGCAAGGGGCACCCGGTGCTGCAGGTGCAGGAGCGCATCCGGCAGCTGCAGATGCGCCACGGCTTTGTCTACTCGCGTGCGGTGAGTTTCGCGAACCGGGGGCAATGAACGGCCGGTCGAGCGGTCCGGCGGCGGGGGATGGCGGCGCCCCGAGAAGCACACGGGCGGCCGGCCCTTGCGCCTGATGCTTGAGCAGAAAAGGAGACCATCATGCGGGGGCTTCGTCGAACCGTGACCGTACTGTTCGTGCTGGCCCTGTCGCCGGCCCTCCCGGCTGCCTGGGGGCAGGAGCCCAAACCGCAGGTAATCCGCGGGGAGTTGACCGACAAGGACCCGCTGGACCGGCTGCGCAAGCAGAGTCGGCACAAGGTCCACGAGGTCCGGCTGCAGGCCGGAACCGCGTACCTCATCGAATTGCGGAGCGGCGACTTCGACCCTTACTTGCGCCTGGAGGACAGCGAGCGCAAGATCCTGGGGGAGAATGACGACATCGCCCCGGATAACCTCGATTCCCGCCTGGGCTTCCTGCCGGCCCGGACCGGGGTGTACCGCCTGGTGGTCACCTCGTTCCAGGGCGAACAGACCGGGGCCTACGAGCTGCACGTCCGCCCGCTGCAACAGACGGCTGCACCCCGCCCCTTCCCCGGCAAGCTGACCAAGGATAGCCCCCAGACCAAGGGCAAGCAGTTCTTCGCCGTCCACCGCCTGCAGGCGAAGGCAGGCCAGGTGTACTGGCTGGAGGTCGAGAGCCCAAGCATCGACCTCAGGCTGCTCGTGGGAGACGCAAAAGGCCGGATGCACGTGCAAGATGGCGGGGCCGCGCGCCGGGCACGGACACTCTTCGTCTGCCGGGAAGCGGGGATGTACGCTGTGGTAGTGCGGGCCGCCAGCCCAGGAGCGACGGGGCTTTACCGCCTGACGGAGCGGTTCTACGCCTTCGGAGCGGGTCCCGATTTCTTCGTGAAGGGAGCCGCGGAGGAGATCGCGCAGCCAGAGGAACCGCCGCGGGTGATCGTGGGGGAGTTGACGAAGAGGGATCCGCCGGACCTGGTTCGCAAGGGCAGCCGACACAAGGTACACGCGGTGCGGTTGGAGAAGGGGAAGGCGTACATCATCGACCTGCGAAGCGGGGAGTTTGACGCCTTCCTGAGAATCGAGGATGAGCAGGGGCGCGAACTGGCCTTTGATGACGACAGTGGCGGCGATTGGAACGCCCGCTTGCTGTTCGCACCGAAGCAGACGGCTACCTATCGCCTCATCGCCACGTCCTTCACAGATGAAGCTCTTGGGCGTTACGAACTCGCGCTTGAGCGATTCCCAAGTGGAATCCCGGTCCGGCGCCGCCACGCTCTGCAGCAACAGGCCCTTGCGTTAAATGGCTTGGGGGGCAAGCGGTATGCCCAGGGAGATTACGCCAGATCGCAAGAACACTTGCGCCAGGCCCTGGCGATGCGGCAGAAGCTCTATCTCCCGGGCCGCTACCCCGACGGCCATCCCGACCTCGCCACTAGCCTCAATAACCTGGGCCGCCGGCTACAGGATCGGGGGGAGTACGGGCCGGCCGAGAAGCTGCTCCGCGATGCGCTGGCCATGCGGCAGAAGCATTACCCCCTGGGCCGCTACCCCGACGGCCACCCCCATCTCGCCGACAGCCTCAATAACCTGGGCGGCCTGCTGCAGGATCGGGGGGAGTACGGCCCGGCCGAGAAACTGTTCCGCGAGGCCTTGGCCATGCAGCAGAAGCTCTACCCCCCGGGTCGCTACCCCGACGGCCACCCCCACCTCGCCTTGAGCCTCAATAACCTGGGCGTGCTGCTGTGGAATCGGGGAGAGTACGGCCCGGCCGAGAAGCTGCTCCGCGAGGTCTTGGCCATGCGGCAGAAGCATTACCCCCCGGGCCACTACCCCGACGGTCACCCCCACCTCGCCACCAGCCTCAACAACCTGGGCATGCTGCTAAAGAATCGGGGGGAGTACGGCCCGGCCGAGAAGTTCTACCGCGACGCGCTGGCGATGCGGCAGAAGCTCTACCCCCCGGGCCGCTACCCCGACGGCCACCCCCACCTCGCCGACAGCCT
>JBBRPS010000609.1:0-6495 GCA_038227745.1 Gemmatales bacterium | reverse complement strand
TTGGTGTCTGGCGCAGCTATTGCGGCGGGCGTTGGGGTGCGACAAGCAGGAGCGTATTTGTCGGAACATGACGCGCCGCTTGCAACGCAACGAAGAGGCCCGCTTCTACCACTACAAGTCGCGCGAACTCCTGGCGCCCCACAGGCTTAACCAACGGGAATGACGGACACAGTAGAATTAGCCGCTCGCGGCTAAACAGGCGCTTCTGCAACGGCGACGGTATATACTGGCCCACCAGAGCCCCGGGAGGACAGCGGCCATGACCGACCAGCCCCTGCGCCCCGTCGTCCGGCACGTTCGCCGCTTGGCCGGCCGGCCCCACGACCCCCAGGCAACCGACCAGGAATTGCTCCGACGGTTCCTGGACACGGCCGACGGGCGCGCCTTCGAGGGCCTGGTCCGCCGCCACGGCCCGATGGTCCGCGAAGTCTGCCGCCGGCTGCTCGGCCAGGACGCGGACGACGACGACGCCCTCCAGGCCACCTTCCTCGTCCTCGCCCTCCAGGCCCGCTCGATCCGCAAGCAGCGCTCCCTGGCGAGTTGGCTCTACGGGGTCGCCTACCGCACGGCCCAGCGGGCGAAGCGAGACGCCGCCCGGCGCGGTGAACGTGAGCGGCACACGGCCGGCCGCGCCTCCGCCGACCCCGCCAAGGACGCGGCCTGGCGCGAGCTGTGCGAGGCCCTCGACGCCGAGTTGCACCGGCTGCCCGAGGCCGACCGGCAGCCCCTGGTGCTGTGCTACCTGCAAGGGCGGACACGCGACGAGGCCGCGAAAGAGCTGGGGTGGTCGGTGAGGACGCTTGACCGGCGGCTGGGTCGCGGGCGGGAGCTGTTGCGGGTGCGGCTGGCCCGCCGTGGCCTGACCCTGTCCGCCGCGCTGCTGGCCGTGGGACTCACGGATCAGGGGGCGTGCGCGACCGGGGCCGGGCCGGAAGCGGTCGTGCCGGCGGGGCTCGCGGAGGCCACGGCGCGGGCGGCGGTCGCTGTCGCGACCGGCGAGCCTGCGGCCGGCGGGGGTGCAACCGCAGGAGCGGCTGCGCTGGCACAGCGTGGGCTACCGGGCGGGGTTTCATGGAAGTTCAAGGTCGCGGCTCTGGCCGTCCTCGCTCTGGGCGCGGCCGCCCTGGGGGCTGGCATGCTTCGGCAGCCGCCGCCGGAGGAGCAGCCGCCGGTCGAAACGAAACAGCCGGTCAGGGACGCGGGCGAGTCGAAGACGCCCGAGTTCCGGCGGCCGGGGACGGACCGGCACGGCGACCCCTTGCCGCCCGAGGCCATCGCCCGTCTCGGGACCGTGCGCCTGCGGCACGGCGACGGAGCCTGGTCTGTGGCCCTTTCCCGCGACGGCAAAGTCATCGTCTCTGGCTCCGGGAGTTTCGACCCGACCGTTCGCGTGTGGGAGCTTCCCACTGGCAAGGAACTGAAACGCCTCCACGCTTACCCCGGCTTCCCGGTCGTTATGGGCGGGGTGCTGGCCATCGCCCTGTCCCCCGACGGCAAGACCATCGCGGCTGCGACCTACGGCAGCGCCGGTAACCCGATCTTCTTGTGGGACGCTCACAGCGGCAGGCGACGGCACGCCCTGCGGGGCCACCGGGGCGGCGTCCAGGCGGTCGCCTTCTCCCCCGACGGCAAGGCCCTCGCCTCCGCCAGCTCCGATGAGACGGTGTGCCTCTGGGACACGGACTCGGGGGCCGAGGTCCGCAAGCTCACCGGCCACCGGGGCGGCGCCTCCGCCGTGGCCTTTTCCCCGGACGGCGCGACGCTGGCCTCCGGCGGCGCGGACCGAGCGGTCCGCCTCTGGGACGCACGCACAGGCAAAGAGACGGCACGGCTGGAAGGGCACGGGGGGGCGATCCTCTCGGTCGCGTTCGGCCACGACGGCAAGGTGCTGGCCTCAGCCGGGCGGGACGGCACGGTGCGGTTGTGGGACCCAGCCGCCACCCGTAAGCTCCGCACGCTCACGGGCCACCGGGGGGACGTTAGCTCGGTCGCCTTCTCGCCCGACGGCGCGCTGCTGGCGTCGGCGTCCAGGGACGGGACGGTCCGCCTCTGGGGGGTGGCCCTGGGCAAGGAGCTACGCCAGCTCCCGGCCGACCGGCTCGACTTCAGTTCCGTGGCCTTCTCGGCCGACGGCAAGCGCCTGGCCGCCGGCGCGTTCACGAACGGCATCTGCGTCTGGGACGTGGACACCGGCGCGGAGTTGCTCCCGGCCCAGGGGCACCGGGCCTGGGTGTTGTCCCTCCAGTATTCCCCGGACGGCGCGCTGCTGGCCTCCGGCGGGGCCGACGGCACGGTCCGCCTGTCGAGCCCGGGGTCGGGCACGGAGCGCAGGCGGATCGCCGTGGGCGGCGGTTGGGTGAGGGGCCTGGCCTTCTCCCCGGACGGCAAGGCGCTGGCGGTGGCGGACGGCGAGTCGGCCCTCACCCTCCGGGAGGTCGGCTCGGGGAAGCTGCTGCGGTCGTTCCCCGGGCACGGGGGCGGCGCCGTCTGCGCGGCCTTCTCCCCGGACGGCACGTCGGTGGCCTCCGTGGCCGGCGACGGGAAAGTCCACCTCTGGGACGTCCTGACCGGCGCGGGGCGGAATTCCCTGCCCGGCGCCGGGGAGAGCTGCTCGGTCGCCTTCGCCCCCGGCGGCAGCATGCTGGCGGTCGGAGGCGGCTTGAAGGACCGGACGATCTCGTTAAGGGAAGTTTCGACGGGCAAGGAGCTGCGGCGGCTCACGGGCCACGCCTACGCGGTGACCTCGCTGGCCTTCCTGCCCGGGGGCGAAGCCCTGATCTCGGGAAGCCCGGACGGGACTCTCCGCCTGTGGGACGTGGCCACGGGGCGGGAGCGGCTCTGCCTGCGCCGGTCGCCCGAGCAGGGGCTGGGCGGCTTCAACGGCCTGTCCCTCTCCCCGGACGGCCGGTTCGTGGCGTCGGCCGGTCAAGACCGTGCGGTCCGCGTCTGGGAGCTGGCCACGGGCCAGGAGGTGCGGGCCTTCCGGGGCCACCAAGGGGAGGTGTACGCGGTGGCCTTCGCCCCCGACGGCAAGGCGCTCGCCTCGGGCGGCCGCGATAGCACCGTCCTGGTCTGGGATGCAGGCGGGCGGACCGCGAGCGGTGGCCGAAAGGGCGGGGGGCTGAGCGGTCAGGAGGTAGAAACCCTCTGGGCCGGCCTCGCCAGCCCGGAAGGCGCCAGGGGAGAGCGGGCGATGTGGGCGCTGGTGGGCGCCCCCGGTCAAAGCCTGGCCGTGCTGCGGGAACGGCTCCGACCGATCCCGGCCCCCGAGGCTGGGCGGGTGAACAGACTTGTCGGGGAACTGGCCGCCGCCCGCTTCGCGACCCGGGAGGCGGCCACGGCGGAACTGGAGCGGCTCGGGGAAGCCGCCAGGCCAGCTCTGCACAAGGCCCTCGCGGGGGAGCCGCCGCTTGAAGTGCGACGGCGGATTGAGCGGCTCCTGGGGAGAGTTGAAGGGAGCGAGCGGCTGCGGGCAGCGCGAGCGCTGGCGGCCCTGGAGCGGATCGGCACGGCCGAGGCGCGGCGCGTGCTGGAGCGGCTGGCCGGCGGGGCGCCTGAGGCCCGGCTGACGCGCGAGGCGCGGGCGGCGCTGGAGCGGCTGGGCAGGCGGCCGGCGGCCGCCCCCTGACGAGCCGCCGGTCGGAGTGCGCGCGTGCTGCACCGCCCCGGGCATCGCACCGCCCACCCGCCGCGCGGAGCCAGGATCGCGCCCACCGTGGCCGATCGGCAGGTCACTGCCCTCACCCTTGCGACTTTCCCCTGCCCGCCCACACACCGCAGTTCCCCGCCTCCCGTCACCCTGCCGTTCTTGCTCTGGAGCGCCTCCCCCGTTTGGGGGATGATGTACCCCATCGACGGAGAAACTGAAAACGAGAACCCCGCCCCCGGCAGTACCTTCTGTAAGCCACGAGGGCCGTACAGGAGCCAAGGACATGGCGACCGCCGCACCCCACCCGCTGATCCGCCACATCCGCCGCCTCGCCGGCGCCCCGCTCGCCGCCGACCTCCCCGACGCGCAGCTGCTGGCGCACTTCGCGGCCGGCGGGGACGACACCGCGTTCGCGATGCTGGTCAATCGCCACGGCCCCCTGGTCCTGGGGGTCTGCCGCCGCGTCCTGGGCGACTGGCACGACGCCGAGGACTGCTTCCAGGTCGTCTTCGCCCTGCTGGCGCAGAAGGCCGGGACCCTCCGGGGACCGGAGCAGCTCGGCCCCTGGTTGTTCGGAGTCGCGTACCGGACTGCGCTGAAGGCCAAGTCTCGGGCGGCCCGACGAGCAGCCTGCGAGCGCAAGGCGGCGTCGTCGCCGGCGGTCGAGCAGCCCGATGAGTTGGTCTGGCGCGACCTCCGCCCCGTGCTCGACGAGGCGGTGGCCCGCCTGCCCGAGAAGTACCGGGCGGCGTTCGTGCTGCATTACTTGCAAGGCGTGACCGTCGATGAGGTGGCCCGTCGGCTGGGCTGGCCCTGAGGCACGGTCGCGACCCGGCTGGCCCGGGCGCGGGAGCAACTCCGCAAGGGGCTGGCGCGGCGGGGCCTGACCGTGCCGGGGGCGGCCTTCGCCTCCGCCTTGGCGGCGAACGCGGAGTCGGCGTGCTTGCCGACCCCGCTGCTGGTGTCCACTGCCCGAGCCGCAGCGGTTGCGGCGCGCCAGGCGGTGGCTGGCGGGGCCGGGTTCACAACAACCGGCCCCACTCTCGGAGGGACGAAGGTCATGATGACCGCGAAGGTGAAAGTGGCGGCGCTGTTGCTGGTGGGGCTGGGCGTCGCTGGGGGAGGAGCTGTCCTGTGTGGATCAGGCACGCGGGACGGGGGGCGGGGCGGGGCAGGAGGCGGTGCCGCGAGCCCGGCCGCACCGGCGGCCGTGCCGGAGGGTGACCTGGTCCTCTTCCTGGATGGCAGCACGCACTTCTTCCGGGGCGAGTACCGCGCGGCGGCCGGCGTCTTCGACCGCCTGGGGAAAAGGCACCCGGACAGCCGGCTGGCGCCGAAGGCTGCCGCGCTGGCCGTCCTCGCGAGGCAACTCGCCGAGGGCGACGCGACGGACTCGCGGCGCAAGGCCGCCGCGGGGCGCGCGCAGATCAACGCGGCGTTGCGCCTGCCCGCGAGTCCGGCGGCCCAGCCGAGGGACGGCTCGGGCCGACCGATAAGCGACCCCCGCGCCCGCGAGGCGGAGAGGGACTTCCACGTCGCCGAGTTCTACCGGCGCACGGGCCACCCCGGCTCAGCGTGCTTCTACTACGAACTGGTGAGCCGCCGCTACCCCGGGACGCCGTTCGCCGCCAAGGCGGCGGAGCGCCTGCGCGCTTTGCACAAGCAGGCGGCGGTGGCCCCGCAGGCCGGGGGGGAGGCGCCCGACCGGGTGGGCCGGGTCACCGTCAACGGCAACGCCCAGACCCCCGACGCCCTGATCCTGTACCAGCTCGCGCTGTACCCCGGCCAGGTGCTGACGTACCCGGCCCTGTCCGCCACCGAGCGGAACCTGGCGGCCCTGCGGGGGGTCCAGGTGACGGTGAGCGTGGCGGACGCCGATGGCCCGGGGGCGTTCAAAGACGTGCTGGTCCAGGTGGAGGAGCAGTCGTCGCGGGCGGAGGGCCGGCCACTGCGCAACCCCGGCGACGGCGGCACGCCGGTCCTGCCGCCCCTGCCGCCCGGCCAGCGGCCCAGGTACGACGATCAGCCGGACCAGGCGACCATCCTGCGGGCGCTGCCGCCCCTGCCCCGGGACGTGCCCGGCGTTTACGAGGCGCGCCGCGACGACGTGGAGTTCACCGTGGAGCGGCTGGTGGACCGGATCGACTCCGTACGTCTCTACCCGCTGGTCGGCCACGCTCAGATGCACCACTGCCACTACAAGTGCGTGGCGTCTTACACCGAGGTGGTCAACGCGAGTTGGCCGTTCGCGTTCCAGTGTAAGCGGCGCCGAAGCGAGACGGTCTACCTCGACCGCGACCACCTGCACCGGGTGCGCGAAGCGAGGCCGCAAGGCGACGGGGCGGGTACGCCTCTCGGCACGCCAACTCCTCGAAAGACCAGCGCGGGGGCGTGAGTCCCGCTCCAGGGCCGGCCCTGCGCGGCCGGCCCCCGGCATCCACTTGTTTCGAGCGGAAACGGATGTGGAAGGCGTCGTTGATGGGTTGCAGTGTTGCCATTGTCGTCAACCTCCGAATTCCAGGCTACCGCCCGGTCGGTCGCTGACGAAGGCTGTCCGTACAACCTCCCTGCAAGGCCAGAGGGTGTGGCAAAAAAGTGGCAAAGCCACACCCCAGGAAGCAGAAAAGGACTCAGGGCTGTCGCCCTAAGTCCTTTCGCTGCATAGTGCCGGAGACAGGACTTGAACCTGCACGACCTTGTGGGTCACCAGGTCCTGAACCTGGCGCGTCTGCCGTTCGGTCACGTTGCGGTGGCGTGGCAAATGTATGGCAAACGCTGGTTTATCAAGGAGTTTCGGCATTCCTTGGCCACAGTGACATTGTACTCGCGTAGGAGGCACATTGGCA
>JBBRPS010000608.1:0-6501 GCA_038227745.1 Gemmatales bacterium | reverse complement strand
CCTCCAAGCGCACGCGAAACCGTCGTTCCATGGCGTCCTCCTTCTCGGACTGCTGAGTCCCAAGGAGAATCTACGGAACAAGTTGCACCCGCTCAAGACGGATACAGTAGAACTACCCCGATGCGTTTCCGCCGTTGTGCTTCCAGGTGGCCGATGACCTTCTTGAAGGCCTTCTCTTCCGCAACGTTGTTCAACGGCAGGTGACAGGTCACCCGGGTCCGGTCTTCCGCTCGTCCGCCTGGCACGGTGGCCACGGTCCTGCTCCGTCAGGGAGGATCTACCGCGAACTCGTTCCCCGGCGGAACGAGTTCGCCTCTTCGGGCGACAGGTCTCCGGCGGCGAACACGGGTCTCACGACGAAATGCCGCACTTTCCTCTGGAAGAGGTCCACGGCCTCTGCCGGAACGATCATGGTGTTGTCGCCAACGTGGACGCGCGGCACGCCGCGCAGTTCGCTGTCGTTCCAGAGCAAGTCGATGGCATCGTCCAGGTCGGCCTCGGACGCGAACTGCAGCGCCGCGTGTTGTGGGTAGGACCAGAACGCCGCGTTCCAGCAGGCCGGTTGTCGTGACGACGAGGCCGCCCCCCCTGCGGTCTGCTGTCCCTCGAGCCGCTGCGGAACGGCGCCAGCTCCGTTGGTGGCCGTCTTCGATTCCTCCGCAGGAGGTGCCGCCGTCTCGGCCATAGATTCCTCGGTTAGTGGAGAGGTATGCTTGTCTTCCATGTTTCCCCTGCCTTTTCCCATCAAACGGCCTGGCCAGCGCTTCCCCGCCCCAGGAGTTATGGCAACGCCCTTTCGTCCATTCTATACGTCGCCCGACGCCGGCATAAGCAGAGAAATTGGGAGAAATTGGAGTCGAGAAATTGGTGTCAGTTCATTTCCCCGCCGCTCGACAGGCGGCGGGAAAATGAACTGAGAGCGTGTTCCATAAGGGGGGGGCTGCGGACGAATTGCCACTATGCAGAGAGTTGAAAAACGACGTGCTTCAGCAAGTGTCAGCGGGCTGTCACACTGAACTAATGTACATAATTGGAACACGCTCTGACACCAATTTCTCCCCCTTGCTACGACTGGCCTTCAATTGAGAATGCCCTGGCGTTCTAGCCTCCCGTCGCACTCCTGAGTCCTTGCTTTGCAATCGTCCAACTCGCTTTCTTGCACAGGACACCAATCACCAGCACTGACATCAGGAATGACGTGCTTATCACCAGCGCCCCCCCACTTTCCTAGCCTGCCCTGACACCACAACCGGAAAGCCTCTCCCCACCAGGCAGCTGCAATTTTCGCAGCGAACCAACCTCCCACCATGGAGATAGCGCCAGCAACGAGGATCACTCCAACTAGCGCGTTGCCGTCCCAAGCCCCCTTCAAGTGCAGTGCTGCAATGAGAATAATCCACACTAGTAAGAGCGCAGCGGTAGTTATCAGTATAATCAATGAGTGTATCGGCCCATGCTTCTTCTCCATACGCCGCCACAATGATTTCCCAGGGCTCTGGTGTCGAACAGCTTGACCACACATCAAGCAATTTGAAATTTCATATCCTGGCTCTTCTTGGAGCCTCTTGCATGTGCCACCGTCGAACTCTTTTCCTGATTTACACCTCTCGCAAGCACTAGGATGAACATTGGTTATGGTGAGGAGGCCGCCGCACTTGCACACCCATGTCCACCTAGTCATGCTGGTGTGCGCGCTTAGCCTATAATTATCTCCTCCACATCGGCAATCCATGTATTCCATGCGGTTGGGCTCTGCCCAAAGGGAGTGGTACGGCCTTGCCTTCTTTGCCTCCCCTGAGCAAAAATCCCTTTTGCATTGTGAGCATCGTTTGAACTCATAGTCCTCGCAGAGCGAAAAAGACATGAGTTGAACGCAGAAGGGGCAGCAGATGGAACCGGCTCTGTTCTCAGAACTTCGATTGCCTTGCCATGTTAACATCTCCCTCTGCAACCTCTCAATCACCAAGTCGTCAATACGCTGTTGTTTCTCAACTTCTTCTAGCTCTTTGGTTCGCTCGGCCGCCCCCTGTCGAATTGTCTGTAACAAACTCATCTACAATTCCCCCTGCGTTTTTCCTAATCGTCACTCCTGTTATGGCGGGGGCGGGTGCTCCCGCCCATCCTATCTATTCCGCTCATTGTAGGCGGTCGGACCCGCCCAAGCCAAGAAAAAACTGTCGCCGACACAGGAAAAGCCCCGCTCTTTTCAGAACAGGGCCTGCCCCTTCCCGCCGGACATCACTCCACGAACACGCGAAGAAAAGGGGACGGGCACGAATGGCATGGACATAAGGCGCAACAAGAGCCAGTATCGCAAGCGGTTACGCCTGGACATCCCAGCGTGGTCCCTGGTTGACGGCCGAACCCCGACCGAGTGGGCAGCGTTAATTGCAAGGCCGCAACGTGGCGAGAATTCAGCGCCGACTTTTCGGCGCGACAGGCTCCTTGCCGGAAGGATCTACCCTGCCACCACTTGCGCCTTAAGTCCATGCCATTCGGGACGGGCACCTTTTACTATCCTTCGGACAGCAAAAGGTGTCTGCCCCTTTTCTACGCACTTTTCTACGCACCCGGGGAGGTCGGCGCCCTGGCAGTTATGCCCAGATTACCCGAGGTACTCATTCTTGTCGCGCCTTACGGTGTGCCTGGTCGATGAACGATGTCAGCGCTGGCCAGCTTGGCCAGTTCAAGCAAGATCGCTTTCCAATGTTGTTTCTGCGCCTGATAAGCGGGCCAGCTCAAGTCGGGGATGACCGCATGCCCCAGCGGACCGCCGGGGACTGGTTCCGGCCCGACGGTCAATCCCAGCTTCCGCAAATCGCGGACGGCCAGGCGGGCGACATAGTAGTCCTTGGCCTTGGCTGGATCGAGGTTGGCGAGCGCCTCCGCTGGCTTGGCGAGCCCCGCCCGGAAAACGGAAAGGCCGGTCGTGTCATTCTGGTTGGGGCGGAACGCTTCGCGTTGCACCGGGATCGGCAAGGCAGCGTCGAAGAATGTGGGATGTATGCGCCGATAGACGAATTCGCTGTCCTCAACGGGGTCCGTTTCGTCCATGGGCTACTCGGCCTGGCAGTCAAGGGAACGGCCTTCACTCGGTCGGAAGCGTCCAGTGCTGGGCGGGTTTCCCCGGCTCGATCCTCATGACCTCGGCATAGAACGGCCGGACGTTCTCGACCTCGGTGTAGGTTCCGTCCGGATTCTGCCATTCAAAAATAACGGAGCCATCCACCCCAGGAACGACGCGGTGGGGCGGGCCCACGCCTTTCTGGGAAAACGTGTAAGCCAGGCCGATGGCCGACTCCAGCAGTTCGCGCGACGGCGCTTTAGCGCCAAAGCCGTCCCAGTCATCGCCGAGGTGCTGAAACTGCACGATCTTCTGGACGGCTGGCTCCCACGGTCCGGCATCTGCTACGGGCTTCTCGACACGATGCCCTGCTGCCGGCGCGGAAACGCCGTTCCTCTCCCCGACTTCCCGGACCCAGTCTTCTTTCGGTATGGGGCACTGCAGCATGGGCATGGCTTTCCCTCTCGTATGACTCACCGATCAGTATAGCAAGTCCAGTGCGAGTTTGCAGCACACGCCCTCGGGGGGAAAATGACGAGGGAAGAGGGCTGCGACGTGTCCACTGCCGGGGAAATTGGTGAAATTGGGGGAAACGCCTGCTCAGCGGGGTTGGGGGCGGAAGTAGCGCATCGAGCCGCCCTGGCGGTCCGCCAGGTCGATCGTGCCCGTCTGCACCCGCCGGTCGCCATTGATGTTCTGGTGCAGCAGCGTTATGCGCTGGCCCTGCACCCGCGCCACGATCACGGTGTGGTGCGGGAAGTCGTTCGAGTACCACGACCCGTTGGGCGAGTGGTGCTCGAAGTGAACGTTCTCGAACTGGATGACGTCGCCGGGTTGCAGCGCCCGCAGGCCGATCTCGCGGCCGAACACGTAGGAGGCGTAGCCGTTTCGCCCCGGGCGGTGAGCGCCCGCGGCGTCGAGCGCCTGGTCGGCGAGCGTCCAGCACTCGCCGTTGCCCACCTGCCGGCCCATCTGCGCGCGGGCGAACTGGAGCACCTTCAGGTTCAGCGGCGGGGCGGCCTGCGCCGCGCCGGCGGCGAGCGTGGCCAGAACGGCGAGGGCCGTGATCTTCATCGTGAGGAGTCGCATGGTCGGAGTTCCTGGGTCTGTTATGGAGATGGATGGAGGATAACGCTCTGAAGGTTGCCTCTTCCCTGTCTTGCGGTCGGGCCGTCCGTGCCTGGCTGTTGCACCAGGAACGACGCCTCGGGGGAAACTTGCGCCGCTTGTGGCCGACCGCCTTTCTCCCCCTCGGCCCCTACCCCTGCTATTGCCATCCGCCGAAGGGACCGGACAGGAGGGGACGGAAAGAGCCGGGAAGTGACTGCAGGAATGGCGAGCCGGGGAGGTGCCGGTTTCCGCCGCTGAAAAGCATAAAGGAATAGAGGTCCTCCTCCCGCGCCCATACCGCGGTTAGGCTGTGCCACGGGTTGGCCGCCTCCCGCGACGTCCGGCCGCCCCCTCGACATGCGGGCGGCCAACCCGTGCCGCGGCGCCCGGCGTGGGTACGGTCGAGCACGGGTTGGCCGCCTCCGACGTCTCGCCCCAGCCCCGCAGTCTTGAAGGGGCGGTCAACCCGTGGCACAGGTCCGCCCTCCCATTCAAGAAAAGCTCTCGCGCAGGCGCAACAGCAGGGCCCCAGGGGAAAGGTTTCCCCTGGGGCCCTGCTGCTGCGCCTGCGCGAGAGGTCCCTCCTCACGCGGTTTTCGGCGTGAACGTCAGCTCGCCGCGGCCGGCGTCGTAGTCCACGACGACCGTCTGGCCGTCGCGCACCTTGCCCTCCAGCAGCTGCCGGCCGAGCACGTTCTCGATCTCCTTCTGGATCGCCCGCTTCAGCGGCCGCGCCCCGTACGCCGGGTCGTAGCCCACGCGCACCAGGTGCGTCCGCGCCGCGTCCGTCAGCTCCAGCGCGATCTTACGCTCCGCCAGGCGGTCGCGCAGCCGTTTCAGCTGGATATCGACGATCTCCTTCAGGTGCTCCTCGTTCAGGGCGTGGAAGACGATGATCTCGTCCACGCGGTTGAGGAACTCCGGCCGGAACGCCTTGCGCAGCTCGTCCAGCACCACGTCCTTCATGCGGTCGTAGACCTCGCCGATGAACGAGCCCTTGTACTGCAGGATGCGGTGGCTGCCGAGGTTCGACGTCATGATCACGAGGGTGTTCTTGAAGTCCACCGTGCGTCCCTTGCCGTCGGTCAGCCGGCCGTCGTCCAGCAGCTGCAGCAGCACGTTGAACACGTCGTGGTGCGCCTTCTCGATCTCATCGAACAGCAGCACGCAGTAGGGCCGCCGCCGCACCGCCTCGGTGAGCTGGCCGCCCTCCTCGAAGCCGACGTAGCCCGGCGGCGCCCCGATCAGCCGCGCCACCGTGTGCTTCTCCTGGTACTCCGACATGTCGATCCGCACCAACGCCCGCTCGTCATCGAACAGGAACTCGGCTAGCGCCCGGGCCAGCTCGGTCTTGCCCACGCCGGTCGGGCCGAGGAAGATGAACGAGCCGATCGGCCGGTTCGGGTCCTTCAGCCCGGAGCGGGCGCGGACCACGGCGTCGGCGACCGCGTGTACCGCCTCGTCCTGGCCGACGACGCGCCTATGCAGCTCGTCGCTCAGGCGCAGCAGTTTCTGCACCTCGCCCTCGAGCAGCCGCGACACGGGGATGTGCGTCCAGCGACTGACCACGTCGGCAATGTCTTCCTCATCGACCTCTTCCTTGATGAGCGTGCTGGCGCCCCTGGAGCCCTCCAGCAACTCCTCCTCGGCCTTGAGGCGGCGCTCCAGTTCGTGCAGCTTGCCGTACTGTAACTCCGAAGCGCGGGCTAGGTCGGCGTTGCGCATGGCCTGCTCGATCTGCACCTTGGTCTTGTCGATCTGCTCGCGCAGGTCGGCCAGCTGCTGCACCTTGTCCTTCTCGGCCTGCCACTGGGCGCGCAGCGCGTCGGCCTGGGCCTTGACGTCGGCGAGTTCCTTCTCCAGCTTCTCCAGCCGGTCCCGCGACGCCGGGTCCTTCTCCTTTTTCAGGGCCTCGCGCTCGATCTCCAGTTGCATGACGCGCCGCGAGGCCTCATCCAGCTCGGTCGGCATGGAATCGATCTCGGTGCGCAGCTTGGCCGCCGCCTCATCGACCAGGTCGATGGCCTTGTCGGGGAGGAAGCGGTCGGTGATGTAGCGGTTCGACAGCACCGCCGCGGCCACCAGCGCCGAGTCCTTGATGCGGACCTTGTGGTGGACCTCGTAGCGCTCGCGCAGGCCGCGCAGGATCGAGATGGTGTCCTCGACGGACGGCTGCTCGACCAGCACCGGCTGAAAGCGCCGTTCGAGGGCCGCGTCCTTCTCGAGGTGCTTGCGGTACTCGTCGAGCGTGGTGGCGCCGATGCAGTGCAGCTCGCCGCGGGCCAGCATGGGCTTGAGCAGGTTGCCGGCGTCCATGGCGCCCTCGG
>JBBRPS010000607.1:0-6520 GCA_038227745.1 Gemmatales bacterium | reverse complement strand
TTCGACGACCGCATCGTCGAGCAACTCCTCCAAGCGCACGCGAAACCGTCGTTCCATGGCGTCCTCCTTCTCGGACTGCTGAGTCCCAAGGAGAATCTACGGAACAAGTTGCACCCGCTCAAGACGGATACAGTAGAAGTACCCAGCGCTCAGCTTATCACCAACAAGGCTGGCTCATCCGCTCGGCGGCGCCAGCGAGAAGCTCTCGATGGCCGAGCGCCGGTCCTTCGGGAACAGGTGGCGGTATCTGCGACGCATGCTCTCTGTCTGGTGGCCCATCCACTCGTCGATCACGCGCTGATCGACACCAGAGGCGGCCAGGTTCGAGGCGAACGAGTGCCGGTAGACGTGAAAGCCGAGTTTGAAGCGGTTCTTGTGGCTGCACAGGCACCACTTCGTCCCCCGCAGCGGTTGCCAGAACCGGCTGTTGGCCTCTCGGGGCGTCAGCGGCTTCATGCTATCGTCGTCGCAGACGACGTACTGGCCTTTGGGCCGCTGCTTCTGCCAGTTCAGCAGGATGGCCTTCAACTCGGGGTGCAGGTCGGTCTGGCGCTGCGTCTCCGCCTCCTGCCGGGACTGTTTTCGGCTGCGCGCCGTCAGGGTGCCCTGGTCAAACGCCACGTCGATCCACTGCAGGCGCAGGAGTTCGCTGCGACGCATGCCGGTGTAACTGGGGAGGGCGTGCAGGATGAACGAGACGTCCCGCCGCGACCGCTCGCGGACGGTGGCGAGGATCTCGGCGATTTCGGCGGGGGTGAGGTACAACCAGTCCCACAGGGCCCACTCCTGGGATTTCGTCAGCCCGCCGCGGGCGATGATGCCCTCGACCTCCTCGACGGTCCGGAACTTGGAGGAGCGGTTACCCTCGGTCTTGATCGTGGTCAGTTCCTCCGTGGGCGACTCGGTGAGGTACGCCCGCGCGACTGCCCAGCCGAAGAACTGCACGGCCGTCTCGCGCTCCTTGCTGACGGTCGTCTTTGATCGCTCCTTCAGCCGGGCCTGGATGAAGTCCTCCAGGTCCCGGTACTCGATCCGGTTAATGGGCTCGTTGACCTTGCCCGGCAACTTCTTCTTGAGATTGCGTAGGTGGACGGCGATGGTGTAGCGGTTCGACTCGGCAAGGTGCCCCAGGTTGTTCAGGTACTCCTGGATGGCCGCGTCGAGCGTCGGCACTGCACGGGGCTGAGGAATCCTCGGGGCGGCGGCGGCGGTGCCGCCGCTGACGATGAAGTCGCCCGGGTCAACCCCTTCAGGGACGGCGAGGGTGTTGATGGCGAGGCGGTGCAGGGCGTCCTCGACGCGGTGTATCGCGGCCTCGGCCGTCTTGCGGTCACTGGTCTTGAGGGATTTCTTGTACTCCTTCCCGGAGTAGCGGAAGCGGGCGAGGTAGACGCCGTTCTTCTTGCCGAGATTCGCCATGGTCGTCACCGTGGGGCTTGACGGACACCTGGGTCCGTGAACAGCGGCCCCCACGCAGGGGCCGGGTTGCCACACGGCGACACACGAATGCCCGATGAGGCACTCTTGAGGCACCGGCGCTATAATATACGCCGGAGGTTCGGGAGGGACGTTGACGGAAGTGCTGTGCCAGAAAGAAGAAGGGCCTGCCGACTGGCAGGCCCGAAGAAGCTGGGGAACTAGGATTCGAACCTAGACAAGCAGATCCAGAGTCTGCTGTGCTACCGTTACACCATTCCCCAATACGGTCCCGCAGGGAGTTCGGGCTTCGCGCTCAAACGGGTTCAGGAGACGTGCGGAAGGTCGCGGCCCTCGTCGTCGAGAGCACGCGGAGTCTCACACCTCCCCAGGGAAATATTACCTGTCGGCTCGTGTGACGGCAAGAGACTTTTCCATGGGCAGGGTGTCCGGGGGCTCGGGGGGCTCGTACCTCCGCACCTGTCACCGCCCACGGAATCAATGGCCAGGGGGCCAAGTCTGCCCTGAGGCCAAGGCTTGAGACCGCGCACGCCTCTCCAGGGCCGCGACGGCGCCGCTCGGCCGGCGGCGCCAGGGACCGCAACCGCGCCGGGTAAGAAACGCCGGATCGGGCGACGGCAGCGGCAGCCTGCTCGGGCCACGGCTTCCGGCCATCGCCGTCGCGCCGCGCCGGAATTCGCGCCAGGAACTTTCTTGACCCTTGCGCGCCAAGGCATTACGATACATCCATCTCCGGGAGTACCGCTGCCCCGGGGACGATCCCCCCACCCAGCGGACCAACCGACCCGTGGGCCCTGCCCACCTCCCGACGCGCCGGCACCGCGGACGCCCCGGCGACCTGCCCGCCCCGTTGTTCGACCCCGCAAGCCACGCTGCCCCACAGGACTTCACTTGTCATCGAGGAGACCGCCAATGCCAGGGGACAGGGTTTCTACCATCCGATTCCGGGGCGGCGCCGCCGCCCTGGCGGTGCTCGGCGGGCTGCTGCTCGCCGGCCGGGCCGCCGCCCAGCCGCAGCTCGGCAACCAGTTGCCCAGCCCGCGCCTTACCGTCGTCACGCCTCCGGGCGCCAAGGCCGGCACCGCCGTCGAGGTCACCTTCACCGGCACCGACCTGGCCGAGCCGAAGAACCTCCTCTTCAGCCATCCCGGCCTCAAGGCCGTCCCCGTCATCCCGCCGCCCCCCAAGGTCGATCCCAAGGCCAAGCCCGCTCCCAAGCCGATGAAGGCCAAGGTCCAGGTGACGAAGTTCACCGTCACCGTCCCGGCCGATGTCCCCCCGGGCAGTTATGACGTCCGCTTCGTCGGCGAGCACGGCGTCAGCAACCCGCGCACCTTCGTCGTCGGCACCCTGCCCGAGATCGCCGAGAAGGAGCCGAACAACGACGTCGAGCCGGCCCAGCGCGTCGAGGTCGGCACCACCATCAACGGCGTCATCAACGCCCCGACCGACGTCGATTATTTCGTCTTCGCGGCGAAGAAGGGCCAGCGCGTCCTCGCCATCTGCCAGGGCGCCAGCATCGACAGCCGGCTCACCCCCGAGCTGAAAATGCTCGACGCCTCCGGCCGGCAGGTCGCCTACCACCGCCCGGCGCCCGGCACCGACGGCCTAGTCGATTACACCGCCCCCGCGGACGGCGACTATTACGTCCGCCTCTGCCAATTCACCTACACCCAGGGCGGCCCCGAATACTTCTACCGCCTGACCGTCTCCACCGCCCCGTGGATCGACGCCGTCTTTCCGCCGATCGTCGAGCCGGGCAAGACCACGCTGGTCACGCTCTATGGCCGCAACCTGCCCGGCGGCAAGCTCGACCCGACGGCGGTCATCGAGGGCCGGCCCCTGGAGACGCTCACCGTCCCGGTCGAGGCCCCAAAGGACGCCGCCGCCCTGGCGCGCCTCGGCTACACCGGCCACGTCGCGCCGGTCACCGGCCTGGTGGACGGCTTCGAGTACCGCCTCAAGACGCCGGCCGGCTCGTCCAACGCGGTGCCGATCTTCTTCGCCCACGCCCCGGTCGTGCTGGAGAACGCGGCCAACGACACCCAGGAAACCGCTCAGCAGATCCCGGTGCCGTGCGAGGTCGCGGGCCGCATCGAGAAGCGCCGCGACCGCGACTGGTACAGCTTCACCGCCAAGAAGGGCGACGTGTTGACCATCGAGCTGCAGAGCCACCGCCTCGGCGCCCCGACCGACATGTACCTGGGCGTCTACAACGGCACCGGCAAGCAGGTCACCGAGATGGCCCAGCTCGATGACGACCCGACGACCCTCAGTCCGACCCGCTTCTACACGCTGACGCGCGACCCGGCCCCGTACCGCTTCGTGGCCCCCGCGGACGGCAAGTATTACCTCCTGGTCTACAGCCACACGGGCGACACGCTGGCCGGGCCGGAGCACGTCTACCGCCTGCGCCTCGCGCCGGAGCGGCCCGACTTCCGCCTGATCGTCATGCCGCCCGACGGCTACCGGCCCGACACCGCCACCCTCGGCCAGGGCGGGAATCAGAACTTCACCGTCTTCGCCCACCGCTCCGACGGCTTCAAGGGCGAGATCACGCTCACCCTCGAGGGCCTGCCCAAGGGCGTGGTTTCCCGGCCGCAGATGATCGGCCCCAGCCAGAAGCAGGCCAACCTCGTCGTCAGCGCCGCCGCGGACGCCCCGGAGTGGGCCGGCGAGGTGAAGGTCACGGGCACCGCGGTCATCAACGGTCAGAAGGTGGTGCGCGAGGCCCGGCCGGCGACGATCACCTGGGCGGTGCAGCCGCAGCAGGGCATTCCGACCGTGACGCGCCTCGACCGCAGCCTGATGCTCGCGGTCCACGGCAAGGCGCCTTACAACCTCAAGCTCGCCAAGGACAGCGAGGTCGTTACGCACGGCGGCAAGGTGAGCGTGCCGGTCAAGCTGACGCGCCTGCAGGCCGACTTCAAGACGCCGCTTTCGATCCAGCCGGTGCCGCAGGACCTGCCGCCGGGCCTCACCTTCGCGCCGCTGAACCTGGCGGCCGGCAAGGACGACGGCACGCTGGCCCTGACGGTCAACACGAACGTGCCGCCGGGGACGTACAACATCGTGCTGCGCAGCTTCGCCCCCGTCCCGGTGCCGGGCACCAAGGGCAAGGCGGTCAACTGTGTGCAGCCCTCGACGGCCCTGGCCCTGACCGTGCTGCCCAAGCAGGTCGCGACGCTGAGCGTCAACAACGCCAACCCGACGGTCAAGCTGGGCAACCAGGTCGAGGTGCTGGTGAAGGTGGCGCGGCAGTACGACTACGCGGGCGACTTCAAGGTTCAGCTGGTGCTGCCGCCCGGCGTGCAGGGCGTCGCGGCCGACCCAGTCGTCATCCCCGCGGGCAAGGACGAGGCCAAGCTGCTTTTGCGTGTGCCGGCGAACGTGCCGGTGGGCAACCGTCAGAACCTGATCGTCCGCGCCGTCGCGACCGTCCACACCAACGTGGCGCTGACGCACGAAACGAAGATCAACGTGAACGTGACCAAATAGCGATCCCATTTCGCCGCGGTTCGTGGCCGACTCGCTCCGCGAGTCGGAAGTTTGTCCCCCGACTCGCGTAGCGTGTCGGCCACGAACCGCGGCGAAACCTTCCTCCCGGAGAATCCATCCCATGCGCTCCCTCCTTACGTGCTGCCTCGTGGCCCTGCTGCCGCTGCCGGCGCTGGCCCAGGGCAAGAAGAAAGACGACGTCGCGCCGGTCAAGGTCGTGGAACTCGACCGCAAGGACCCGGTCGCCTATGAGAAAGACGTCGAGCCGATCCTCTACAAGCGCTGCATCGCCTGCCACAGCGGCAACATCAAGGAAGGCCGGCTCGACCTGAGTAGTTACGAGGGCCTCGTCAAGGGCGGCAAGCGCGGCTCGCCCATCATGCCCGGCAAGTCGGCCACCAGCCTCCTCTACAAGAGCATGGGCCGGACCGCCAAGCCGCTCATGCCGCCTCCCAAGGAAGAAGGCCCGGTCACGCCGCAGGAACTGGCCCTCGTCAAGCTGTGGATCGACCAGGGCGCCAAGGCCCCCTCGGGGGCCCGCGTCAAGACGAAAATCATCGTAGGGGCGCCGCCGGCCAACGTCACGCCGGTGCGGGCCGTCGCCGTCAGCCCCGACAAGTCGGCCGTGGCCGTGGGCCGTGCGAACCAGATCCACGTCTACGACGCGGGTTCCGGCACCTACGTCCGCAGTCTGAACGACCCCAACCTGAAGACGCCGGACGGCAAGGAGGTCAAGGCCGCTCACCTGTCGCTCGTCGAGTCGATGGCGTTCTCGCCCGACGGCAAGTACCTGGCCAGCGGCAGCTTCCAGACCGTCTCGCTCTGGGACGTGCAGACCGGCAAGCTGCGGCAGCAGCTGACCGACTTCGCCCACAACGTCGTCGCGCTGGCGTTCTCCGCGGACGGCAAGCTGCTGGCGACCGGCGGCGGCGCCCCGACCGAGGACGGCGAGGTCAAGGTCTTCGAGGTCGGCACCTGGAAGCTCCTGACCGACATCAAGAACGGCCATAGCGACACGGTCTACGGCGTCTCCTTCAGCCCCGACCACAAGATGCTGGCGAGCGGCAGCGCCGACAAATTCGTCAAGGTCTTCGCGATCCCCAGCGGCAAGTTCGTCAAGTCGTTCGAGGGCCACACGCACCAGGTGCTCGACATCGGCTGGGCGAGCGACGGCAAGTTGCTGGCCAGCGCCGGGGCGGACAACGCGGTGAAGATCTGGGATTTCGAGAAGGGCGAGCAGGTGCGCACGATCAACGCGCACACCAAGCAGGTGACGCGGCTGCTGTTCATCGGCAAGACGGCGAACTTCGTCACGTGCAGCGGCGACACGCAAGTGCGCTTCTGGAACGTGCAGAACGGCGGTAACGTGCGTAATTTCGGCGGCAACACCGACTTCGTATACGCGGTCGGCGTCAGCCCCGACGGCGCCATCCTGGCGGCCGGCGGCGAGGAGGGTGTGGTACGTCTTTACAACGGCAACACCACCCAGCTGGTGCGGACGCTGCTGCCGCCCGGCGTGAAGCAGTAGAACACAAGCCCGACGCGCAAGCGAGGGATCCCTCGCTTGCGCGTCGGGCTTGTGTTC
>JBBRPS010000606.1:0-6521 GCA_038227745.1 Gemmatales bacterium | reverse complement strand
GTCCCGCGCTCGCCCCCGCGTAGCGGGATCTGGCTCACCGCTCGCGGCTAAACGGGGCGGTTCATTTCGCTTCCGGCAACGGCCATTCGCCGGTCTCGTGCCAGACCTCGTAGCAGGCGAGCCAGCGCCACGCGGCCTGCACCGCGAAGACGCAGGTGTGCTGCGCGGGGTCCCAGCGACTGCTCTGGCGCGTGCTGCCCTGCCGCCACATGCACAGCATCTGCCCCTCCAGCAGGTGGGGGCAGTGCTTCAGCGGCGTCAGCACGCGCGTCTCGGGCGGCACGATGGGATAGCTCGACACCAGGCGGGTTTCGACCTGGTAGATGTTGTGCATCGGCTTGAGCCGGTAGCGCAGCACCAGCATGTTGCCCTGGCGCGCCACCTGGATCTTGAAGTCCGGATCCCGGCTCTCGTTGTAGCGCTCGATGACCGGGATCTCGATACTCAGGAGGCGTCGCTTGCCGGCTTCGCTGTCGAGAAGGCCCATGCTCCTCCTCACATTCTGGCGAACGGCCGGCTGACGCCGGCCGTTCGCCAGGCCATTCGCCAACGAATTAGTAATGACAAGGCACCGACTTGATGGCGCTGATGACCTCCTCGTCGGTGACCTCCTCGGTGGTGCCCGCGAAGGTCGTGTCGCGCCGGTCCATCAGGATGGCCCGGTCGCTCTCGGCGTTGCCCCGCAGGGCGCTGATCAGCTGACGCCGTTCCGTGTCGTTCAGAGGACGAAAGTCCATCGCCGTACTCCCCTTTCTCTGAGATTGGAAAACTAACAACCCGCTCAAGACTCTCCGGCCAGCTCGGCCAGCAGCAGATACACGCCCCGGTCCACGCGCTCCTCGCCGGGATCGACGGCGAGCAACTCGTCGCCGCGCCACAGGAAATACTCCGCGCGGTCGCCGCACAGGACCAGGCGAAGCACCTCGCCGGGGGCCACCAACTTCACGTCCACGCCCAGGGCCGGCCCGTTCGGCCCGGACAGCACCCGAAAGGCCACGCCCGCCTGCTGCCGGCACAGGCGGTCGAGCTGGTCGGCATAGTGCTCGATCGTCACCCACACCGGATGCAAGGACCGTGCCAGGTCCGGTCCGAGTGTCAGGCCCACCGGCACAGGGCGGTAGTTCCGGTCCCCCTCCCGCAGCGAGTACCACGACAGGCACAGCTCGCCGAGCGCCTGCATGTGCGGCTGCGGCTGCCGGGCGATCAGCGTGCCGCCGGCGGGCGTGCCGTCGGCGGTGCCGATCCCGAAGACGCCCTCCTTGCCGCGGAGCTGGCCGACCCACTGGCTGTCGCCGTGGTAATCGCCGTCACTGGGGTGCCGCAGGCTGCCCGGGTGCGTGTGCAGCACGCCGAGCATGATCAGGCGGCGGTCCCACTGGCGGACGATGCGGCTGGCGAGGGCCTGGCCGCTGCAGTTGAACCGGACATGGGCGACCCCCGCACTCCGTTCGGCGCCGGCGGGCAGCGTGGCCAGGACGACGGCCTCGCTGACGTCGCGCACGCCGAGGAGCACCCAGCCCGTCTCCTCGTCGCCCCGCGCCCCCTTGCGGTGGACGGCGTACTCCTCGAAGAGAGTTCGGCTCACCTCGTCGGTCAGCACCACGCGCTCGAGGCGCTGGTACTTGCGGGGAAGGAAGGGGGCCGCCTCCGCCGGTTCGGGGGCCGGGAAACGCTCGCGGAACCAGGACCGGCTCAGGTCATTCAGCAGGCGGCTCGCGGTGTTCACCAGGGCCTGGAACATGCTCTCGGCGACTCCTCGCGACGACAGGCCACGGGAGGGATGTTCCCGCGGGGTAGAAGGGCGTCCCCGCCCGGGTCCTCAGCGTCCTTGCCCGCCAGCCCCCTTCTCCTCCTGCACGCTGTTTAATCATACCCATGAGGGGAAGGGGAGTCAAAGACCAGAATGCCAGAGCTTGCCCGCTGCTGCAAACCGCGCTGGCCCGGACAGAGTGAGGGCAGTCCCGGCACCCGTGAGAAAGCACGTGCCCGCACGCGGGGGCCGGTTACAATAGGGGCGCTTTCGCGGGGGTTCATGCGAGGAAGGAGATCCTGGTCCGAGGTCGGGGGGAGGGCGGCGCGATGGGCGGCGAGGGAGCGGCCGAGCGTCTGAGCGACATTTCCACCATCTGGAGTGCGCTGCGGGAGGCGCACGAGGGCTCGCCGTCGGCCGTCACCACCGCCCAGCAACTCCTGCTGGAGCGCTACCGCGGGGCGGTCTTCCGCTACCTGCGGCGGGCGGTGGACGACCCCGCGGCGGCCGAGGACCTGACGCAGGAGTTCGCGCTCGCCCTGGTGCGCGGCGAGTTCCGCCACGCCGACCCGGAGCGCGGCCGCTTCCGCAATTACGTCAAGAGCGTGCTGTTCCACCTGGTCAGCAGATACCGCAAGGCCCAGGCGAAGGTGCCGCGGCCCCTGGCGGCGGACAGCCCGCACTGGGAGTCTCTCGCCGCCCCCGTCGAGGACGCCGACGCCCAGTTCAACGAGACGTGGCGCGAGGAACTGCTGGCGCGCACCTGGAAGGCCCTCGGGGACGTGCAGCCGACCTTCGCCACCTTCCTGCGCTTCCGCGCCGAGCACGCCGAGATGCGTTCGCCGGCCCTGGCCGAGGCACTGGGGCGGAAGCTCGGCAAGCCGCTCACGGCCGACACGGTCCGTCAGACCCTCCGCCGCGCCCGCGCGGCCTTCACCGGCCTGCTGCTCGCCGAGGTCGCCCACTCCCTCGACGCCCCCACCCCGGCCGACCTGGAGCAGGAGTTGCAGGAACTGAACCTGCTGGAGTACTGCAAGGACGCGCTGAAACGCTATCGGTAGGAGAAGCGCGGGGGCGCGTTGCCCCGCGGCACCGCCTCACCGCGCCGACGGCTTGCTCCGCCGCGCATGCTCCTTCGCCAGGTGGACGAACCCCGGCTCACGGCGCAGCGACTGCAGCAGGGCCAGGTCGCCCAGGACGGTGTCGCACCAGAACCGTACCCGCTCCTCGTCCGTCGCGAAGGCGTGCAGTGCCTGTGTGAGGAGATCGCCCGCCCGCCGCCGGTACTGCTCCGCGGGCCGCTCGGCGGTCAGGCCGGGCGGGCGCCGCTGGGCCTCCGGGCTTTCGGCCGCCAGGGCGTGGACGCGGGCGGCGGCGTGGAGCACGCGCGGCGCCGCGGGCGCCAGCCGCACCGCCTCGAGTACCTCGGCCAGGGCTGCCTGGTGTCGGCCCAACGCCGCCAGGGCCGTCCCCCGGCCGGCACGGGCATCGGCGCCGGCCGGCGCCCGGCGCAGGGCCTCGTCGAAGTCGGCTACCGCGAGCTGCGGCACGTCGAGCCGCAGGTACTGCCATCCGCGCAGGGCGAACGTGGCGGCGTCCGGCGCCAGGGCCAGCACGTGCGTGTAATCGTCCAGCGCCGCGGCGGCACGCCCCAACTCCGCCCGCAGTCGGCCCCTCGTGAGGTAGACCTTCGCGACCGGCTCGCCGCGCTTGCGGTAATACGCCGAGGCCTGCACCACTCGCTCCAGGTACTCGTCCAGGGCCGCCAGCGCCTCGCGGTGGCGGTTCAGTTCCAGCAAGGCTTCCGCCCGCAGGCGGTGGACGACCACGTCGTCCGGGTGGAGCTTCAGGGCGGCGTCGTAAGCCCGCACCGCCTCCTCGTACCGCTTCAGGTCTGCCAGGAGCACGCCTCGCTCCTTGTGGTCCTCCGCCAGCCGCGTCGGCGACGGAGTCGTTGGGGACTCCCGCCGTATCGCCTCGTCCAGGTCGGCCAGTGCCGCCTTCGTGTCGCCGCGCTTCAGGTGCAGGCGTGCCCGCGTCCGGTACAGCGTGGCCAGTTCCGGTCGGGCCGTCACCGCCTCGTCCAGCGCCGCGACCGCCTCGCCCAGCCGGCCCTGCTGCTCGCGCACCTGGGCGAGGTTGAGGGAGGCTGCGAACTCCTGCGGCCGCAGCTTCCCCGCGGCGGCGAAGTCCGTGGCGGCCTCCTCGAGTTGCCGTTGCCGCAGGTGCAGCAGCCCGCGGTGGACGTGCAGCACGTAATTCGCCTCCGCGTTGCGTGGCAGCGTCAGGGCCTCGCGGAGGTCCCCCTCGGCAGCCCGGTAGAGGGCCGCCGCCTCGGCCGGCGGGCCGCCGGCGGCCAGCTCCGTCAGCGTGAAAGCGCGGTTGAGGCGCCCCCAGACGAAGTCGGACCGGATGTTCAGGCAGGCGGTCCAGGCGGCCCTGGCTTCGGCCAGGCGCCGCGTCCGCAGGTAACAGTTGGCGAGGAGGTACTGCGCCCAGAAGTGGCGCGGCTCGCGCTGCAGCACCCGGTCGAGATGCCCGACCGCCCCCGCGAAGTCCTGCCGCCGATAGCACTCCTCCCCGCGCATGAAATTCTCGGCGGGGCCGTCCGCGTCGGCGGGGAGCTTCGCGGCGGCGCGGCGCGCCGCTGCCGCGCCGGCGGCATCGGACAGCCGGTCCAGGTAGCCTGCCCGGCGGAGGTGGTACGTCCGCGTCGGTCGGTGCCAGCCGCTCGCCCGGTCCAGAGCGGCGAGGGCCTGGCGCGCCTGGGCGGGCGCCGCCTCGCTTTCGAGCGGCTGGGCCAGGGCCTCCGCCAGCAGGAAGAGGAGCTGGTAACAGCGGTCGCGGACTTTCCGCCCGTCGCCCTCGGTGAGGTCCGCAGTCTTCGGATCTGTCGGCGTCGCCCGGTCCAGGCCGAAGAGCGCCAGCGCTCGCCCGGCGGCGGCCCGCGCCGTGCGGACGTTCTCGGGGCGGTCCAGGGCGCTGACGTGCAGGCTGTGGAACAGGGCTGTCTCGTAGAGGCCGCGGAACCGTTCGAGCCTCTGGAGCGCTTCCAGCCGGCGCTCGGCCGTCTCGCGGAGGGCGGCGGCCGGGGCCCGCAGCGCCTCCAGGCGCTGCTCGCTGCGGGTCAGGTCGAGCGCGCGCATCAACTCGGTGCGGGCGGCGGCCCACTCCTGGCGTGCCACGGCCGCCTCGCCCGCCGCCAGGGCGGCGTGCGCCTGGCCGCGGACCGCCTCGATGCGCCGCTCCTCGCTCAACTCCTGCTCGGCGACCTGGGCCCGCTGGTCCAGGTAACCAGCGTAGAACAGCAGGCCGGCGAGGGCGAAGGCCAGGGCCAGCACGCTGACCGCCACCAGCGCCGCGGTCGCGGGCCGCCGCCGCGCCCACTTGACGGCCCGCTCCCAGCAGCCGGCCGGTCGCGCCATGATCGGCCGGCCCTCGAGGAAGGCGGCGCAGTCGTCCGCCAGGGCCGTGGCGGTGGCGTAGCGCTTGCCCGGGTCCTTCTGCAGACATTTGAGGCAGATTGTGTCCAGGTCGCGCGGGACGGCCGGCTGCAGGCGGCCGGGCGGTACCGGCTCCTGGGTGAGCACCTGCGCCACCGTCGCCCAGGTGTTCGCCCCATGAAAGGGCGGCCGGCCGGTGAGCATCTCGTACAGCACGGCCCCGAGGGCCCACACGTCGGCGGCATGGGTGACGGTCTTCGCCTCGCCCTGGGCCTGCTCGGGGGCCATATAGCTGGGCGTCCCCAGGATGACCCCGGTGCGGGTGTGGCCGTCGGGGGCGTCGAGGCGCTTCGCCAGGCCGAAGTCGGTGATCTTCGGCGTGCCCTCGGGGGTCAGGAGGACGTTGGCGGGCTTGAGGTCGCGGTGGACGATGCCGCGCTCGTGCGCCGCGTGCATCGCCCGCGCCAGCGTCTCGGCCAGTCGCGCCGCCTCCCGGGGCGGCTGCGGCGCGGCCTGCAACTTCTGCTGCAGACTGCCGCCCTCCACGAACTCCAGCGAGAAGAAGGGCCGCCCCTCGTGCTCGCCGACTTCATGGATCTGGACGATGTTGGGGTGCTGCAGCCGCGCGATGGCCTCGGCCTCGATGCGGAAGCGGAAGCGGGCCACCTCGTCCGCCGCCGCTCCCGTGCGCAGGATCATCTTGAGGGCGACGATGCGGTTGAGCCTGAGCTGCCGTGCCTTGTAGACGACCCCCATCCCGCCGCGCCCCAGCTCGGCGAGGATTTCGTAGCCGCCGACCGTGGGCGCTGCCGCCGTCGGTGTCGTCGCCGTGCCGAAAGGGGCGTTGCATTCCGTGGTGCTCTTCGGGGGCAAAGCGGCACGGTGGTCGGCGCTCCCGGGCAACCGGAAGGCCGGGATCGGAGGCCCTGCCGGGGACAGCAGCGCCAGGATCTCGCGGTGCAAGGACAGGAAGTGTTCGGCGTGATCGTGGTGGGGCTTCCCCACGGAAACTTCCTGTCCTTGCTCGCGCCGGACTTCCAGGCAGCGGAGCACTTCCCTGGGCGGCCCCGTGGGCGCCGTCTCCGCGGGGGCGGGGAGTCGAGACACGTCGCCGATCGGTACGGACCGTTCGGGGCGGAGAGTACCCTGGGAGGAGATTTCAGGCATGTTCGGCCTCGGATGAGGGGTGGGGCCATCGTGGAAGGGCCACGGGGTTGTTCACCGTGGCCCTTCCGCCAACCGGGCGAAGTAGTCTCTCGCGGCAGAAATGAGTGGCCGTTCGTTTAGCCGCGGTTGAGCCAGATCCCGCTGTGCGGGGGCGGCGAGCG
>JBBRPS010000605.1:0-6529 GCA_038227745.1 Gemmatales bacterium | reverse complement strand
GAGGATTACTCCCATGATATCGCCTTCCCTAATTCCTTGCAGAACTTCCGCAGCGGGACACTAGCGATCGCCAAGTGCCGCGGGTGGTCGGTGCTGACCGACGACAAGAAGGCACGGCGCATTGCGAAGGAACTGGACGTAACCTTACTGGCGACCCCGGAGGTCATGAAACTGTGGGCGGGTATCACCAGCCCGAGCACGGCCGATCTGTCGAAGGTACTCGAAGCGATCGAGCGATTTGCAAACTATCGCCCAGGTCGGGGCGCGGTTGATTACGACTGGTGGATCGCTTCGATCCGGCCGGGCGAAGCGGAGTAAGTCGTGCCACGTCAGAATGGCGCCTGGCCCCTACCGTCTGCACTAATCGAAAGATAAGAGGGACAGGAATCTTTTTCGCTCCGAAGGACAGGAAAAAGTGCCTTTCCTCCTTCTTTGCCAAGTTGACCTGCCCCTGGGCTACCGCCGTGATACCATACCCGAGGCGAACCTTTTCGCCCAGGAAAGGAGGGGAAGATGGGGACGTCTGTCATTGAGGTGCAGGGAACCCTGCGGGCCGATGGGACACTTGTGCTGGACGCAAAGCCGAACCTGCCGCCTGGCCGCGTCCGCGCTACCATGCAGTCGGTGGAGACGAGGGCCGATGTGATCGACGTCCTTCAGCGCATTCACGCGGAGCAGACCGCCAGCGGCCACGTTCCTCGGAGCCGCGAACAAATCGACGCCGATCTCGCGGCCATGCGGCAAGAGGACGAGGAACGCATGCAGCAGATCGAACGCTTGCACGAAGAGTGCCAGCGGCCTCGACAGCAACAACCGCCCGCGGCTGCGTCATGAGCATCTACCTCGACACGAACATGGTGATCTATGCGGTGGAGAACCCCGTCGTTTGGGGGCCGAAAGCGACGGCTCGCCTCACCGCCCTTCGAGTTGCCGGGGACAGCTTCATGCTCAGCGATCTGACCCGGATGGAGTGCCTCGTCGGGCCGCTGAAGGCGGGCAAGCCGGCGGTGGCGGCCCAGTTTCGTGCCTTCTTCGCTGCCACCGGGGTGGCTGTGGTGCCGATTACCGCGACCGTTTGCGACCAGGCAGCGCAGAGCCGCCCTTGGCTTCAAGCCGATGGACGCCCTTCACCTTGCGGCGGCGGTCGAACACGGGGCCAGAGTCTTCCTGACCAACGATATCCGACTCAACGCCTTCACTGGCCTGACCGTCGAAGTGCTGTTCTGAACGCACAAAGGGGGCAGGCGCGTTTCACCCTCTGAATTAGGGTAAAAAGTGCCTGCCCCTTTGTGCGTCCCGGGCCGGGGTCGATTCCACTTTACTCATCTGCTGCACGGCCTCCCTGGGAAAGTCGGGGTGCGTGTGGGACATCCGCCGCTATAATGAGGTGCTACTGAGTCCAGCGCGGAGAAAGGCACCTCGTTTAGCCGCGGTTCGGAGAACCGCGCTCGCCGAGCGCGGTTCTCCGAACCGCGGCTAAACGACCGAGCTTTGATCGTGCTGCCCTCAGTAAGTGGGCCGCCAGAAGTTCTTGCACGGCTGCGCGCCCGTGGAGGGACTCAGCGCCGCCACGCTAATGCCCCCTGGCACGATGGCCGGGATGACGTCGCGCAAGGGCAGCATGGCAAAGCCCCTGCGCAGACACCGGCTTCGTGCCAGGCGCCCGCGCCTTTGGCACGCCGCGCTCTGGTCCTGGTCCGCTCCCCTCGCCCAGCGGCTCCCTGAAGCGCCGGGTACGGGCCAGCGATTCGGCAGCCGTGTCGGGGCAAGAACTTGTGGCCACCTACGTGTTCGCTGGCGGAAGGCTATGTTCACAGGGAGGTTCGCGATGCCCTCACCTTTTCCCGGAATGGATCCGTACATCGAGCGGCCGGAGATCTGGCCCGATTTTCAAAACAGCCTGATCGCCGCCATCCGCAGTGCGCTGCAGCCCTTCCTCAAGCCGCGGTACGTGGCCATGACCGAGGACCGACTCTACGTTGTGGAATCCGATCGGCCGATTCGGCCCGACCTCTCGCTCGTGCGTACCTCTTCACCGGCTCGCCCATCCGGGGCGGCAACCGGAGTCCTCGAACTCGATTCCCCGCAGGTCTTCACGCTGCAGCGCGAAACCGTCCGCGAACCGCTGATCCACATCATCGAGCCTGCCGCCGGCAATCGAATCGTCACCGCCATTGAGGTCCTCAGCCCCGACAACAAGGCCGCCGGCGCTGGCCGTGCTTCCTACCTGCGCAAGCGCGATGAGTTCTGGGACAACGGCGCGAACCTTGTCGAGATTGACCTACTCCACGAGGGCCAGCCGACGGTGCGGCTCTCCGGCGAGAAGCTCGCCAGTTTGCCGGCCTGGCACTACGTGGTCGCCGTCACGCGCTGCTGGCCTCCCCGGCAGGAGGTCTACGGCTTCCCGCTCCAGAACCGCCTGCCGCGTGTCGGCATCCCGCTTTCTGACGAGGACGCCGATGTCCCCCTTGATCTGCCCGCCGTCTTTTCGCGATGCTGGGACGACGGGCCTTATCCCTACGTTCTCTTCTACGGCGGATCGCCGCCCGGCAAATGGTCGTCCGAGGAGATCGCCTGGTGCGGAGAGCGCCTGCGCGAAGGCGGCTTCCGTCCCGAACCCTCAACCACCCCCACATAGGCCGGTGAATCCCACCATGAGCAACGAGCACCCCCACCTGTTTGCCGCCCCGCCCCCCCACCACGGCACGCGCCGCGACTTCCTCCGTCGCGCCGGCATGGGCTTCGGCAGCCTCGCCCTCGCCGGCCTCCTCGACCGCCAGGGTCTGCTCGCGGCGGAGGACGAACGCAACCTGCACCCGCTGGCCGCGCGCCCCGGCCACTTCGAGGGCAAGGCCCGCGCCGTGATCTGGCTGTTCATCAACGGCGGCCCCAGCCACGTCGATACCTGGGACTACAAGCCCGAACTGGAGCGGCGCGACGGCCAGGAACTGCCCGGCTTTGACCACAACACCGGCTTCTTCACCGACCAGGTCGGACCGCTCATGAAGTCGCCGTTCCGCTTCCGCCAGCACGGTCAGTCCGGCACCTGGGTCTCGGAGATCTTCCCCACCATCGCCCGCCACGTGGATGACATCGCCTTCGTCCACTCCTGCCACACCGAGACGAACAACCACGCCCCGGCCCTGTTCCAGATCAACAGCGGTCTCCCGAGAATGGGCTTCCCCTCGGTCGGCTCGTGGGTCACCTACGGCCTGGGCACGGAGAACCAGAACCTGCCGGGCTTCGTGGTGATGTACGACACGCTGGGCCGCGGCCTGCCGAAAAACTACGCCCAGAACTGGGGCGCGGGCTTCCTGCCGGGCATCTACCAGGGGACGGCCCTGAACCCGCGCGGGGCGCCGATCGACAACCTGTTCCGCCGCCCCGGGATGAACGCCCCCCAGCAGCGCCGCCAGATCGACCTGCTCAATCGCCTCAACCGCGGCCACGAACAGCAGCGGCCCGGCGACGCCGAGCTGTCGGCGCGTATCGAGAGCTTTGAACTGGCCTACCGCATGCAGATGAGCGCCCCCGAGGCGCTCGATGTCGAGCGCGAGGCGGAGCCGGTCAAGCGGCTCTACGGCCTGGACAACCCGCGCTGCGCCCACTTCGCGAAGCAGTGCCTGCTGGCGCGGCGGCTGGTGGAGCGCGGCGTGCGCTTCGTGCAGATCTACAGCGGCGGCGAGGAGAACGAGCGGAGCTGGGACGGCCACACGAACATCGCCGCCAACCACCGCCAGTTCGCCGGTGAGACAGACCAGCCGATCGGCGCCTTGCTCACGGACCTGAAGCGGCGCGGCCTGCTGGACTCGACGCTGGTGATCTGGGGCGGCGAGTTCGGGCGACTGCCGGTGGCGCAGCGGTCGCGCAACGGCAGCCAGACGGGCCGCGACCACAACCCGCACGCCTTCACGACCTGGTTCGCCGGCGGCGGCGTCAAGGGGGGCGTCCATCACGGGGCGACCGACGACATCGGCCACCGCGCCACTGTGGACCGCGTCGCGGTTCACGACCTGCACGCGACGACGCTGCACCTGCTCGGCATGGACCACCGCCGATTGACGTACCGCTACAACGGCCGGCAGTTCCGCCTGACGGACGTGTACGGCAACGTCATCCGCAGCATCCTGGTGTGAGTCCGCAGTGACGGCGCGGGCCGAGAACAATCCGGTTTTCCCGCTCAAGAGTCTCGGCCCGCCCGTACGATATTCTCTCCTGTCAGGCCCCTTCGCCAAGCGGCTAAGGCAACGGATTGCAAATCCGTCATACCCCGGTTCAAATCCGGGAGGGGCCTCTCCGGTTCGGCCGGTGACTGCCGGTGCCTGGAAGTGACAACCGATGACACCGTAAGGGGTTGCGAAGTCGCAACCCCTTCCTCATTTGCCCCCTCCCCGATGTCAGAAGATGACAGGAGATGCCCCTGGTTGCCCGGAGTCTTCGCCAGCCTTGCCGCCAGGGTCACGATCGCCACATCCGCTCCGAGGTCGAAGTCTCCCGTGTGCTTGGCGATGCCGGCCACGGCCACGAGCTCGCCGGCAATTTGCTGCGCTGCCGGGAATCGCGGATCAGCAGGCATTGCTCGGGCATGAATGCCTCGGTGGCGAGCTTTGGCTTCGCCAAAAGCTATTTGGCGTTGACGACGACGTCCCGAGAGGGGTAAAAGGGGAGTCCCTTGGAACAGTCTCCAAGCTTGAGAGCCGCGAAGCGAGAAGCGGAAGACCATTCCGTCGATCACCCGCGCAAAAGGAAAAAGGAATTCGCATGACGGGAAGACGGGAACGCGCTGAGGAAGTTATCGAACGCTGTCCGGAGTGGTTCCATTCCATCGAATTGGCGCCCGGCATCACGACGCCAGGTCGGAAATCGGCCGCGGCCTGGCAAGAGGACCTGGCCAAAATTCGCTTGCCTGACCTGCACAACAAAACCGTTCTGGACATCGGGGCATATGACGGCTTCTTCTCGTTCGCGGCGGAACAGCGCGGCGCTTCCCGTGTCGTGGCCCTGGACCATTACATCTGGTACGCCAACATGGTGGAATACATGAAGGACTGGAGAGAGTCTTGGAAAACCGGCATCCCAGTCCCGCCCCCGCACGCGTCACGCCACTGGCGGCCGGCGGAGTTGCCCGGTCGTCTCCCGTTTGATGCAGCCCGTGAGGTCCTCGAAAGCCGAGTCGAGCCGATCGTCGGCGACTTCATGACGATGGACCTGTCCAGCCTTGGGCGCTTCGACGTCGTCCTTTTCCTTGGCGTGCTTTACCACCTCGAAGAGCCCTTGCAGGCGATGCGTCGGCTGGCGAGCGTCGTGGCGCCCGGCGGCCTGGCCGTGATCGAAACCGAGGCGGTCGAGGTGCCTGGACTGGGCCACGCGGCTTTCTGCGAGTTCTTTCCGGGCAGTGAGCTCAACAATGACCCGTCAAACTGGTGGGCGCCCAATGCGAAGGCCCTGGAGGGCCTGTGTAAGGCGGCCGGGTTCCGAGAGGCGACTGTTATCATCGAGCCGCCAAAGCCGCCAGCGCCCCCGCCGCCAGCGCCGCCTGCGCGAAGAGGGTTGAAGAAGAGAGTGCGCAGCGCCATGAAGCACCTTCTCTACGATCCACTCCCCGAACCAGCCGTCAACAATGAGCCTGCGAATACTCCTCTCCCTCGGCTCCGTTATCGGGCAATCGCGCATGCCCGACTGTGAATCGAAAGAGGGGTAAGAGGGACATTCAAGATTCCTTGGATAACCATTTGCGGCACCTGACCGGGGCCGCATCACGGTCTTTCGGGGTTCAACGCCTCACCAGCGGCCCCGGCGGGTGAGCTGGGTCGTTCCCTCGGATTGAACCGCGTGAGCCGGTCTCTCGCCTTGCCGATCGTCTTCTCACGCCCCACGCGGCCGTCGCAGGGTAAGGGAGGTTCGTCACTCTTTCCGCGGCCTCCCGCGTGGCCGCTTCGGCGCCGGCTTCTCTTCCGCATCGGCGGGCACCCTCTTCGGCCTGCCGGGTCGTAGCGGGGGCAGGTCCCCCGGCTTCTTACGAAACTCCTCGCTGCTGACCCCGAGGGCGTCGCCGAGGGCAATCACCGTGTCCCAGGCGGGTCGCCTGCGCCCGCGCTCAAGCATACTCGCAAGGGCGGAGTTCATCGGCTGACCGACATAGGCGAAGCCCGCGGTCAGCCGGTTCGTGGCGTGTCTGCTCCCTCTGCCGAGAGACGGCTCGCGGACGCACGACCAGTTTGGCGACCGCCTCCGACTAGCGATCATGGCAGGGTGGGTCGTCGTGGACCGGGCAACGAACCCCAGGCCTGCCCACATGGAAGCAATCGTGTCCGAGACGGCGTTGCCGATCCCGGCGCCTTGATAATCGGGCAGGCAGACGGTGCGATGCTCCCGCCTGGCCCTCTTTCCCTGGGCGAAGTAGGCAGCCCGCACGTCCGCGGCCTTCTGGCCAGCGAAGTCGGGGAAATCCTTCTTCAGTTCCTCGAACGCCTCATCGAACAGCCGCCGGATGAGGTAGCCCGCGACTCCGTCGCGGGGAGGCCAGCCG
>JBBRPS010000604.1:0-6536 GCA_038227745.1 Gemmatales bacterium | reverse complement strand
GGACGACAAGGGCCTGGGGTCGGCCGAGGCGTTCGCCGTGCGCGCCGCGGACCGCCAGCGAAGGACCGGCAGCCATAATTCCATCAGCCGCCTCTCTTAACTGGTTGATAATTGTTAAACAGTGCCATTCAGCTGCGTCCCCTTTTCGATCTTCGGTGACGGTAGCGTTTCGGCCGATGAGGTGCGACAGCGCTTTATCGGCTGGGTGAGCGGGTGATTCCCGGAATCGGTACGACAATATACAACAATGATCCCACCGTTCGACGAACACGGCTACTTGCCACCGGGCATCTATCTGGCCACGCTCGACGAAGTCGAAGCTCGCTTCGGCTATGAATCCGCATTGCGTCGTGTGCAGATGGAATCGCTGCGCTGGCTTGTTGACCGGGCGCGTCGCGCCGGCGTCGTGCGGTTGATCATCAACGGGAGCTTCGTGACCGAGGTTTTCGAGCCGAACGATGTGGATTGCGTTCTCTTGATCGGGGCCGGTTTCCCCCGAGACAAGCCTGCTGAGGCGGAATTGGTCGCCGGATTGCCATTCCTGGAAATGAACCTTGTGAACCAAGCAGATTTCGACTTGCTCGTCGAAAAGTTTTTCGCCACGGACCGACATTCCGTGGCCAAAGGCATGGTGGAGGTTATCCAATGAGCTTGCAAAGTCATCGCGAGTTGGAAGCGACTCGTGAGAAGCTCCGGTTGCTCCAGGAGCGTTATGAGGCGAACAAGCGCGAACAAGGTGGCGACGAACATATGCGCGAATTGAGCATGAGATCGCTGAAGCGACTCATCAATCAATTGAAAGAGGAGATCGCTCGCTTTGAGTCGCGTACCTCGTTGAGAACAAATGGTGAATGAGTGCCGCCGAACCAACGGCTGAAGTTGACCGGGGCCGCCATTCTGGTTTCCCTCGCCTCAGCGTGCTTGCAGTCCGCCGGCAACTTAGCCTGAGCGTTCCGCTTCGGCGCGGGCCAGGAGGGCGACGACGCGCTCGACGTTGTGAACGGGATCGGCGACCCGCAGCGCGGAGACGGCGGCGCCGACGCGGACGAAATTGTGGTGCGTCATGGTGATGGGCTACGGAGAACGGGCGCGGCCGGGGCACGAACGGCGTCCCCATCCGGTAACCGGGTTAGTCTATCAGGCGCGCCACCGCGGCGGCGAACAAATCCGCCACCGAGCGCACCTCGAAGCGCGGCCGGCCTTCAACGAGGCAGTGGTTGGGGTGCGTGTCGGTGCCGAGCACGCGCGCCAGCGGCGCCCGCTCCAGCCGCTCCACCGTCCCTTCCGGCAGGACCAGGTGCGTAGCCACCGCGTGGACCGAGGCGGCCCCGGCCTTCAGATAGCTCTCCGCGGCCTGCACCAGCGAGCCGCCGGTGCGGATCATGTCGTCGTAGATTACCACGTCCTTGCCGGCCACGTCGCCGACCACGGCGCTGACGCGCGTCTCCGACCCGCTCAAACGCTTCTTGTGGATCAGCGCCACCGGCGCCTGGAAGTGATTGGCGAACGTCTCGACCCACTTCGCCCGCCCCATGTCCGTCGAGGCCAGGCACAGGTCGCGCAGCCCCAGCCTGGCGATCGCCTCGACCAGGTGCGCCTCGGCGTACAACTCCAGGGTAACCACGTCGCCCTCGAAGTAGTGGACGATGCCGGAGCTGTGCAGATCCATGAGCAGGACGCGGTTACCCTGCGCCGCACGGGGGATGGACGAGAGTTGCCGTGCGACCGTCTTGGCCGTGACGACCTCGCCGGGCCGCACGGCACGCTCCATGGTCGAGTAGCCGAAGTAGGGGATAACGAGAATCAGCGAGCGGGCGCCCAGCTTGCTGGCGGCGCACCCCAGGCGGTAGACCTCCTGCAGGCAGGCCTCGCTCTCGGTGGCGCCGACCACGACGACGTGGCGGCCGAGCAGGCCGAAGCGCTCGGCGACGTCGAAGCGCAGGTAGCTCTCCCCATCGGGGAAGCGTTGGCGCTCGATGGCAGCGACGGACACGCCGAGGTGTTCTCCCATGCGGCGTGCGAAGGGCAGCGACGAGACGGTGGAGACGAGGACAACGCTCATGGGGCGGTCTACTCCTCCGCCGGTTCGGACCAGCGGTCGGCCAGGGCGAAGAGGCGGGCGAACGGCAACTCAAAGCCTGGGAGCAGGTCGGTGGTGTAGGTGTGGCTCTCGCGGAGGACCCGCTTCCTCGGCCTGTCCGCGCGCGGCGTGTAGACGGTCAGTGTCCGACGGAAGCGGTCGATCAGCCAGTTCTCGCGGACGCCGATCTCCATGTACTCGTCGCGCTTTTCTTCGTAATCGCGCACGCGGTCGCGCTTCCCCCTGGAGACAAACTCGATGACAATCGTCGGCGTGTCGCGGCGGCGCGGCACGTGGCCCAGGTCGACCCAGACAACCCGGTCGGCGCAGCGCCGGTGGGTCCGCGTCCGCACCGTGTGCTCATAGAGCGTTGCATCCAGCGTCCCACCGTGGGGGTGCGTGTCGCGGTAGCTGCGCAGCCAGTACGCCAGTTCTCCGTTGGCGTCGCGTAAGCCCTCCGTTGGTGAGGGGGACACGACCAGGACGCCGTGCAGCAGCTCATAACGATAGCCTTCAACGAAGTCGGCCCGGTCGAACTCGCGCGGCGTCATGAGCGTGCCCGCCGACTCCGGGCCGAACAGCGGATTCTCCCGTACCGTGACGGTAGACATTCTCCTGCCCTCTCCGGTTACTTGTGGGCGATCCGCTCCCGCGCCTGCCGCACCTCGCGCTCGCGCATCGCCCGGAAGCGCTCCATGTAGCCCTCAACCTTTTCCGACAATTCCCATCGCCTGTAAGCGCCCCACGTCCGATCGGCGCGGGCCGCCTGTTCCTCGAAGTCCTCACGGTAGACGATACGGCCCTGCTCTACCAGCTTCACGAACAGCGGCTCGCCCGGCGGCGCCTCCGAGGCGTCGGCGACGATGAGCGTGTCGCCGCGGCCGTACACGCGCAGGTAGCCGCCCAGCGACTCCTTGCCCGGCGAGTTGCTGAACTTGACGTTCGGGCGGTCCTCGGTGGCGCTGCGCTTGAACGCCGCCGCCAGCGTGTCGCGGTGGACCAGCCGCCACCAGTAGCCGCCCGCCCCGGGGAACAGCATCGTCGGCTCCTCGCCCGTCTCCCTGCGGAACCACTCGTAGACTCTATGCACGGCGTCCGGCGTGACCTCGTCCTCGAACACGATCTGCCGCGGCGTGATGCCCGCCGCCTTCATCTGCCGGTAGTACAGCACGCACTGCTCGGCGATGTCGCCCGAATCGACGCGGATGCCGACGCGGTCCGTCTCCGGGTGGGCGCGGATTACGCGCAGGGCGTTCTCCAGGCCGACGGTCTCGGCGTCCACCAGGTCGCACAGCAGCGAGGCCTGGCCCATCGCCGTCACGAAGCGGTCCATCATCTCGTACTCCGCCTCGCCCAGGCTGCGGTCGAACGACTGGCCGGCGCACATCATCTCATGGCCGATCGTGCCGACCGTGCGGAACAACTCGGGATAAAGGAACTCCGCCGTGTCGTTGGAGGTGAGCCGGCCGCGGCCGCCGACGTAGCGGGCCAGGAGCAGGATGAGGTTGCACACCTCGACCGGGGCGCTGCGGAGGCCGAACTCGGCGTCGCGCGGCGTGGCCAGCTTCATCAGTCGCGCCTTGGTTGCCTGGAGGACCGGAGCGAAGTAACGGCACATCGCCGGTTCGAGATACGATACGATCGCTCCCATGCCCTCGAACGACAGGCACGGCACGCCGCGCAGGAACGTCTGCCCACCGGGGAAGCCCCACACGTCCACGGGGAGGTAAATCTCCTCGCCGGGCTGGCCGCGCAGGACGGCGTCCCAGGCAGCGTGCGGGAAGGCGTGAACGGCGGAGCGGTCAGCGTACCAGCGGCGGGCCAGTTCGACGTCGGCACGGCGGAGGGGTCGGTGAAACCACTGGGCGAGCATGGCCTCGTGGCCGGCCATGAGGAGCTGGTCGCCGGCGCCCGGCTCGGGCAGGCCTCTGCGCATGGTGAGCGTGTAACCGGCGTGCGCGACGGCGACGTCCGGCACCGCCGCCCACATGGTGCGCTTGTAGGTGTCGGTGCCGCCGAGCCAGCCGCCGAGGAGGAAGAGTTTGGCGAAGAACTCCTCACGCATGGCGGCGCGCTTGGCGGCGAAGGAGTCCGCGGAGGACGGCTGGGGCATGGCGGTCTACCTGGATGGGCACAACGGGGGAACGGCTCCCGCCCCGGTTCCTCCGGGGTGCGGGGCATCTTAACAGGCGGCGTGGAGTGCCGCAAGCGCGCTGCCCGCCCCACGGCGTTCTTGACCGGTTTCGCCGGGAGACTCTATAATGCGCGGAGAATACGGAACAAAGGCGCAGGCGTTCCCCGCCCCTTCAGCGCAGCCAGCGAGAAAGAGAGGCCCCCGTGCCGGTGCAGATGGAGTTGAAGCGGATCATCATCAACGAGGTGCAGGACCAGCAGGTCATCATGCTGCGCGAGGTCGAGGGCGAGCGGAGTTTCCCTATCGTCATTGGCATCTTCGAGGCCACGAGCATCGACCGGCGGGTCAAGGGCATGCCGTCGCCGCGGCCGCTGACGCACGACCTGGTGGCCAGCGTCATCGAGCACCTCGGCGGCGAACTGCAGGACATCTACATCAGCGAGCTGCGCGACCACACGTATTTCGCGAAGCTGCGCATCCGCCAGGACGGCGAGCTGATCGAGGTCGATAGCCGCCCCAGCGACGCCATCGCGCTGGCCGTCACCGCCAAAGTGCCCATTTACGTCGCCGAGGACGTGTTAGGCGAAGTCTGCGGCGAGTAACTATCTGAGGTTTAGCCGCGGCTAAACCTCACCGCAGGACCGCTTTCACCGCGTCCGCTCCCACCAGCGGCACCTGACACGCGAAGTTCTCACAGATAAACGTCGTCACCGGCCCCTCCGAGCCCTTGCCCGCCAGCAGCGGCACCAGTTCCTCCAGCACCGCCGGCGCCCCCGCCGCGGGCTTCGACGCCAGCACATGGTTCGGCCGGTAGCTGCGGTTGATCACGCGCAGCACCTCGCGCATCTCCTGCGACTCCGGGTCGCCCACCACCGCGAATTCCTGCACCGGCCCGAGGTGGAAGTCCAGCCCCAGCAGCATCTGCGCCGCCACCCGCGGCGAACCGGTCAGCACGCCACTGAAGGCGCGCAGCGTCGCGACGGCCTTCTCCTCCAGATCCCGCCGTCCCGTCAGCTTCGCCAGCCGCAGCAGCGCCGTCACCGCCATCCCGTTGCCCGACGGCACCGAGCTGTCGTGCGGGTCCTTCGTCCGCGCGATCAGCTCCTCGTGGTCGCGCCCGGTGTAGAAGAACCCCCCCTCCGCGTCGTCCCAGAACTGCCGCACCATCACGCCGGCCAACTCCAGCGCCGCCTCCACGAAGCGCGGCGCGAACGTGGCCTCGTACAGGTCCACCAGCCCTTCCAGGAAGAACGCATAGTCTTCGAGGTAGCCGTTCAGCTTCGGCGCCGAGCCGGCTCCCCAGGTGCGCAGCAGCCGGCCGTCGGGCGCGCGCATGTTCTGCAGGATGAAGTCGGCGGCGCGGGCCGCGGCATCGCGGTACTCGGCCCGCTCCAGCACCCGGGCGGCGCGGGCGAACGCCGAGATCATCAGTCCGTTCCACGACGTCAGCACCTTCTCGTCGCGCCCCGGCCAGACGCGCCGGCCGCGCACCTCGAGCAGCTTCTTCTTCCCCTCGTCCAGGCGGCCGCGCAGCTCGCCCTCGCCCAGGTGCAGCAGCCGGGCCTCCTGCTCGTAGGTCCGCGTGCGGTGCAGGATGTTGTGGCCCTCCCAGTTGCCGCCGGGCGTCACGTCGTAGACCGACGCGAACACCGCGGCGAGGTCGGCGCCGAGCACCTGCCGCACCTCGTCCGCCGACCAGACAAAGAACTTGCCCTCTACGCCCTCGCTGTCGGCGTCCTGCGTGCTGTAAAACGGCCCCTCGGGGCTGGTCATTTCGCGCAGCACGTAGGCCAGCGTCTCCTCGACCACCTCGCGGTAGAACGGCTCGCCGGCCGCCTGGTACGCCTCGAGGTACGCGACCGTCAGCAGGGCGTTGTCGTAGAGCATCTTCTCGAAGTGCGGCACCAGCCAGCGGCGGTCGGTGCTGTAGCGGTGGAAGCCGCCGCCGAGCTGGTCGTACATGCCGCCCAGCGCCATCGCGTCGAGGGTGCGCCGCACCATGTGCGGCGCGTCGTCGTCGCCGAAGCGCTTCCAGGCGCGCAGCAGCAGGCGCAGGTCCATCGGGTGCGGAAACTTCGGCGCGGCGCCGAAGCCGCCGTGGACCGAGTCGAAGGCGTGGCGCAGCTCGCCGACCGCGTCGCGCAGCACGTTCTCACCGAGCGCGTGGTCGGCCGGCTGCAGGCGCGTGACCTTCTGGACGTGCCCAGCGAGCTGCCCGGCCTGCGCGTTGACCTCGCCGCGGCGCGACTGCCAGGCCTCGAGGATGGCGTGCAGGAGGCGCTTGAACGAGGGCATCTGGCCGGCGTAGCGGTCGTCGGGCGG
>JBBRPS010000603.1:0-6537 GCA_038227745.1 Gemmatales bacterium | reverse complement strand
CTGCAAGCCAGGGGGCGCAGGGCCAGCCGGCTCACGCCGGCCGTTCGCCGGGCCTACTCGTCCAGTACCTCGCGCACCTTGGAGGCGAGCACCGACGGCGTGAAGGGCTTCTGCAGGAACGGCTTCCCCGAACCCGCGACCTCCTGGCAGAGCGCCGCGTCGTCGGTGTAGCCGGACATGTACAGCACCTTCATATCCGGCCGCTGCGGCTGCAGGAGGTCGGCCAGCTGCCGCCCGCTCGTCCGGGGCATGACGATGTCCGTCAGCAGCAGGTGGATGCGGTCGGCCCACTGGGCGCTGACCCGCAGGGCCTCCTCGCCGTCGCGGGCCTCCAGCACCGTGTAGCTCTTGCGGCACAGCGCCCGGCGGGCCATGGCGCGCACCCCGTCCTCGTCCTCGACCAGCAGGATCGTCTCGCGGGTGCCCGCCCGCGCCGCCCCCGCCGCCGGCGCCACGACCACCAGCGGCTCGTCGGTGCGCGGCAGGTAGATCAGGAACGTGGAACCCCGCCCCGGCGCGCTCTCCACGCGGACGTGGCCGCCGGTCTGCTGCACGATGCCGTAGACCGTCGCCAGCCCCAGCCCCGTGCCCTTGTGCAGCTCCTTGGTGGTGAAGAACGGCTCGAACAGGTGCGCCTGGACGTCCTCCCCCATGCCGCAGCCCGTGTCCGCGATGGCCAGCACGGCGTAGGCGCCCGGCGGGACCGCGCCCTGCCGCGCGGGCGGGTGCTCGGAGACGTCCACGTTGCGCGTGCGCAGGGTGATGGTTCCGCCGTCGGGCATGGCATCGCGGGCGTTGACCACCAGGTTCATCACCACCTGTCCCAGCTGCCCCGGGTCGGCGCGCACGCAGCCCAGGTCCGGGGCGAAGTCGGCGACCAGCTCGATGTTCTCGGCGATCAGGCGGCGCAGCATCTTCTGCAGGTCGGCCAGCAGGACGTTCAGCTGCAGCACCTCGGGCTGCATCACCTGACGGCGGCTGAAGGCGAGGAGCTGCCGCGTCAGCGACGCCCCCCGCTCGCCGGCCTGCTTGATCATGTCGAGCAGCTCGCGCTGGGCCGGCTCGCGCACCAGGTGCCCGAGGAGGTCGCTGCCGCTGATGATGACGGTGAGGAGGTTGTTGAAGTCGTGGGCGACGCCGCCCGCCAGGCGCCCCACCGCCTCCATCTTCTGCGCGCCGGACAGGGCGTGCTCCAGCTCGCGCACCCGCGCCGCCAGGCTCCCCTGCAGCTCGACAATGCGCCGCCCCGTGCCGATGCGCGTGCGCAGCTCGTCCACGTCGAACGGCTTGGCGATGTAGTCGTCGGCCCCGGCCGTCAGGCCGGTGACGACGTCCTCCTTGCCGCCCCGGGCGGTCAGCAGGATCAGGTAGGTCGGCTCGGCCGCCCCGCGGGCGCGGACGCGCCGACACAGCTCCAGGCCATCGATGCCGGGCATCATCCAGTCCACGATGGCCAGCCGCGGGCGGTCCGCGCCGCAGAGGATCTCCCAGGCCCGCGTGCCGTCGGAGGCGGCGACGACCTCGTAGCCCCACTCCGCCAGGGCGCTTTCGAGCATCCGGCGGTAGAACGGGCTGTCCTCGGCGATGAGCACTTTCATTCTCTGACCTCGTTCGTCCTTCCCTCGCCCCGCTGGAGAACGGGACCGTGGATGAGGCTGATTCCGGTACTCGGTACGCGGTCCTCGTTCCTCAGAATCCCTCAATCCCCCTTCGCGCACACGGCCCCCAGGGCCGCCTGTAGACGCTCCACTTCCCTCAAGAGAGTATGGACTTCATTTCCGGCATCCGTCAAATCGCCCGCGGCCCCCAGGGCCTCCAGGCGGATCGCCGACTCCACGGCGGCGGTGGCGCCGAAGAACGCCACCATGCCCTTGACCGTGTGGGCCGGCCGGCACAACTTCGCCGCCGCGCCCGCCGCCAACGCGTCGCGCAGCTCGACAGCCAACCGCGCACAGTCGTCCCGAAAGATGCCGACCAGCTGCCCGAGCAGTTCCGCGTTGCCGCCGACGCGGTCCAGCACCGCCTCGCGGTCCAGCTCCAGCGCGGCCGCCGGCCCGACGTCCGGCTTCGGCGCGACCCCGGCGCCCGACGGTACGACGCGCTCGATCTCCTGCCACAGCTCGCGGTCGCGGATCGGCTTGGCGACATAGCCGTCCATGCCCTCGCGCAGGCAGCGCTCGCGCACCTCCGCCTGGGCGTGGGCCGTCAGGGCGATGATCGGCTGGTGGCCACCCGTCTGCTCCTCCTGGCGGCGGATCACCGCGGTCACTTCCAGCCCGTCCATGTCCGGCATCTCCATGTCGAGCAGCACCAGGTCGAATTGTCCCCGCGCCAGCGCGTCCAGCGCCTCCCGCCCGGAGCCGGCCAGCTGCACGGCGTGCCCGCGCTTCTCCAGCTTGAGCAGGCCGACCTTCTGGTTGAAATGGTTGTCGTCCACCAGGAGGATGCGCAGGCGGCGTGCGGCGGCCAGCCCCCGACGCGCCATTTCCGCACCGAGGTCGATCTCGCCCGTCGAGTCCTGTGCCGGCGCCAGCCCGGACAGCTTGCGGATGGCCCGCAGCAGGTTGCCGCGATTGACCGGCTTGGTGATCGACACGAGGTTGGCCAGGCCCTTGCACCGGGCCAGCTCCGCCGGCCGGTCCGCCGACGACAGCAGGAGGACGATCGGCGGGCCGGACGAATCGGGCGGGTTGAGGTGCTCGATCAGGGCGAAGCCGTCCATCCCCGGCATGACGGCATCGACGAGCAGCAGGCCGAACGGCCGGCTCGCCCGCCGCAGCTCCGCCAGCGCGGCCGCCGCCCCGTCCACCACGGTCGGTTTCAGGCCCAGGTCCGCGAGGGTGTCGCGGAGAATGCCGCGGCTGGTGGCATTGTCGTCCACGACCAGCACCGGCACGCCGCGCAGCATGGGCAGGTCGCCGTCCCACGGCGGCGCCTCGGCCCCGCGGCACAGGCCCAAGCACGCCGTGAAGTGGAACGTGCTCCCCTGGCCGGCCTCGCTCTCGACCCAGATCCGCCCGCCCATCAGCTCGACCAGGTGCGACGAGATCGTCAGGCCCAGGCCGGTGCCGCCGTACTTCCGCGTCGTCGAGCCGTCCGCCTGCGTGAACGGCTCGAAGATGGAAAGCAGCTTGTCCGACGCGATGCCGATGCCCGTGTCCGTGACGCGGAAGTGCAGGCGCACGGAGTCGGCCCCGTCCCCCGGTTCGCCGGCCTCCTCCGCGACGCGCACCACGACCTCGCCCGCGGCGGTGAACTTGATCGCGTTGCCGACGAGGTTGACGATCACCTGCCGCAGCCGCCCGGGGTCGCCGACCAGGGCGTCGTGGACGCCGGGCCGGATGTCGCAGGCCAGTTCCAGACCCTTCTTGTGCGCCCGCACCGCCAGCAGCTTGAGCGTGTCCGCGAAGCTGTCGCGCAGGCCGAACGCGACGGGGTCGAGGTTGAACTTGCCCGCCTCTATCTTCGAGTAATCGAGGACCTCGTTGATGACCGCCAGCAGCGCGTCGGCCGACGTCTTGACGATGCCGAGGTACTCCTGTTGCTCCGGCTCCAGTTTCGTGTCGAGCGTCAGCTCGGTCATGCCGAGGATGGCGTTCATGGGCGTGCGGATCTCGTGGCTGACGTTGACGAGGAACTCGCTCTTGGCGCGGTTGGCGGCCTCGGCGACTTCCTTGGCCTTGCGCAGCTCCTTCTGCTGGCGGCGGATCTCCTTGCGCGAGCGGTCGAGGCGGCGCAGCACGCGCAGCAGCTGCGTGTGCTTCTTCTGCAGGGGCGTGAGGTCGTCGAAGGTGGCCAGGGCCCCGTGCGAGGTGCCGTAGTCGTCGGTGACCGGCGTGGAATTGACTGACAGCCGGCGCACGCCGAGCATCGCGGTGGCCAGGCCGAGCACGGCGCCCAGCTGGGTGGCCCCCTCGTTGATGGACCGATCCCAGGGGTAGCCGTCCGCCCCGTCGCCGCGGCGCCGCTTCCAGCGCAGCTCGGAAGCCTTGCGCCCCTCCAGGGCCGCCGCCGGCTCGCCGACCTTGCGGGCGAAGGCATCGTTGGCCAGGGCGATCCGCTGGTCGCGGTCCAGCAGCAGGGCGCCCTCGGAGATCGTGTTCAGGACGTTGCGCAGCCGCTCGCGCGCCCTGACGCCCTCGCCCCTGGCGTCGCCCGAGGCGGCACGGCGGAGGACCGAGCGGAGGTAGACGGCGTTGCACGCAAAGCCGGCCACGGTCATCACGCTGAACAAGGGCAGCAGCGGCAGGAGCGAGGCCAGGGGCCAGCCCGCGCCCGGGGGTTCGCAGAAGCGGACCTCGAGCGCCCAGCGCCTGTCGCCGACGTTCAGCGGCGCCCGCAGATGGCTGGCGGAGGGAGCCGCCCGGCCCTGGCTGCCCCAGTGGTGGGCGTGCGCGCCCGTCTCCACGAGCAACCGGCCGTCGGCCGCGCGCACCCCGGCCGATAGAATCTCGCCGTTGCGCTTCTTCAACGTCATCAGGACGGCCTTGAAGGCCGGGAGGTTCCCCTGCCGGGCGGCCCAGGACGCCTGGACGGCCAACTGGTCGCACTGAGCCTTGCGGCCGTCCTCGACGGCGCCGCGGCGGTCCGGGACCAGCCCGAACCCGTGGGCGCTGAGCAGGAGGATGAGCGTGATACTGGCGAGGCCTGCACTGATGCGGATCATGGCGGCTGGTTCCCGTCCCTCACTTCACGAGTGACAGCAGGGTCTCTTCCTCGTCGTCTCCGTCGCGCTTCGCCTTTTCCCAGGCGAACAGGACTTCCAGCGGGTCGAGCCCGCGCCACAGCGGCTTGGCGGCCAGGAGGCTCAGCAGCCAGGCGCTGGCGCGCGTGTTGAGCAGCACGTAGCCGGCGCTGGCCACCACCCCCGTCAGCGCCAGCGCGGCCGCGTCGGCGGGCGCTTCCGCCAGGGCCGCGTCCTCGTGTGCCCCCTCCGCGGCGCTCCCGGCCCACTCGCCGCCGGCCCACGTCGTCCGCGCCGCCACGCCCGCGGACGACGCCCCCGGCGCCAGCCCGTCGGTCGCGGCACTCCGGGGCAGGTCGGGCAGGGCCGCGGGCGGCGCCCCGGGCTCGGCCGCGCGCGGCAGCGCCCCGAACGACACGCGATGCACCGTGGAGACATAGAAGGTCTGATACTGGCCAGAGACCGAACTTACCGGGGGAGCGATGTCTGCCTGTCCCAAAACGGCGAGTACCCCGGCCCGCGCGTCCCGTGGGGCGGTCGCGACCGCGAGCAGGGCATAGGGGTCGAGGTTCGAGGGAGACGCATTGACTCCCGCCGAGGTCCGGTTCGTGCCCGGGGACGGCGCAGCGCCGGGCAAGCCGGCGTCGCCCCCGGAAACGGGCCCGCCGCCCGGGAGCCCGAGCAAGGCAATGCCCATGAAGCTCCGCGCGACGCTGAGGACGGCGGGGTCTGTGGGGCTGAACTGGCGCGCGTCGGCGAAGGCAGCCAGAACGGGAGGGCTGCCGCTGGAAGTCGCTACCGTCCCGCTGACCGTCCCGGCCGTTGACGGGCTGGCGGTCGGTGTTTGTTGGCCGTCGGGTGTGAGAGAAACCTGTCCCGCACCCGTCGGAGGACTCACGCCGGGCGAAGCAGGCGGTGTGCCCACGCGGCTGGGGCCGGGCGCACCGGCAGTCAGGGGGGCCGGCGCCCCGAGGGTCGGTGCGGACGGCACCGTCCCCGTCGGCTGAACCACCGGCCCCGCAGGACTGGCGCCCCCGGTCGGTCCGAAGGGGGCCGCCGTCGGCGTGCTCGCCTGCGGCACCGCGCCCGTCCCGGCCGGACTGATCGGTCCCGCCGGTACCTGCGGAGGCGGTTGCTGCGCGGGAGGGCTGCTGTTGCCGCTCCCGGATGGGCCGGGGTCGGTAGGCCCCGGCCCCGCGGAAACCGTGCTGCCCACGTGAAGGGTCAGAGAGACGTCGTCGGCGTCCAACCCGGCGACCGCCGGATCAACGCTCAGGGCGGGGGCGGTGACGATGCGGTAGGCGAAGTCGCCCGGGGGACCGCCCTGCCCGGTGACGGTGACGGTCCGGGCCACGTTCCAGTCCGCCGGCGTGAACGTCAGCGCGGTGACCGACGGCGTGCCCCGGGCGGGGTCGGAACTGGAGAGCCCGAAGGTGACGTCCGCCGTGGGCTGGCTGCTCAAAACCACGGTGAACGTCGCCGTGCCGCCCGCCCCCGTCGTCACCAGGCCGGAGGTCGGTGTGACCGTGATGCCCGCCACGTCGTTGTCGAGATTGGTCAGCGACACGTCGGCAGCGTCAAGGCCGCTGTAGACCGCGTCGGCGCTAAGCGCCGGGCCGATGAGGATCTGGTACGGCTGCGGGCCGTCGACCACGAAGTCATCGACGCCGGTCACCGTCACCGTCTGCGGCGTGTTCCAGCTGAGCGGCGTGAAGGTCAGCGACGACACCGACGCCACGCCCTCCGTGGAATTACTGGACGACAGGCCGACGGTCACGTTCGCCGTCGGCTGGCTGGTCAGCCGGACCGTGAAGGCGGCGGTGCCTCCCGCCTCCGTCGTCACCAGGCCGGAG
>JBBRPS010000602.1:0-6547 GCA_038227745.1 Gemmatales bacterium | reverse complement strand
TCGCTTGCGCGTCGGGCTTGTGTCCCGGGCACCGCCCAGCAGACAAGCCCGACGCGCAAGCGAGGGGCTGCCTCGCTGGCGCGTCGGGCTTGTGTGGCGGTCCCTCCCTCGGTCGTGAGGATACCCCGTCCCCCCCGGACGGCGGGGGCAAGTCCCGCCGCTCACTTGCCCTGTTGATCCTGCTCCCTCTCTGCGGCTTGCTGTTCTTCCACCGTCTCGGTGACCGCGAGCTGGCCAGCAGTCACGAGGCGCGCGCGGCGCAGAACGCCCAGAGCCTCCTCGACAGCGGCGACTGGGGCCTGCCGCGCCTCTTCGACCGCCGCGTCGAGCTGCAGAAGCCGCCCCTGTACTACTGGCTCGTCGCCGCCCTCGCCCGCGTCACCGGCGGCCGCGTCGATGCCTGGGCGGTGCGCCTGCCGGCCGCCCTTGCCGCCCTCGCCACGGTCCTCCTCGTCTATTTGCTCATGGCCGCTCGCGGCCGGCCCCTGGCGGGGCTCGTCGGTGCCGTCGTGCTGGCGACCAGCCTGCACTTCACCTGGATGGCGCGCGTCGGGCGCATTGACATGCCGTTGACACTGACGGTGGCGCTGGCGCTGGCGGGCTTCTACCGCGCGCGCTGCTCGTGGCGCGAGGGCAGAGGCGCGAGGCGCTGGCTGCTGCTCGCTTACCTGGCGGTCGCCGCCGGCCTCCTCCTCAAAGGCCCGATCGCCGCCGTCCTGCCCGCGGCGGCGGCGTCCCTGTCCTTGCTGCTCGACCGCCCCGATCCGGCCGTCGGCCTCCGGCGGTACGCCCACCGACTCGGCGTGTGGTGGGGTGTGCCGCTGGTGCTGGCGCTGGTGGCCCCCTGGTACCTGTGGGCCAACGCGCGGACGGGCGGCGAATTGTTCCGCGTCTTCTTCTGGCACCACAACTTCGACCGCGGGTTCGGCGGCGACGGCGGACTGGCCGCGCACGCGTGGTGGTTCTACGGGCCGCGCCTGCTCGTCGATCTGTTCCCCTGGAGCCTGCTGCTGCCGATGGCCGCGTGGACATTGGGGCGGCGCGGCGGAAAGGACGCCGAGGCCCGTTTCGGCGCTGCGTGGCTGGTGGCCGTTCTGGTGCTGCTGTCCTGTGTGCGCTTCAAGCGCGCCGACTACCTGCTGCCGGCGTACCCCGGGGCCGCCCTGCTGCTCGGCTGCGCCGCGGAACGCTGGGTTCGCGAGCTGCGGTCGCCGTTGCGCCTCGCCGTCGCATTCGGACTCACCGCCGCGGCCTGTGCGGCGGGGTGGCTGGGTTATGTGGAATTCCTCGAGCCGGCGCAGGACCCGGGACGGCCCGACCGCCGTTTCGCCGAGGAGGTGCGGCGGCGGACTTCGGGTCACGTCCTGTTCTTCCGCGCCGAGGCCCACACGGTCGCGTTCCACGTCGGCCGGCCCCTGCACACGCTCCTGGAGTGGGAGAACCTCGACGTCTGGGCGGGCAAGGACTTCCCCACTCACGTCATCATGCCGGCCGACTGCGCCGCCGCGTGGCGCGAGTACCTCAGCGCAGGCGAGCTGATCGAGGAGCTGCGCACGACCGACCTGACGCTGCGGCCGCACCCCCGCCCGCTCGTCCTGCTGCGGACCGCCGCGACCGGGACGGGAAAGGTCGCGCGGCACGATTGACCGCGGCGCCGGCCGTGCGTACCTTGACTCTCCCTGGCGTTCTTTCGCCCCCGCTCGCCCGGGGGAAGAGCCTCCTTGTGGTGACGCGGTAGATGTCCGACCCCTGGCAACGCTCTCCCATCGCGACCGCCCCGCTCAGCGTCGTCCTGACCGCCTGCAACGCCGGCGCCGAACTCGAGGACGTCGTCGCCGACTGGGTCAAACACCTCGATGGCCTCAACCGCCCTTACGAGATCGTGCTGGTGGACGACGGCAGCGCCGACCTCACCGGGGTGCGCGCCGACGCGCTGGCGGAACGGTTGCCGTGCCTGCGCGTCCACCACCACCCGCTCCCCCGCGGTGTTGGCGCCGCGCTGCGGACCGGCATCGCCGACGCCCGCCACCCGCTGCTCTTCTGCACCACCTGCGACCGGCAGTACCGGTCCGAGGACCTGGAGCCCCTCCTCGGCGCCATCGACCGCGTTGACCTGGTGACGGGCTGCCGTGCCGGGCGGCCGCCCGCCCCGCTGCGCTGGCTCGGTGTGGCTTACCGGCTGTTCGTCCGCGTGATCTTCGGGGTATCGCTGCGGCCGGCGCCGTGCTGGCTCGGCCGGTCGGGCTGGGGGCGGCGCTGGCTGGCGCGCTGGGTCTTCGGCGTGCGCGTCCACGACCCGGAGTGCGCGTTCCGCCTCTTCCGCCGCGAGATCTTCCGCCGCATCCCCATCCAGACCGACGGCGACCTCGCCCAGGTGGAGATCCTCGCCAAGGCGAACTTCCTCGGCTGCCTCATGGACGAGATCCCAGTTGTCCACCGCCCTCCGCCTCCTGGTGCGCCCCGGCCGAAGCCCGGCCGCACCCTCCGCGATGCCTGGCGCCTCTTCCACGTCGCCGACTTCGGCCCCGCCGTACTGCCCGCGGAGGCGCCCCCGTCCGAACAGGCGCCCGCGCCGGCCCCGTGAGTTCGTGGCCGACTCGCTCCGCGAGTCGGTGCAGGCATCGGCCCCCGACTCGCGGAGCGAGTCGGCCACGAACCGCCCCCCGGCGAGCCAGGGTTGTGACGGCCGCGAAGGGCGATTGTCCCGAACGTATCCGTTTCGGTAGGATGCACAGCAACGCTCTCGGGTCGCGACCGACGCCGGCCGCGCCCGCCGGGGCGGGGCGTCGAACGGAGACAGCCGCGATGGCGCGCCAGGACCGCAGCGACCCGGGATACGGCTCCGGCCCTCAGAGGTACCCGGGGAGCTTTCTGCTCGCGCTCCGCGAGGCGGTGGCGGCGCTCGATTGGAAGATCGCGCGCTGGCTGGGCGGGGCCGTCGAGTGCGTGGACGCCAAGGGCCGCGAGCACGTCGTCGGCCTGGAGAACCTCTACCGCCGGGCCCGCCGCGAGGACCGCGGCACCTGGCCCGAGCTGATTGTCTCCTTCCTCGACCTCATCAACGCCGAGCACCTGCAGGAGCCGCCGGCCGCCCTCCCGGATGTCGCCGAGCGCCTGCTGCTGCGCCTGGGGCGGCCGCTCGCGGCCCGCGACGACGGCCTGGAGCTCTGGTCGCAGCCGCTGCCGGGCACGACGCTGGGCGTCAACCTCGTCGTGGATTACCCGCAGAGCATGTACTACGTGACGGCGCAGATGATCGAGGAGTCGGGCCGACCCGGCGGCGAGTGGCTGGAGCGGGCGGTGGCGAACCTGCGGGCGCAGACGCCCGAGGACTGCTTCCAGGTGATCCACGAAGAGTCCGGGTTGCGGCAGTGCAACGTCGGCGACGCCTACGACTCGTCGCGCGTGCTGCTGCTCGACGCCCTGCTGCCCCAGACGAGCGCCGACGGCTATTTCGTGGCGCTGCCGGGCCGCGACGAGTTGCTGGTGCTGCCGCTGACGGGCGCCTCGGTCGGCTATGTGCCCCTGCTGAAGAGCATCGCGGAACAGAGCTTCCGTACGGCCCCTTACGCGATCAGCGATGAGCTCTTCTGGGTGCGCGGCGGCCTGTGGCATCTGTTCCCGATCGAGCTGCGCGGCGAAGAGGTCACGGCCCAGCCGCCGCGCGAGCTCATGGAAGTGCTGCACCGGCTCGTGCCGGACGAGGAGGACGAGGCCCCGGAGGAAGGGGCCGAATGAAGTGGCCCGCGGCCCCGGAAGGCGGCCGCGCCGGCCTGTCGCGGGATCGTCACACGGAGGTAAACGATGGCGAAAAGCGGCGAGATCGATTATCTCAAGAACCTGGACGAGGCGGGCGTCCGGCACGCCGTTCACAAGCCGTTCTCCGACTCCGGCCGCGCCCGCTACCTCGCCGAGATGGCCGCCGTGCTGGCGCTGCTGCCGCCGCCGCCGGCGCGCCTGCTCGACCTGGGCTGCGGCACCGGCTGGACGAGCGTCTTCTTCGCCCGCGCCGGCTACGAGGTGGTCGGCGTGGACATCTCCCCCGACATGATTGCGCACGCCGAGGCCAACCGCGAACGGGCCGGCGTGGAAGGCCTCGACTTCGCCGTGTGCGACTACGAGTCGCTGCCCTTCGACGGCGAGTTCAATGGCGCCGTCTTCTACGACGCGCTGCACCACGCGGTGGACGAGGCGGCGGCCGTCCGCGGCGCCTACCGGGCGCTGCGGCCGGGGGGAGTGTGCGTGACGTCCGAGCCGGGGGAGGGCCACGGCCGCTCGCCGGCAGCGGTCGAGGCAGTGCGCCGCTACAACGTGACCGAGAAGGAGATGCCACCCGCGCGCGTGATCGAGCTGGGCCGCCGGGCCGGCTTCCGTGGCGGCCGTTTCTACCCGCACGCCTTCGACCTGCACCAGAACCTGTACCAGCGCGATCCGGACAGCGCGGCTCCGGTTCACCGCTGGCCGCTGTGGCTGAAGAAGCTGCTGTTCTGGCCGGTCGTCAAGGCACTGGGCGTGCGGGAGGGAGTGTTCGCGACACGGATGGGGGCGTTCTCCTACCTCAAGCACCTCGCCAACCTTCTCGGCCGGGCCGACCGCATCGGCGGCATCGTCGTGCTGGAGAAGTAGGGAAATTCCGGGCGTCCCTGTCCGGGCGGAGGGTCAATCCGAGGTGTGGTCGTGAACGATGCGCCAGCCCTGCGGCAGCTTTTTCAAGATCAGCGTGAACAGGCCGCCGGGCGATTCGGTCTTCAGGGTGAGCTGCCAGCGGCCCTTCGCCAGGGCGTGGTCGGCGCCGAGGCGATCGACCTCCAGTTCGCGGAAGGCGAGCGTGCCCATCTCCTTGCCGTCGGCCTGGTAGCGCTTGCGGTAGCGGTCGAGGGTGGCCTGCCAGCCGCGCGTCTTGGTCTTGCCCGAGAAGAAGCTCAGGTCGGGCGACTGCCAGTAGCCCGCCATGAAGCCCTCCAGGTCGCCCTTGTTCCAGGCCGTGACCTGGGCATCGAGGACGGCGCGGATGGCCTTTGTCTCCTGAGCGCGCGGCGTTTGCGCGGCCACGAGGGAAATGGCCGTCAGGGTGAGCAGGGCGAGACTGATTGGCAGGCGGCAGCGGGCCATCGTCGATTCCTCCTTGACTCGTTTAGCCGCGGTTCGGAGAACCGCGTGCGGCCCGACCCCGGGTCCAGCCGCACGCGGTTCTCCGAACCGCGGCTAAACGGGACGCACGGCGTGCGCCCCATTGGGTCGGTCGATCACTTCTTCTTGCCGCCGGGCGCGTTCGGGTCGGAACCGGGGTCCTCACCGGGCGTGCCGAAGTCGATCGTCCTCCACGTCTGGTCCTCGGCGGTCTGCTCCTCGGTGCTGGTCTGGCCGTGGGTGACGTCCATCGCCTCCTGCCAGTGCTCCTGCTCCTGCGCCACGTCGATCGGCGGGATCGGCGGCGGGGTGGCCGGGAGCGGTGGCGGCGTCGCGGGCAACGGCGGCGGGGTCGCGGACTGGCTCGGCGCCGGCGTGGCCGGGCCGGACGACGGCACCTGCGCCTGGTCGGAGAGGGCCTGGTTTACGCGCGTGCCGTTGACGTCCAGCGTGAAGTACGGCGTGCCGGCCGGCACCTCGAACTCCAGGTACGCGGGGAGGCCGGTGCCGGCGTAGTCGCGGAGCACGCGGCCCTGCGGATCGAGGATGCGGCCGTGGTCCGCCACGCGGGCGTTCTTATCGACCACCTCCGCGAAGATCTCCTGCAGGACGCGCATCTCCTTCGCCAGCTTGTGGTCCCACAGGTCAATGGGGGTGCCGCTGTCGAGGTCGTCCAGCTCCTCCATCTGGCCCTCGTTGGCGTCCGGCCCCAGGCCGATCAGGACGAACTTGACCGGCCGGCGGCGGCCGGCGGCGATGTCGCGGGCCAACCGCACGCTGTACTCCTTCACGGCGTCGAGATCGTGCAGCTCGCCGTCGGTGATGAAGACGTAGAACCCCCACGGCGCCTCGCGGAAGCGCTCGACGAAGTAGCGGACGGCGGGCAGGAGCTGCGTGCCGGTGCCGAACTCGCGCGGCGGGCCGAAGACGTGCTGCTCCGCGTCGTCGGCGCGCAGGTCGCCGATGACCTCGATCTCGCCGCCATTCTCGCCGGTGGACCAGTAGATGCAGGTGGTGCCGCCGTCGGCGTCGATGCGGCGGGCGAGGTAGGCGCAGATCTTCTGCGCGACGGGCGCGACCTCGTTGCTGACGGTCTTCTTGCGGAAGATGGGGGAGAGGACGCCGCTGCCGTCGTCGTGGCCGTAGAGCTTCGCCATCGAGCCGGAGCCGTCGAGGGCGATGCCGGTCTGGGCGCCTTCCTTGTGCGGCTCCATCAGGATCGTCGCCACGACGCGGGTCTTGCCCCCCGGCGCCGGGTGGACGTTGACTTCACCGAACGGATCGACAACCTTCTTGAGCTGGGCCATTGAGGGATACCTCTAGAAGTATTCTCCCTCGCCCCGCTTCGGGGGTGAGGAAGCCTGCGAGCGAGCGCGAAACGGCAAGCCAGGCGCGCTCCGGTGGGGGCGCGCGCCTG
>JBBRPS010000601.1:0-6550 GCA_038227745.1 Gemmatales bacterium | reverse complement strand
GCCCCAGCTCGGAAATCAGCTCCTCCACGAGCACCGTCTACAGCTCGAAGCCTGGTACGCCAAGCGGCACGGCCGCCGCGTTCCGTTCAAGGCGATCCTGCATGAGTTGATGTCTACGGCCCGCTCGTCTTCCAGCGCGCCCAAGTGGCCGCGTCCCGTTCAAGGCGATCTTGCACGAGTTGATGGCCGAGAAGGTCGCCGCCATTTCCCGGAAGAAGAGACCTTGACAGGCGTACAGATTCTGTTATATTAGGAGATGTAGGACGGCTTGCCGTCCAGAAGCAAACGTTGGCAGAGCGGCCTATTGCAGCGGCCTGAAAAGCCGCCGAAGGGGTAACCCTTCCGAGGGTTCAAATCCCTCACGTACCGCTCTCAGTCCCCAAAGGGCGTCTCACCTTGGCCTTTGTTATAGGGCCAAAGTGTGACGCCCTTTCGGTTTCTCCACCTTCATTCCCCGCGAATGAAAACCCCCAGCCGTCGTGAGGCGGCTAGGGCGACCGACAACGGGTTAGCCGTTCGGGTATTCATGGTCCAAAATTGTCTGAAGCATGGAGAGCCCGGCTGGCGGACATCGCCCCTGAAGCGCCCCCATGTACTTGAGGAAGTAGTATTCAACGACCTTCCTCCCCGCCTCCGTCTGCATAAGCTGCTGAAGTTCGTCCGACCGTTGATCCTTGGTTTTCTTGGGGTCGGCACAGCCTGGCCCCTTGTACTCTTGGCCCCGTTTGATCAGCATACGTCCCCCCTTGAAAATCGCGAGTCTTCTAGAACAGCCCTGCCACTATTTTATTGTCCAGGTCAAGGCCGCGTCCGCTCGGCTCCTGAAATGCCGTGACGGACCATGCCAGAAGATCAGCATCTCCATAAGATGCTTGATCGGGAGAGCTTACGGCTCTGCACTGAATCGACGTTTTCGGGTGTCCTCCGCACTGAATCCTGCACTGATAGAGCAAAAAACGGTGGAAAACCCGGAATTCTTTGGAAAAGGCCAGATGACGTAAACCATTGATGAGTAAGAGAATTATGGAAATTACGGGAAGCCAACTTCTCATCGTCTACGAGGCGCCGTCGCGCGAGGAGGCCGAGAAGATCCTCAAGGGGGACCCGTTCCACCAGGCCGGCATCTTCGTAAAGTGGCAATTGCGGCCGTGGAATCCCGTCATCGCCAACCACGACCTGCTGCCTTGAACGAGGAAACCGCGCATGCACGTCAAGCGACTCCTGATCGGCCTGTCCCTCCTGAGCGCCGTCGTGGGACTGCTGCTGGTCTGCCTCATCCCCGGCGGCCTGGTGAACCGGACCTACCCCGGCTACGGCAACTTCCTCTCGGAGCACGGTATCTTCCTCGACCGGGCGGGTCACATCGTCGGGTTCTGTTTCCTCGGCCTCGCCGCCATCGGCTTCATCGTCGTGTTCTCCCTCAAGAAGGCGCCGCCACCGGATGGACGGCTCCCGCCGCGGGATGAGCGCTTCACGCTGCGTGACTGAACCAGGAGGGCCGGCCCCGTGACCACCCTTGCCGACCTGCACCGCGCCGTCCAGTCCACGCTTGCCAGCAAGCGCCTGGGTCAGACGGTCTTCGTGCGCTACCTCCTGCACAACCAGGACCGGCCCGACGCCGCCCTGCCGCGCCTGGCGCAACTCACCGCCGCCGTGCGCGAGTGGGTCGGCCAGCCGCTCGAACGGGTCTACGCCGTCGGCGCCCCGAAAAGCGGGCAGGTCTCGCTCACGCTGGAGTTCCACGGCGGCGCCACGGCCCTCGTCAGCTGGGCCGCCGCTCCGCACCGCGGCGACGGCATCGACCTGACCGTCGTCGGCAATCGCGGCGCACTCTACCACGACGCCGGCAGCGCCCGCCTCGCGGACGCGGGCGCCCTCCCTCCCGCGGGCGCCGCCGACAAGTCCCTCCTCGCCGTACTTGAGCGGGCCGTGCGCTCGGGTCGGCCGGAAACCCTCGACGTGGGAGGCGCCCCGTGAAGCCCCGCTACGGCATCCTCCTCGTCAGCGGCAACCACACGCACCAGGAGAACTACGCCGCCGCCTTCGCCGCCGACCGCCGCTGTCGCCTCATCGCCGTCACCGACGAGCCCGACATCGATAATCGCCGCCGCCAGCTCAACGAGCGCCTCGCCAAGGCCCTCAACATCCCCTACATCGCGGACCTGAAAGAGGCGCTGGCCCGCAAGGACGTCCACGTCGTCAGCGTGTGCGCCCCGCCCGAGCGACGCGGCCGCATCATCGTCCGCTGCGCCGAGGCGGGCAAGCACCTCTACCTCGACAAGTCCCTGGCCCCGCAACTCGGACAGGCCGACGCCATCGTCGCTGCCGTCGCGAAGGCCGGCGTGCGCAGCCACATGTTCAGCTTCATCAGCCAGCCGTGGGCGCGCGAGGCGAAGCAACTCCTGGAGGGCAAGCGCCTCGGCCGGTTGCTGGCGGTCCACGCCGACGCCTTCTTCGCCAAGGGCCGCACCGGCACCGCTCGCCTCGGCATGCGCCGCAAGGAGGAGTATCCGCCGCAGCGTCACCAGCTCATCGAGGCCAAGCGCGAGCTGGACAACGTCGGCGTCTACCCCATCACCCTCGTCCGCTGGCTGACGGGGCAGCGCTTCCGCACCGTCCTGGGCGTGACGGCGAACTACTTCTTCCAGGAGCACCAGAAGCACAACGTCGAGGACTTCGGCCTGCTGGCCTGCACGCTCGACGATGGCCTGCCGGTGACCGTCGTGGCGGGGCGCTACGGCTGGACGACGCACCCGGCCGGCGGGGTCAACCGGGTGGTGCTGGTCGGCAGCCGCCAGACGGCGGTGATCGACGCCAACCGGCCGCGCCTGGAGGTGTACACCGACGAAGTGCCGTGGGCGCCGCCCAACCCGCACCCCCAGGATCCGATGGGCTTCTGGTCGAGCACGCAGGACGAGGTCCACACACGTCCGAAGCGGACGTGGGTCGGAGCGGGGCCGGCGCCACAAAGCGACGCGGCGTACTTCCTCGACCGCCTCGACGCGAAGCGCGACAGCGAGATCAACGCCGCGGAGGCGGCGCTGGCGACCGAGGTGTTGCTGGCGGCGTACCGCTCGGCGGCGACGCGCCAGGTCGTGACGCTGCCACTGCCGCGGTAGCGCTCGACGCCAGGGCCCCAGGCCGACGCCTGTCCGGAAGCTCTTAGCGCAGCAGCGCCACCTCCACCGCCAGGCCGGGACCGAAGCCCAGCGCCACGCACGGCCGCGGCGCCCGCTGGCCGCGCAGGCGGTCGAGGATGAACAGCACCGTCGGCGAGGACATGTTGCCGTGCCGCGCGAACACCTCGCGTGACGCGGCGGTCTGCTCCGGTCGCAGCGCCAGCGCCTCCGCAACGCCCTCGAGGATGCGCGGGCCGCCGGGATGGATCGCCCAGGAGCCGACCTCGGCGAGCCCCAGGCCCTGCGACGCCAGCCAGCCCTCCATCCACCCGCGCAGGTTCTCCGCGATGAGGCGCGGCACGCGCTTCGACAGCGTCATCTCGAAGCCGTGGTCGCCCACGGTCCACGTCATGGCGTCGGTCGAGTCGGGGAACACGCACGAGCCGGAGGCGGCGACGCGCCACAGGTCGGGCGGCCCGGCGGCGGCTCCGACCACGGCCGCCGCCCCGTCGGCGAACAGGGCATTGGCGACCATCCGCTGCGGGTCCCAGCCGTAGTGGTAGTGCAGGCAGCACAACTCCACTGCGCAGAGCAGCACCCGCGCCCCCGGCTCGGCGTCGGTGAAGGCGCGCGCCACGCGCAGGCCGTTGAGCGCCCCGTGGCAGCCCATGTAGCCGACGTGCGTCCGCTGCACGCCCGCCGGCAGCTCCAGGCCGCGGATCAGGGCGATGTCCACCCCCGGCGCATGGAAGCCCGTGCAGGAAACCGTGATGAGGTGGGTGAAGTCGCGGGCGGCGACCGCCGAGTACTCCAGCGCTTGCCGCGCGGCGCGCAGGGCCAGGGGGGCGGCGCCCGCGATGTAGTGCCGCATCCGCTCGGCCGTCGTCGGGCCGCGGTCGTCGGGTTTCCCGGTCGGCAGGAATGGCGAGCCGGAGTGGGCCGTGCCATTGAGGACGTCGCGCACCACGTCCGGTCCCAGGATGAGGTGGCGCTGCTCGATACCGGTGTGGCCGTACATCGTCGGCAGCCAGGTGGCGTGCTCGTCGGTCCGGCAGCAGAGCGATTTGGCGATGAGAAGCGCTTCGCGCTGGTCGATCACCGTGGGCGGGACGGCGGTGCCGAGGCCGAGGATGGCAAAACTCATCGTGTCGGTTCTTTCCTTGGTAAGCGGCCGTTTCGGCTAAACGCAGAGGACGCGGGTCGCCTTGCCGCTGAGGCGCGCCCCCCAGGTGAGCAGCCTCGGGAAACACCGCAGCAGGGGCAGCGCCCCCGTGACGGCTGCCGGACGCATGGCCCAGTGGGCGACGAAGGTCGAGGCGTACAGCCGCGGCGCGAAGGCGCGCCGCCAGGCGGTCGCGTAGTCGGCCGCCGCCGCGCGCAGGCCGGCACCGGTCGCGCCGCCGCGGCGCCAGTCGAGCAAACGCCGGGTCAGCAACCCCGCCGCCTGCAGGGCCATGCTGATGCCCTCCGCGACGACGGGGTGGGCCTCGCCGGCGCTGTTGCCGACGAGGAACAGTCCGCCGCGGGCGCGGACGCGGATGCCGGGACGGATCGGCCCCGTCGCGAGCCAACCTTCAAAGCGCCGCGCCCCGGCCAGCGTGCGCCGTACGCCGGCGCAGGACTCCAGAATGTGGCCCAGCACCGCCTCACCCGCCCCTGCCTCGGAGCCGCGCCGCAGCGCCGCCAGGCGATCGCGGCGGACGCAGCAGGACAGGCTGACGCGGCCACCGTCGCAGTGGACCATGCCGCCGTAGCCGCCCGGGAACACCAGCAGCGGCATCAGGCCCGGCGGCAGGCCACTGTCGAGGAAGTGCGCCTTGAAGGCGAACAGGTCGGATGGCGCCGGCGGCCGGCGCTCGGGCTGCGTCGGCAGCGTCCCCGGCTCCCACGACCCGTGCGCCGCGATCGCGACGCGCGCCCGCGCCTCCAGCACTGCCCCCGTTTCCACGGCCTCGGCCCGACAACGATAACCGTCGCCGTCCTCACCGAGCTCGACGACCGACCACGGCTGGCGCACGTCCACGCCGGCGCGGATCGCCTCGTCGAGGAGGAGGGTGTCGAGGTGCTCGCGCGCCAGGGCGCGGCCCCATTCGGCGCCGTGCCCGCCAGGGAGCGGCAGGTCGGCGCTCAACATCTTCGTGCCGGCGAAGAGGCCGACGCGGCGTACGGGCGGGCCGGCCAGGTCGCGGAAGACACCGCCGACGCCGAGGCGGTCCAGCAAGGGCAGGTTCGTGGCCGACAAATACTCGCCGCACACCTTGCGCCGCGGGAAGGTCTTGCGCTCGAGCAGAAGGACGGACCAGCCGGCCCGCGCCAGGAGCAGGGCCGCCGTGGCCCCCGCGGGGCCACCGCCGATCACCAGCGCGTCGTAGGGTTGTTCCATGGAGAAGGCGGGGTGAGGGACCTCAGTTGCAGCCGGCCTGGCCCAGGTTGTACACTCTCCCGTAATTGTAGAGGATGATCGTGTATTCCTGTTCTGCGTCGGGAAGCCAGCGGCAGACGCAGAGGTCGGAGGCGCGCCGGATGGGGCGGACGTCCTCGGCCACGACCCGCCCGGCGGCGTCCTTGACGACCACGTCGATGGCCGTGTCGCCGTCGCCGATCGCGGCAAACTCCGCAAGCGCGCGGGCCTTGAACACGATTTTCAGCTCGACCTTCCCGGGGCGGGTGCCCTGCGCCGCTGGGACCTGCAGGGCCGGCTCCCCAGCGAAACGTCTGCCTGGGCTGCAGGCGGCCGGGCCAACCGTTATTGTCGCCGTAATCCTCACGATGGCAAGCAGGTTACCGCGGTCGGCCCGCGGCGGCTGGCTCGGCTACCTCGTCGCCTCCGCTGGTGTTGTCGGCGCAAGGTGGGGACGAGGGCGAGGGTCGTACAGGACCCCGGTGACGGCCCGGCGATCTTTTGTCAGGAGTCAGCGCGCCCCTGCCGATGGATGAGCAAGGTCCTATGGGAAGTGCGTTTCAACGTGCGGGACGGACCGCAGCACGATGAAGGAGGAAACAGCGTGAGCGAACCTGTCGTCAACCGCGGCAAGACTACCCCGAACGGCACAGCCTCGACGCCGGCTCGGGAGTCGAAGATAAGGCCGCGCCGCCTCGTTCTCCTGGCTGGCGGCGAGGATAGCGTGGTCGAGGGGGTGCTCGCCGAGTACACCGGTCTGGAAGGCCGCGGCAAGGACGTCCACGGTGACATCGAGCGCCACGCCGCGGAGCATCCCGGCCGGTTCGTCGCCGCGGAATGGTTCAGCGCCCTGGGCTGGACGCGGTTCCTCTGGTGCCGCAAGCAGACGAGCTAGTGTTTCTGGCACGAAAACTTGCATCCAAGTCGGTAGCGATGACAGTGTGGTGTCACTCTTCGGAAACCGCAGAATTCATGCGGAAAGCGCGACAACACGGGCTGTCGCGGCTCTCCTGAATTCAGTGCAGGTTTT
>JBBRPS010000600.1:0-6554 GCA_038227745.1 Gemmatales bacterium | reverse complement strand
GGCCGCCCTCGACATACTGGCGCAGCGGGTCCGCGCGCGCTGCCCCGGCGTGGTCGTTCGCCCCAACCGGAGGACTGCCGGCCGCATGTGGTCCCTGTATAGCTACCGGGAATTCAACCTGACCGGAGACGACACCGAGGCGGAAGACGTCGTGGCCGCGATGATGTTTTCTTCCACAGGAGACAGCATCCAGATTCGGGCCGACATCGGCGGGGGAGAGACGGGGCTGACCGATTACGAGGCTCCCGAGCGGCTCGTCCCGGCCAACCTGTCCGCCGTCCTGGCCGCGGCGCGGGAACTGGGCGAGGAGCTTGGCCGGCACGAGGAAGCCGTCGTCAAGGCCGTATCCGAACGCCGCCCCCCGCCGGACGTCCTCCGCAAAGGGTGAGCGTGACGCCGGCATTGTGGAGAGGCAGATTTTGAGGAGGGGCACCTGCCCGAAATCACTTCCTTCAATGGGGCCACAAGCCGGCGTCATAATGCCCCACTGTAAATTATCAAGAAAGGTGAGTTATGGCTACAGGGACAAGCAGCGCTGCGACCGAAACCCACATCGGCCGCATCGTTCAGGTGATCGGCTCAACTTTTGATGCCGAGTTCGAGGAATCGCATTTACCAGAGATCTACAACGCCATCAAGGTCCGGGCCGAGTACAAGGGCGTGCCGATCAAGCTGACCGGCGAGGTGCAGCAGCACCTCGGCGGCAACCGCGTCCGCTGCGTCGCCCTCGGCTCGACGGAGGGCCTCGTCCGCGGCATGCACGTCGTCGATACCGGCGCCCCGGTCAAGGTCCCCGTCGGCAAGGAGACGCTTGGCCGCGTCTTCAACCTCCTCGGCGAGCCGATCGACGGCCGCGGCCCCATCCACGCCGCCGAGGAGCGGCCGATCCACGCCGAACCGCCCGCCTTCAGCGACCTGTCGCCCAAGACGGAAATCTTCGAGACGGGCATCAAGGTCATCGACCTCCTGACGCCGCTGGTCCGCGGCGGCAAGGCCGGCCTGTTCGGCGGCGCCGGCCTGGGCAAGACGGTCATCCTCACCGAGCTGATCGCCCGCATCGCCAGCCAGCACGGCGGCTACTCCGTGTTTGCCGGCGTCGGCGAGCGCACCCGCGAGGGCAACGACCTCTGGCTCGAAATGCAGGAGACCAAGATCGGCAAGACCGACCGCGCCGTCCTCACCCAGACCGCGATGGTCTTCGGCCAGATGAACGAGCCGCCGGGCGCCCGCCTGCGCGTGGCCCTGTCGGCGCTGACCATGTGCGAGTGGTTCCGCGACGCGACCGGCGCCGACACGCTGCTGTTCGTCGATAACATCTTCCGCTTCTCGCAAGCGGGCTCGGAGGTCTCGGCGCTGCTCGGCCGCATGCCCAGCGCGGTCGGTTACCAGCCGACGCTGGCCACGGAGATGGGCGAGCTGCAGGAGCGCATCACCAGCACCAGCAAGGGCGCCATCACCAGCGTGCAGGCGGTGTACGTCCCCGCCGACGACCCGACCGACCCGGCCCCGGCCAACGCCTTCCAGCACCTCGATGCCTTCATCTACCTGGAGCGCAGCATCTCCGAAAAGGGCATCTACCCCGCGGTGGACCCGCTGGCCTCCAACAGCCGTATCCTCCAGGCCCAGTACGTCGGCGAGGAGCACTTCGCGGTCGCCCGCCGCGTGCAGCAGATCCTCCAGCGCTACCGCGAGCTGCAGGACATCATCGCCATCCTCGGCGTCGAGGAACTGAGCGAGGACGACAAGCAGGTGGTGGCGCGGGCGCGGCGCATCGAGAAATTCCTGTCGCAGCCGTTCATCGTGGCCGAGGCGTTCACGAACCGGCCGGGCAAGGTGACGCCCCTGGCCGAGACGATCCGCAGCTTCAAGGAGTTGTGCGAGGGCAAGTGGGACCACCTGCCGGAGTCGGCGTTCATGTACATCGGCGGCATCGACGAGGCGGCGGAGGCGGCCAAGCGCCAGGCGGCGGAAGGGAGGTGACGTATGGCGGACACTCGAAGCCTGCAGTGCGTGGTCGTCACGCCGGAACGGGCCGTGCTGGACGAGGCGGTCGATTTCGTGGCGCTGCCGATGTTCGATGGCGAACTCGGGGTGCTGCCCGGCCGGGCGCCGCTGATCGGCCGGCTGGGCTACGGCGAGCTGCGGACGAAGCAGGGCGCCCGCGAGCAGCGTTTCTTCGTGGACGGCGGCTTCGCGCAGGTGCGCGACAATGTCGTGACGGTATTGACGCCGCGGGCGCTCAAGGCCGAGGAGATCAGCGAGGCGGAGGCGGCGCGGGCGCTGGAGGCGGCGCGGGCGCCCGGCAAGACGCCCGCGGAGCAGGAGGCGCAGTTGCGGGCGCAGGGCCGGGCGCGGGCGCAGCTGCGCATCGCCCGGCGGCGCGAACTGGGCGACCTCACCTAGTCCTTAAACAAGCGAAGAATCCGAGGGCAGTTGCCGCAAGTGCATCAGGATTCGCAACTTCTGGCGGCGGGGAGAGAATGCCGGCTGGCGTCAGCGTGTGCCGTCAGCCGTTTGTGCCGTCAGGCGCTCGAACGGGCCTCCGGGCGATCGCCTTTGCCAACTCGTCGCGGTCCACCTGATACATCGTCATGAAAAGACCTTCGTGGAGCGGTCGGAATATCTCGGGCTGCTGCCTGGCCCAGCGATACGCCCAGCGGTACTGGTTCACGGCACGGGGCGACGGGTTCTCGACGCGGTCGGTTACCAGGATCGTCACCTCATGGTCGTGCAAGTAGCGCAGAAGCCACGGGTAGGAAGGGACCCACATGGGCTGGAAAACGCGGAACTGCCGCTGCGATCCGAAAAACGGGTACGCGCGCTCCGGCAAGACGCAGAGGTGTGTCTGGTTGCCGGGGCGTTTCGCCAGCTCACTGAAAAAAGTGCCGTCGAACATCTGATCGTATTGATAGGTAAAGTCGCGGTGCCAGCGGTCGGCCAGCCGGCTCAGCCCCCAGGCCACCAGCAGGACCGCGGCGAGGGAGAAGAGCGGGACTAGCGGGCGCAAAGGCCGCCACAGGTTCCTGCAGAGGCGTGCGAGATACACGACCAGGAGGAGATTGGCGACGATCACAAGCGCGTCCAGGACCCCCAGGGAGACCAGGTGCCGCCGTTGATACAGGCACACCAGTTGGGCGGCCCCGGCGAGAAGCGCCAGCGCGTGCGGCAGATACGGCAGAACGGTCGCGGCCGTGCGGCGGAAACCGGAACGGCCGTGCGCAGGCTTGAGGAGCGAGGACAGGATCCCTGCCCCGTCCTGGAACGCGAGCGCGGAGGTAACCACCAGGAGGCTAAGAAAACCCAGCCCATAGCGAATTGGGGCGTAAGCCCATTCGAGTTGGTTCAGAGTCCCAGGGACATCCTCAACTGCCCACGGTGTTATCAGCCAGACCGAGCCCGCAGCCACCACGGCGCAGACCAATGCCGCCCGGGGAGGGGGGGGAAGCCCCTCACGCCCGCGCGCCTTGCGCCGGCCCGCCAGAAACAGCCAGAGCAGAGAAAAGGGCATGGCATAAAGGAGCGCCAGGTAACAAGGTCCTGCCATTTCCCCTACCGCCTTGACGGCCAACCCGGGGACTTCGGGTCGGCCGTTCCCAATTAACGTCGTGCCCCAGACATGGGGGTGCAGCTTGGTCAGAAGATTGGTGTCAGGCGTTGCTCCAAACGGGTAGAACGGGCTGCCGCTGACGAACGCGTTCCGGGCATACCAGTAACCGCCGGTCCATAGCCCCCCGCACAGGCACACGACGGCCAGGCGGAGGGAGGCACGCCGGCCGCGGGTTAGCAGCGCCAGGCCGACGAGCGCCGCCCAGGCGACGAACGCATAGCCGAGGGCATAATACTTCACTCCCGCGAGCAAACCGAGCGCGAGCCCGGCCAGGATCAAGTCGGCCCTACCTTCCTTCCGAAGGTAGCGCAGGCCGTAGGCGAGGGTCGCAAGGAAGAGAGCGGCGACCGGCACATCGTTTTCGACATTCGTCAGTTGCCGGAGCACGACGGGGTTCGCCGCCACGGCGAGGGCCGTCAGGTGAGCGAGGCCTCGCGACAGGCCCACACTCCGGCCCAATTCCAGGGCGCTCACCACCAACAGGACGGCGGAAGACACGTTCGTCAGGTTGACGAGAAAATCTCCCGGGAGGGGGGCCGAAAGCCACAAGGCCACCACTTCATTATTCCCGGGGGTGCTCCAGCGGAGCCAGTCGGGTGTGTACAGCCGGCCGTACTGCGTCCAAAGAGTGGCCATGGGGAGGTGGTACATCAGCGAATCGTAATCGCCGGGGAACTCAAACCCGCGGACCCACACCTGGGCGCACCACAGCACCAGCAGCGGAGACCAAAGCAGCCACGGCCACCAGTCGCGCCCGGGGGTCGGTTGGGGCGCTGCCGAACCCCGGGTGCTGCCGCCACCCCCGTGGGGGGAGGGGAGGGACGGCCGAGGTAAAGAACAAGAAGGGACAGGGAGGCGGCGCACCCCAGGAGGACGCACAGGCTCGTACCCGACAAACAGCCGCCCAGGCCGAGAACCGTTGCCCCCGTGGTGAGGGCCGCCCAGTGGATCACGAGCGCGTGCATCACTAGGGGGGCGCCGCGGTCCGACGGGCAAATCAACTTCCCCAGGGAGTAGGCGGACACGACGAGCAGGGCGGCCACGCCGACGCAGACGCAAAGCCAGAGGTAGCCCCAATCGAACATGAGAGTACTATGGAGTCGTGGGTGACGTTGCGTTACCGGGCGGCGGCGCCGGCCGGTCCCCCGATTCGCCGGAGCCGGCCGCCTTCGCCCGCCGCCGCCGCCAGAGCCACAGGGCAGCGATAAGGCTGGCCAGCACCCCGGCAGTCATGAGCAACACCTTGGTCGGGAAGGGTAACGTCGGGGGGTCGAGGATCTGTCCTGCGACAATCGGCTGCCCTTCGGCGAGGGCACGGTCCAGCATGCCTTCACCGTGGGGGGCTGTGTAAACCTTGGACTCGATCTCGTCGTACACCATCGTGCCGCCGGGGAAGCTTAGCTCAAACAATGAGTCCGGCACGTTGTTCACTTCGAGGCGGGATACCTTGGTGGTCTGGACGTGGGCGAGCTTTCCGCGCATGCTCTCGGGGTCGGCCTGGGCCGTGTAGATGAGGAAGACGCCCGCCTTGGGGAGCCAGAGCCCGTCGCCGAGATCGTGGTAATCGCCGGCCATCTGGACCGACGAAAGGCACCCCGGATCCTTGGGGCCCGTGAGGATAAAGTAAACGCGACGGCGGATGCCAAAGCCGTGACGGTGGTCGATCCAGATTGCGTCCTGGTCGCTGGTGATAAGGTGGCAAGCGTTGCCATCCACCAGCTCCAGCTTGGGATGCACGCGGTACAAGTCCGGCCGGGCCAAGGCTGCCGGGACGTACTCGATGCTCTCGCGGAACGCCGCCGGGTCGGGGCCGATCGGCAGCGAATGGAAGCGGGCGTATGCCATGGCCCGGAGGCGTTGGCCGGGGATGATGCCTGCCTTCCGGGTCCCCTGCCGGATCGCGGAATGGAAATACCTGGTTTCCTTCCCGTTACAGGCCACGACGATTCTGTCCGAGGTTTTCGAGTTCTTCGTGGGTGACGCCGGTGAGGAGTCGGCTGGGTGTTGCTCCAGGGCCCGCGCTCCACAGACCGCCCATATTCTTCGGGGCTGGATTGATTTCGTCAAGGGTGGCCGCGTACGATTCCCCCGGAACATCACAGTTCACGGAGGAGAACGATGGCCCCTCTTTCCCAGGTCTCTCAGGATCAGCAGCCCGACCTGTCCATCCCCAGGTTCTTTGCCACACTGAAGGACCCGCGCCGTGCCCACCGGCGACTCCACCGGTTGCAAGACATCATCGTCATCGCCCTGTGTGCGGTCATCGCCGGCGCTCAGGACTGGCAAGAGATCGAGACGTTCGGCCGCAAGCGCCACGACTGGCTGCGCGGCCTTTTGGAGTTGCCCAACGGCATCCCGTCCCACGACACCTTTGCGCGGGTCTTCGACCGCCTCAAGCCCCAGGGGTTCCAGGCCTGCTTCCGCGCCTGGGTGCGGGCGGTTACCGCGGGCGTGCGGATCAAGCACGTGGCCATCGACGGCAAGACGCTGCGCGGCTCCGGGTCGGCCACCCTCGGGCCCCTGCACCTGGTCAGCGCCTGGGCCACCGCGCAGCGCCTGTCGCTCGGCCAGGTGGCGGTGGACGCCAAGTCCAACGAGATCACGGCCATCCCGGCACTGCTGGAGTTGTTGGACCTCAAGGGCGCCCTGGTGACCATCGACGCCATGGGCTGCCAGAAGGAGATCGCCGCCAAGGTCGTGGCCGGCGGCGGCGACTACGCACTCACGGTCAAGGACAACCAACCGCACCTGCTCGAGGACATCCAAGCGTGTGTTGAGCGGGCCATCGATCAGGACTTCGCCGGGGTGGAGCACGATACGTAGGAGACGCGGGAGCGCGGCCATGGCCGGGAGGAGTACCGCTGCTATACGGTCCTGCATACCACCGAGGGGATCCGCCATCACGAGGACTGGGCCGGGCTGACCACGATCGGCATGTGTTACAGCG
>JBBRPS010000599.1:0-6556 GCA_038227745.1 Gemmatales bacterium | reverse complement strand
CCGACAAGGGGGCAGCTCGGCCCCACGACCCTTACCTCGCGCATTCTCCTCTATCTCGCAGGAGGGCGTTTCCGTATAGTGTACCCAAACATTCCAACCCACGAAGTCCGGGCCGCCTCGCCGCGGCTGCCGGAAGGGACGCGACCGCGATGACCACACCCGCTGATCCCTGGTTCCAGACCCTCTTCGCCGAACGCCTCGGCGGCGCCAACTACGGCAAGGGCACCGAGATCTACAAGTTCGAGAAGATCAAACGCGCCAAGCGCGCCGTCCTCCAGGCCCACCCCGAACGGCAACTGCTCGACTTCGGCATCGGCGAGAACGACGACATGGCCGACCCGCTCGTGCGCGAGGTCGCCAAGCGCGAAATCGACAAGCTGGAGAACCGGGGCTACGCGGACAACGGCATCGGGGCCTTCAAGGACGCCGCCGCCGGCTTCATGCAGCGCATCTTCGGTGTCACCCTCGACCCGGCCACCGAGGTCAATCACGCCATCGGCTCCAAGCCGGCGCTGGCCATGCTCCCCGCCGCCTTCATCAACCCCGGCGACGTCACCCTCATGACGGTGCCCGGCTACCCCGTCGCCGGCACGCACACGAAGTATTACGGCGGCGAGGTTTACAACCTGCCGCTGCGCGAGGAGAACGGCTTCTACCCCGACCTCGGCGCCATCCCCGCCGATGTCCGCCGCCGTGCCAAGCTCCTCGTCATCAACTACCCCAAGAGCCCGACCGGCGCCGTCGCCACGCGCGACTTCTACCGCCAGGTGCTCGACTTCGCCCTGACGAACCGCATCGTCGTGGTGCAGGACGCGGCCCACGTCCTGCTCAGTTACGACGGGCCGCCGTTGAGCTTCCTGCAGGTCGAGGGGGCGAAGGAGGTCGGCGTCGAGATCCACTCGATGTCGAAGGGGTTCAACATGATCGGCTGGCGCATGGCGTTCGTGGCCGGCCACCCGAAGATCGTGCAGGCGTTCGCCGACATCAAGGACAACTGCGATTCGGGCCAGTTCATGGCGGTCCAGCAGGCATCGGCGGCCGCCCTGCAGCACCCCGAGATCGGCGACCGCACCCGCGCGAAGTACCGCCGCCGCCTGCAGAAGCTCGTAACCGCCCTGAACCAGGTCGGCTTCCAGGCGAAGATGCCGGGCGGGACGTACTTCCTCTATGTGCGCGCCCCGAAGGGCTGCGGCGAGCGGACGTTCGCCAACGCCGAGGAGGCGTCGCAGTTTCTGATCGAGGAGCAGTCGGTACTCTGCGTGCCGTGGGACAACGCGGGGCCGTACCTGCGCTTTTCGGTGACCTACCTCGCCCGGGACGAGGCGGAGGAGGACGCGCTAATGGCGGAAACCGTGAAGCGGCTCGGCCGGCTGCAGCTGCGCTTCTGAGTCCCCGCCCCGGAATCCAACCCAGCAACCCCAAGCCCACGAGGCCTGTCTATGGATCGGACACGCCGGATTGTGAACGGACTGCTTCTCGTCGTCGCCGTGCCGCTGGGCGTGCTCGCCGCGCTGCCGCTGGCGCTGCTCCTCGCCCTGTTCGTCCACCTGCGCGTGCTTTGGCAGCTCGCGGCGGCGCTGGGGCGCGGCGCGAAGGCCCTGCCGAACTGGCTCCTCAAGCGCCACTGGCCGCTGGTGGACGATCCCGCCGCGCCGGCCACTCTGGCCCTGCCGCGGCGGAACTGAAAGGCCCCTGGCCCACCCGGTACACCGGGTGGGCTTGGCCGCGCCCTCACCGTTTCGCGTCGCGCACCGTGAACAGGATGGGCACCTCGTTGCGGAAGCCCAGGTCCTGCGTCCCCTGGCCGACGTCGAACAGCAGCGTCGCCTCGCGCTTGCCGCCCGTGTGCGCCTTCAGCCGGAGCAGCACGTACTCCACGTGTCCGCCGCTGAGCGTCTTGCCGAGGGGCGGCCCGGTGTAGACCTTGGCCTCCAGCCAGCCGCCGGCGCCGGTCTTGCCCTGGCCGACCAGCTGCGGCCCCTGCACCGTCAGCGCGTGCGTGACCCCCGCCTCGTTGTGAACCTTGATGAGGATAAAAGTCTCTCGTGTGCGCGGCAGCACCGCGTCGGCCGGCCCACGCGCCACCTTGACGCGGCTCTCCGGGTTGACGTGGACGCGGATCAGGCAGTGCGGGTCGAGCAGTTTCTGGATCGCCACGACGGCCGCCTCGGGGGCCTTGGCGCCGTCGGTGAGGAGGCGCTGCAGTTCCTTGACTGTGGCGGGCGGCAGCGGCCCGTCGAGCATCGCCACCGCCTTCAGGAGCCGGGCACAGTGGTCGCGCAGCGGCGCGAACGTGACGCCCTCGGTGACGGGCGCCGCGTCCTGGCTCCCGACGGCCGTCACGCAGGATAGCAGGACGAAGAGGCTCAGCGGGCACGGGTAACGCGACATGGGAACTCCGGGCTGCAGGGTGAGGGACCGCGAGGTAGATTATGGTCGGCCCGGGGCCGGTTCGCAATCCCACGGCGGCGACGGGTGCCCCCTTGCACCCCTGGTCCGATGTGCGATAATCCAGTCCCATCCCGACACGAATCCGCTCAGGCGGCAGCCCGCTTCGACCGGGCGCTGAGGTCGAACAGGCCGAAGATGTCGTCCTCCGTCAGCCCCATCGTCGACGGCGCCCCGTTCTGTGCGATCAGCTCGTTGAACAACTGCCGCTTCTTCTCCAGCACGTCCGCGATGCGCATCTCGATGGTATTCTGGCTGATGAAGCGCGTGACGAAGACGGTCGTCTTCTGGCCGAGGCGGTGCGCCCGGCTGATGGCCTGGTCCTCGACCGCCGGGTTCCACCAGCGGTCGAACAGGAACACGTAGTTGGTGAACTGCAGGTTCAGCCCCACGCTCCCCGTCCCGTAGCTCATCAGGATCACGTGCTTCGTCGGGTCGCTCTTGAAACGGTCGAGGATCGGCTGTCGCTCCGCCTGCGCGATTTTCCCGTGGTAGAGCAGCGGGCCGTAGGGTTCCAGCGCTCGGGCGATGGTCTCCAGGGGCCCAACCCACTGGGAGAAGATGATGGCCTTGCGGCCGCTCTGGGCCACCTCCGCCATGTCCGCGACGAGCTGTTCCAGCTTGGCGCTCTGGCCGGTGAGCGGGTCGAAGTTGCAGATCTGCTTGAGACGCATCACCAACTCGAAGACGTGCTGCACGGTGATCGCCTCGCCCAGCGCGTTGAGGTGGACCACGCCCTCCTTCTCGGCCTTCTTGTAGGCGGCGCGCTGTCCCGGACTCAACTCCAGGTGCGTGTCCCGGATCACCTTCGGGGGCATGTCGGTCGCCACCTCCTCCTTCACCCGCCGCAGGATGCAGTCGCTCGTCAAGGCCGGCAGCATCTTCGCCGGCGTGTCGGGCGGGATGCGGTCCTTATCCACGAAGGCGAAAATGTTCACCAGGTCGTCGGTGCGGTTCTCGATGGGGGTGCCGCTCATCGCCCAACTCCGGTCGCGGTGGATGCCGCGCACCACCTGCGCCGTCTTCGACTCCCTGTTCTTGATCCGCTGGGCCTCGTCGAGGATCACGACGTCGAAGTGGACGCGCTCGTCGGCGACGAGGTCGGCGTCGCGGGTGAGCAGCTCGTAGTTGATCAATTTGACGGGGCATTTCGAGGCGAACCAGGACGCCTTACGGGCCTGCAGGTCGCCGCCGATTACCTCGAAGGGCACGTCTTCCGCCCACAGGCGCAGCTCGCGCGTCCAGTTGACGACCAGGGACTTGGGGCAGACGACGAGGGCGCGGCGGACCATGCCGCCGTGCAGCAGCAGCCGCAGCGCGACGAGGATCTGCATGGTTTTGCCGAGCCCCATCTCGTCGGCGATGAGGGCGGCGTGGCGCGGCATGAGGAAGGCGATGCCCTTGACCTGGTAGGGGTAGGGCTTGAACGGCAGGCGGACCTGCTTGCCGGCGAACAGGTCTTCCAGCGACGGCTGCAGGAGGTACAGCAGCCGGTCTTTGAACATGACCATCTCGCTCGGCGGCCGCAGGCGCGTACGCGAGCCGGCTTCGCCTGGCCCCGCCTGCGCGGGGTGGGCCGGTGCGGGTGGCTCGGGCGGCGCGTCCGAGGCGGGGCGGAACAGCGCGGGTCGGGGCGGGGCGGTCAGCTCGGCGGGGGCGGGGAAGCGCCAGCCGAAGGTGGACACCTCCATCGCTGGCTTGCCCAGCGTGCGCGTCCACGGCGCCCGGGCCAGGAGCGCCGCCGCGCGGACGGGGACGAGGAAGGGGCGCTCGAAGCGCGGGTCGGTGCGGGCCTCTACCGAGAGCGCCAGATCGATGGCCTGCACCTCCGGGAGGACGGGCGCCGATTCGTGCGCGGTTTCCCCAGGCGGCGGGGGCGCGGCGGCAGGGACGGGAGGAGCCGTTTCGAGGGCTCGCGGGCTGGCGGCGGCTTCCGTGGGTGCCTTCGGCGGCGTGAGGGCTTCGGTCGGTGTGGCGTCCATTCCGTGGTGTCTCTTCTCTTCGGTCACCCCGACCTTTGGAAAGGTCGGGCGAACAGCAAGCCCGTGGACTGTGAGCCTCGATGCCGGTCCGGCGAAGGGGGCGGGCGAAAAACCCCGCTGGCCGGTGGTGGCAGGCAGACGCCGCGCGGGCCGAGCGGCAGTCGTGTTCAAGGGACGGCGGCGCGGTCGTTCAGAGTCTGTCCGGGAGGGGGCGTGGGTCCGGAGTCGGCCAGGCGCGGAGAGTACAGCATGGAGCCTCCTTGCAAACGTGTTTCTGTTATTTCGGGCCCCCTGGGCAAGGACTTGAGAGGGAGTCAGAGGCCAGCCACGACGGGAAGAGGAAGGTCGATGAAAAACTCCCGGACAGCCGCAGCCGCCCGAGGGCCTCGATTCGGTCAAAAGAGTGGGTCTGTCGGAAGAGAGTACGCCTGGAGGGATTCGAACCCCCAACCTACGGCTCCGTAGGCCGTTGCTCTATCCAGTTGAGCTACAGGCGCAAGTTTCAGTCTTTCAAGGATTTCTGGTCATCCTGTCCCGACCAGTCAACTGTCCTTTACAACCGACACACTCATGAAGTGGCCGGAACGTCGTAACCGTTCCGGCCGTGAACACCGTGACAGTCGGGTTAAGGAGCAGTCACCATGTCCGAAGATCATTCTACGACGCCGGCCGACCCCGGCAAGACCCACAAATCCGCCAAGCCGAGCAAACCCTACCCGGACTTCCCCCTGACCGCCCATCCCGCCGGGTGCTGGTGCAAGAAGATCCGGGGGAAACTGCACTACTTCGGGCCGTGGAGCGACCCCGATGGCGCCCTGGCGAAGTACCTGGAGCAGAAGGACGCCCTCCACGCCGGGCGCAAGCCCCGCCCCGACACGGAGGGATTGACGGTCAAGGAGCTGGCCAACGCCTTCCTCAACGCCAAGCAGGCCCTCATGGACGCGGGCGAGTTGTCCTCCCGCACCTGGGCCGAATACAAGGGCATGGCCGACGAACTGGTGGCGCACCTCGGCAAGACGCGGCTGGTGTCGGACCTCGACCCCGAGGACTTCGCCTCGCTGCGGAACAAGCTGGCCAAGAAATGGGGTCCGCACCGGCGCAAGAAGGCGATCCAGTACATCCGCTCGATCTTCAAACACGCCTACGACGCCGGCCTTATCGACCGCCCGGTCCGGTTCGGACCGGAGTTCAAGCGTCCGTCGATGAAAACCCTCCGCCTCCACCGGGCCAAGCAAGGGCCGAAGCTGTTCACCGCGGAGGAGGTCCGCAAGCTGATCGACGCCGCCAGCACGCCGATGAAGGCGATCCTCCTGCTTGGCATCAACTGCGGCTTCGGCAACAGTGATTGCGGCAACCTGCCTCTCTCCGCCCTTGACCTGGAGCGCGGCTGGGTGGATTACCCGCGGCCGAAGACGGGTATTCCTCGGCGCTGCCCGCTTTGGCCCGAGACGGTCGCGGCGATCGCGGAAGCCCAGGCTCGCCGCCCGAGGCCGAAAGACGAGGCGAACGCCGGCCTGGTGTTCGTCACCAAGTACGGCCTGCCGTGGGCTAAGGACGTCGCCGACAGTCCCGTCACCAAGGAGATGCGGAAGCTTCTCGGGGCCCTCGGCATCAACGACCACCGCAACTTCTACGCGCTGCGACACACGTTCCGGACGGTGGCCGACGAGGTCAAAGACCAGCCGACCGCCGACTACATCATGGGTCACGAGAGCCCCCATATGTCCAGTGTGTACCGCGAGCGCATCAGCGACGAGCGCCTCAAGGCCGTCACGGACCATGTGCGGGCGTGGCTGTTTCCTCCGGAAAGGCTGCAGGAGGCCGGGCCGCGTGCCGATGATGGAGAGACGGGACGGTCGGAGTCATGACCGGCCGGTTGGCCCGGCGCGCCGCGGTTGCATACTCCCCGCGGTGCGCCGGGCCGGCGCTGCCCGCTCCGGAGTATGCCCCATGTCCCAACAAGTATTGGTGGACGAGCGCAAACTCCTAGACCCATTTTCCGCACCCCTGTGTCTGAGGCTCCCAGTCTTCGCTTTGGCTTCGAGCGTCAGCCGAGCGGGAGTGGTGCTAACACTTGGGCCAACAGTTCTGCCGGCATTGGGAACCCCAATTGCCGCAGAACCTGG
>JBBRPS010000598.1:0-6556 GCA_038227745.1 Gemmatales bacterium | reverse complement strand
TCGCGGGAGAACACCCGGCCCGGGCGGCGCATCAGGTACGCCAGCAGGTCGAACTCGGTCGCGGTGAGATCCAGCTCGACCCCGTCGGCGAACACCCGTCGCTCGGAAGGTTCCAGCAGCACCGACCCGACCTGCAGCAGGTTCTCGGTGTCGAGGTAAATGGTCAGTTCGGTGACGCCGTCCTCCTCGGGCTTCGCGTAGCGACTGCGGCGCAGCTTGTAGCACGCGACGTTGCCGGCCTCTGGGACCTTGTGGATCCCGAGGTACTCGACGTGCAGATGGTTGTCCGCGTGCGCCTTCTTCCAGCCGCGCAGCACCCGCTGTGTGGCCTTCTTCAGCCCGAACTCCGTGATCGGGTAACGGCCCGACTGTTTCGCGTCGTCGCCGTTGGGGTCGCGCGCGACGATGAGCGGGATGAGCTTGGGCAGCGCCAGCATGTTGCCGTCGTTCTCGCCCTCGACGTACACGACGCGCACCGCCTTGCGGGCGCCCTCCAGCCACTTGAGGAAGACGCTGTGCGGTTCGTCCTTGCAGTGGACCTCGATGATCTCGACGGGCTGCAGCTCGTCGTCGATGCGTTCCTGCTTGCGGAACGTCAGGCTGTAGCCCTTGACCGTGGCGTCGTAGTGCGCCAGGCACTTTTCGAGGAAGGCGATCGGGTCGCGGGCCGGCAGCTGCTGCGCGGAGTCGAGGCGCTCGGTCGGGGCCTCGCGGGGGTCCAGGGACCTGCCCGGGTAGGCCGGCGCCAGCAGCAGGCACACGGGCAGGCACACAAGCAGGCGAGCCATCGTCGAGCCTCCAACTCCCGGAGAGGAGAACCACCGTCAGTGTACCTGACTCTCCGGGTCGGTCAACGCTCCCGCGCGGTCACTTCTCCTTCCGTGCGGCCGCCGGCAGCAGCGCCGCCGCGAGAACGGTCCAGCAGAGTGATTTCATGAGAGGTTCCCGCGCACGCGGAGAAGGGGAAAACGAGCCAGGCCCACCCGACGAGGATGGGCCTGGGAAACGGGTCGAGTTGACGGCGCCGCGGGTCACTTCGCGTGCTTCTCCAGCTTCTTCTCCACCGCGGCCCTGCGCTGCTTCTCGCGGGCGCCCTCGCCGGCGACTTCCACGCCGCGGCGCCAGGCCTGGATCGCCGCCTCGCGCTCGCCCAGCGCCATGTGGACGTCGCCGAGATGGTCGTAGATCTCGATGTGCTGGCTGTCCTTGTCCTTGACCGCCGCCTGCAGCGCCTCCTTTGCCTCCTTGTACTTCTTCTGCTTGAACAGCACCCAGCCGAGGCTGTCCAGGTAGGCGCCGTTCTCGCGCTCCGTCGCCCCCGGCTCCTTGGACTTGCTCCGCTTGAGCGTGTCCAGCTCCAGCGCCTTGCGGATCAGCTTCTCCGACTCCGGCAGGTTCATGTCGTGGTCGGCCCAGATGTAGCCCAGGTCGTTGCGGTACGCCGGCTCCTCGGGGTGCTTCTTGATCAGCTCCTTGAGCTGCTCGGCGGCCCGGTCGATCTGCTTGAGGTCCACGTAGACGTTGCTGAGGGTGTAGCGGTAGCGGTCGGCGTAGGAGTCCTTCTCGTCCTGCTCCAGGCCGGCGTCCTTCTCGACGCGCTCCACGAGGTCCTCGTAAGCGCGGGCGGCCTCGCCAAAGCGGCCGGCCTCGCGCAGCACCCACGCCTTGAGCTGGCGGTCCTGCCAGCGGTCCTTGCCGCGGATCAGGCTCTCGGACAGCTTCAGCGCCTGGTCGTACTTGCCCTGCTTGGCGAGCACCTGGATCTTCACGCGGTTGATGACCGGGTGGATGTTCTCCACGGCGTCGAACTTGTCGAACTCCTGGAAGTCGGGGTCGCCGAAACGGTTCGGAGACGTGAGGTAGAAGGTGCGCTCCTTGCCGTCGCCGGCCTTCAGCGCGAGCACTTCCTGGCAGACCTTCGCCGCCTTGTCGAAGCGCTTGTTGTCGAAATACATGTCGATCAGGCCGAGGTACGACTGCAGCAGCTTGTCGGTGCTCTGCAGCTTGGTCGCCTGGCGGCCGCAGACGCGGTAGAACTTGTCGCCGGCCTGGAGGTCCTTCAGCTCCGTGGCGGCGCGGGCGAGGATGTAGGCCGCGTTGTAGGTGAGCGGCTGGCCCTTGTCCTCAGCCATCGTGGCGGCCTCGGCGAGCAGTTTCTTCGTCGTCTCGGGCTGGCTCACCAGCTCCTTGACCCGAGCGCTGACAGGGTCGTCGCCCGTGACGTTGTTCAGCTCCTGGACGCGGCGGCGCAGCGCGTCGTCGTCGGCGCGGGCGGTGACGATCAGGCCGAGGACGAGCAGCGCGGCGAGCGCCGCGCGGCCGAGGACAGCGGAGGGTATCCTACGCATGGGGTTTTCTCCACAGATTTCCTGGGCGTCCCTATCTCTCCTGAGTTAATGGTAACGAAGAGCATCCGGCGAGGCTACAGCGGTTTGCGGCCCGCGGATCGGGACAGCTCACTTCTCCGCGAGCACCTTCTTCAACTCGCCCTCCAGGGCCGCCAACGTCCTCTCGTCCTCGCCGACGCGGACCGTGCGCACCACCCCCTTGCGGTCGATCAGCACGGTTTGGGGGATGCCATTCACGGCGTAAGCGTCGTACGCCTTGAGTGCCTCTTCCTTCGTCAGCGCCAGCAGCGGGTAGTCGAGTTTGTGGTAGGCGGCGAAGTCGCGGAGCAGCGTCCGGTCGCCTTCGCGGTTGCCCGCGGGGAGGCTTCTCAGCGTGCCGGTCTTCGCATCGAAGCCCTGGGGTTGGTTGATGTCGGAGAGGTAATAGGTCACGCCGAGGACCTCGAGGCCGTCACCCTTGTGGGCCTTGTGCCAGGCGCGCAGGCGCGGGAACGTGGCGGCGCACGCGGCATCGCGGACCGTCCAGAACTCGACCAGCACCACCTTGCCCTTGAGGTCCGACAGTTTGACCGCCTTACCGTTGACGGCGAAGTCGGCCTGGAAGTCCGGGGCCGCCTTGCCGATCAGCAGGCTGTGCGCGCTGATGACCTTCTCCTCCTTGCGCGACTTGACCGTCAGCGTGTAGTCGCCAATGCCGCCCGCCGCGTACGCGGTGCAGATCACGTGGTACTCCCCGTCGCGGGGGCAGGCGAAGACGATCTGCGCGTTGAGCATCCCGCCGCTGTCGTCGTCCTCGGCCAACTCCTTGCCGCCTTTGTCCTCCAGGCGGAGGTAGGAGTCGAACTGGCTGCTCACCATGTCGATGGTGTAGGCGGAGCCGGCCTTCATGCGGACGACGTAGACCTTGCTGGCCGCGTTCCGCTTCTTGTCCAGCGTGTCGTTGGCGGTGAGCTTGCCCGCGAACTTGATCTCCTTGCCCGTCGTCGCGTCGGCGACCTGGGCGACGGCCACCGCCGCCGGCAGCAAGGCCAGCAACGCCACTGCCGCGTAACGCACCATGATGAGATCCTCCCGGTTAGGAAATGCCGTGAAACCGTTGGGTGCAGAGGCCCGGTCGATGGCCTCTGACCGATTCTCCCCCGCCGCCGTCCGCACGGCAAGCCTGTTCTCCGCAACTTGCCGAGCGGCTCTCTTTCCCTGACGAGCCGACCCGGGCAGCCCTAACGGCCCCGGCGCGTTGCCAGCCGCGTACGCTTTGAGCTTGCCTTGCGACGGCGAACGCGGTAAACCTCCCGCCGCAACACAGGCCCGCACCTCTCCGCCGCGGTCGTTCCGGACACGCAGCCACCCGTCGGAGGCCCTCTCTCGCGCGAACTCGTCGCCCCTCACCGCTTCCACCTCGCAGCCGCCTCCAGTCCGGGGCTTCCCCTCTCTCCCACGAAAGGACTGTCCATGCGACGTGTCTTTCCCGTCTTGACCCTCACCCTGCTGTGGGCCACCTCGGCCCGGGCGCAGGGCTTGCTCATCCCGACCCAGACCGACGTGCCGCCGCTGGCCATGCGCAGCCACGAGGTCAGCGTCGCCATCGAGGACCAGGTCGCCGTCACCCGCGTCGTCCAGACCTTCCGCAACGACACCGACCGCGCCCTTGAGGCGACCTACGTCTTCCCCGTGCCCAAGGGCGCCAGCGTCCGCAAATTCACCATGTGGGTGAACGGCGCGGAAGTGCCCGGCGAGCTGGTCGAGGCCGACAAGGCCCGACAGATTTACACCGACATCGTCCGCCGTACGCAGGACCCCGGCCTGCTGGAGTACGTCGGCAACAACCTGCTGCGTGTGCGCGTCTTCCCCGTGCCGGCCCGCGGCGACCAGAAGCTGGCCGTCAGCTACACCGCCGTGGCGCCGAGCGACGCCGGCCTGGTCGAGTACGTCTACCCGCTGCGCGCCGGCGCGAAGGCCGTCCGCACCATGGAGAAATTCACGCTCGACGCCACGCTCAAGGCGCAGCACCCGATCCAGAACGTCTACAGCCCGACGCACTCCGTCACCGTCACCCGCGTCAGCGACCGCCACGCCACGGTCCACTTCGAGTCCGACCGCACCGCGCTGGACAAGGATTTTCAGCTCTACTACACCGCCGGCAACAAGGACGTTGGCCTGACCGCCCTGCTGCATCGGCCGCGTCCCAGCGTGCCGGACGGCGGCACCGTCATTAGCGGTGCGCGAAGGTATTCGGTGGCAGCAGTGACGGACGACGGCTATTTCATGCTGCTGATCTCGCCGCGCGCCGAGCTGGCCAAGGCGCAGGAGGTGCCGCGCGACATGGTGTTCGTGATCGACACGTCGGGAAGCATGCAGGGCAAGCGTATCGAGCAGGCGCGCAACGCGCTGAAGTTCTGCCTGCGCAACCTCGGCGGCAAGGACCGCTTCGGCCTGATCCACTTCGCCACGACGGTCAACAAGTACCGCGACAACCTCCTGCCCGCCACCAGCCGCAAGGTGGAGGAGGCCCAGGGCTGGGTGGACAACCTCGAAGCCGTCGGCAGCACGAACATCAGCGAGGCGCTGGCGGCGGCCCTGGACATGCGCCCCGCTGATCCCGGCCGCTGTTTCACGATCGTCTTCTTCACCGACGGCCAGCCGACGATCGGCGAGACGAACGTCGAGAAGATCGTCCAGAGCGTAGTGGCGAAGAACACGGCGAACACGCGCATCTTCACCTTCGGCGTGGGCGACGACGTCAACGCCGTGCTGCTCGACCAGCTCGCGGAGAAGACGCGCTCGGTGTCCACCTACGTGCGCGAGAGCGAGGACATCGAGGCCAAGGTGAGCGGCCTTTATGCCAAGATCAGCCACCCGGTGCTGACGAACCTGAAGCTGAAGGTGGGCGAGAATATCACCTTGTCGGAGGTGTATCCGCCGCAATTGCCGGACCTGTTCCACGGCACGCAACTCGTCGTGCTGGGCCGCTACCACGGCCACGGCCACGCCGCCGTCACGCTGACCGGCACGACGGGGCAGGACAGCAAGGAGTTCGTCTACGAGGTCAAGTTCCCCGCGAAGACGAACGGCGACAGGGCGTTCGTGGAAGACCTGTGGGCGCGCCGCAAGGTCGGCTACCTGCTCGACCAGATTCGCACCAACGGCGAGAACAAGGAGGTCAAGGACGAGGTGGTGCGGCTGGCGAAGAGGTACGGCATCACGACGCCGTACACGAGCTACCTGGTGGTGCCGGACGGGCCGACGACGCCGGTAGCGAACGCCCCGCAGGCGGCACCCGGAAACGCCATGTTCGGGGACATCGTCTTGTCGGCCCAGCCCAGGATCGGCAATGTCGGCGGTCCCACTCCGGCCGTAATCAACGTTACGAACGTGAACAACGGCTCGGTGCCCCAGGGGACGGTCATCAACTATTCGACGACCGCAGTTCCCGCCGACGCCGGTCAGCGGATCCAGTACGCCCCGGTCTATGTGGCGCCCAACATGCAGTGGTGGCCGCCGATGCCTCCCCCGAACGGCGCCTACGTGGACGGCTTACACGGGTACGCCATCGCCGGTGTCCCCGCACCGACTTCCCCCGTCGCCGGACCGGCCATGAAGCAGCCGACCCGCGGCTGGGCGGACGACGAGGAAGAAGAAGAGGAAGAGGAAGAAGAGCCGCGTAAGGACTCCGCGGATCAGAAGCGGATCGATGACCATGTCGGGAACGCCCTGGGGACCGGCGCCCAGGGGCGGGTGCAGAGCGGCAAGCTCGGCGTGGACCTGTCCCTCCGCCTCAGCGACCTGCGCAACCAGAGCCAGCTCGGCCGGGTCACGACGCGCCAGGCGGCGGGCCGCACGTGTGTGAAGGTTCGCGGCGCCTGGGTCGATGACCGCTACGAGACGAAGATGAGCGCGGTCACCGTCCGCGCCATGAGCGCCGCCTACTTCCGCATCCTCGAACGGCAGCCGCAGATGCGCGAGGCGTTCCGCCTGGGCAACCGCCTCGTCTGGGTCACGCCCTCCGGGTCCGCCCTCGTCGTCGATCCCGGCGATGGCCGCGAGGAGATGACCGACGCCGAGATCGACGCCCTGTTCGTCGCCACGAAGTAACGTCGTGTGTAGCGGGGGCGCGCTTTGGAGTGCGGCGCTCGCGCCCCCATTGGGAATTTGGTTCCCACGGGGCGGGCCCCCGGCCGACGCAAGAAAGCCCCAAAACGGCGGCCACC
>JBBRPS010000597.1:0-6560 GCA_038227745.1 Gemmatales bacterium | reverse complement strand
GGCTTGTATGGGAGGGGCGGTCAACGGCGACACAAGCCCGACGCGCCAGCGAGGGGTGCTTATCCCGCGTGCAGTATATTTCCCTGTCCCGGCAAAGTAGGACACCGGCCTTCCCAAGGACGGGAAGGAGGCCACCCAGGCGGCCTCTGCTGCCGCAACCCTTCTTCTTGGCCCCACGGAAAGCGTGGGGAACGCCTCCCCGCGCCTACAGCTCAACCCGGCGCAGCCGCAGCGCATTGCCCACGACCGACGGCGAACTGAGACTCATCGCCGCACTGGCCCAGATCGGGCTGATCGTCCAGCCGAGCAGCGGGTAGAGCAGCCCCGCCGCGACCGGGATGCTGACGGTGTTGTAGACGAAGGCCAGGAACAGGTTTTGACGGATGTTCCGCATCGTGGCGCGGCTGAGGCGGCGGGCGCGGGCGAGCGCCCGCAGGTCGCCCTTCACCAGCGTGACGCCGGCGCTCTCCATCGCCACGTCCGTCCCCGTGCCCATCGCGATGCCGACCTGAGCCTTCGCCAGCGCCGGAGCATCGTTGATGCCGTCCCCCGCCATCGCCACCACGCGGCCCTCACGCTGCAGCCGCTCGATGACCGCGCTCTTCTGCGCGGGCAGCACCTCCGCGATCACCTCGTCGATGCCGAGCCGCCGCGCCACTACCTCCGCCGTCTTCCTGCTGTCGCCCGTGAGCATGATGATGCGCAGGCCGTCCGCGTGCAGCAGCCGCAGCGCCTCAGGCGTGGCGGCCCGCACCGGATCCGCGACGCCGATCAGCCCGGCGAGTTCGCCGTCCACCGCCGCCAGCACCACCGTCTGCCCCTCGCCGCGCAGCGCGTCGAGGCGCATCTGGAGCGGGCCGGCGTCGATGCCCTGTTCACCGAGCAGGGCGGCCGTGCCGAGGACGACCGTGCGGCCCTCGACCTTGCCCATCACGCCCTTGCCGGTGAGCGAATGGAAATCCTGTGCCTCGCTCGGGCGCAGCCCCTTCGCCTCGGCCCCCTTGACCAGCGCGGACGCCAGCGGGTGCTCGCTGCCGCGCTCCAGGCCGGCGGCGAGGCGCAACAGCTCGTCCGCGGTGAAGCCCGCGGCCGGCTCGACCGCCGCGAGTTGGGGCTTGCCCTCGGTCAGGGTGCCCGTCTTGTCCACGACGAGCGTGTCGGCCTTTTCGAGCAGTTCCAGGGCCTCGGCGTCGCGGATCAGCACGCCGCTCTCGGCGCCGCGGCCGGTGCCGACCACGATCGCCATCGGCGTGGCCAGGCCCAGCGCGCACGGGCAGGCGATGATGAGCACGGCCACCGCGTTGACGAGGGCGTGCGCCAGGCGCGGCTCCGGCCCCCAAACGTACCAGGCGGCGAAGGTGGCAACGCTCACCAGCACCACCGCGGGCACGAAGTAGCGCGCCACACGGTTGACCAGCCGCTCGATCGGCGCCCGGCTGCGCTGCGCCTCGCTGACCATGCGGACGATGTGCGCCAGCAGCGTGTCGTCGCCGACGCGGTCGGCGCGCACCACCAGACCCCCCGTGCCGTTGACCGTGCCGCCGATCACCGTGGCGCCCGGCTCCTTCTCGACCGGGATCGGCTCGCCGGAGATCATCGACTCATCGACGGCGCTGCGGCCCTCGGTGACGGTGCCGTCCACCGGCACCTTTTCGCCGGGGCGGACGCGCAGCAGATCGCCGGGGCGGATCAGCGGCAGCGGCACGTCCTCTTCCTTGCTGCCGGGCCGGAGCACGCGCGCGGTCTTCGGCGCCAGCCCGAGCAGCTTGCGGACGGCGCCGCTCGTGTGGCTGCGCGCCCGCACCTCCAGCACCTGGCCGAGCAGCACCAGCACGGTCACCACCGCGGCCGTCTCGAAGTACGCCATGACGCCGCCCATGCTTCGCAGGGCCTCGGGGAAGAGGCCGGGGGCGACGGTGGCGACGAGGCTGTAGACGTAGGCGGCGCCGACGCCGAGGGCGATCAGCGTGAACATGTTCGGGCTGCGGTGGACGAGGGAGACCCAGGCCCGCTGGAAGAACGGCCCGCCGCACCAGAAGACGACCGGCGTCGCCAGGACGAGCTGCACCCAGTTCAGCAGGCGCATGTCGAGGAAGTGCAGCGGCCGGCCGGGGATCATGTCGGCCATCGCCAGGACGAACACGGGCAGGCTCAGCACCAGGCCGACCCAGAAGCGCCGGCTCATGTCGGCGAGTTCGGGGTTGGGCGCCTCCTCGACGGTGACCGTCCGCGGCTCCAGGGCCATGCCGCATTTCGGGCAGCTCCCCGGCTGCTCGCTGACGACCTCGGGGTGCATCGGGCAGGAGTATTCGACCTTCGTCGCGGCGGGCGGCGGTCCCGCCGGCTCGAGCGCCATGCCGCACTTCGGACAGGCGCCCGGGTGGTCCTGGCGCACCTCGGGGTCCATCGGACAGACATAGACGGTGCCCGCCGCGGCCGCCACGGCGTGAGGGAGAGCGGGGTGGGTATCGGTGTAGCGCTGCGGGTCGGCCTCGAACCTGTGCAGACAGTGCGTGCTGCAGAAGTAGTAAGTGCGGCCCTGATAAGTGGTCGAGCCGGCGGCCTTCGCCGGATCGACGGTCATGCCGCAAATGGGATCGACGTGCTCCGCCTTTACGTCGCCCGCGCCGCAGGCATCCTTGTGGCCGCCGAGGTAGCGCTGGGGCTCGGCCTCGAACTTGCGCTGGCACGAGGGGCAGCAGAAGTAGTAGGTCTTGCCGTCGTGGACGTGAGACGCCCTGGCGCTGGCCGGCTCGACCGCCATGCCACACACCGGGTCGGTGACGGCGGGCGGGGGCTCGATGACGGGCAGCAGGCCGAAGGCTTTTTTCGGGACCGGCTGGTCGGACGGCGAATTCGGGTGCATGTTCTCCTCCTCGGCGAGGCCCTTTTCCTTCATCATAGGGCGGCAGGGGAAGGGGTGGGCGCCTGCATCCCGGGAGTGCGGCGGTTACTCCTTCCGCCCCGGCCGCCGTGCCTGCATCTTGCGGAGCGCATCCAGCAGGCCGGCGCCGGTCGGCTGCGACTCTGAAGTAGGCGGGACGGCCGGCGCGGAGGCGGCCGCTTTCGGGACGGGCTCGGGGGGCGCGGTGGCGGGGACGGCTTTCCGGGCGGAGGAGGCCGGCTGGGGCGGCGGTGCCGTCGCTGGCTTCTGCTGCCGCCGCGGCAACCTGCCGGCGGCCCGCACGCGGTCCCAGGTGAGTCGGCCGCCGCGGGTCAACAGGCCCGTGCGGCGCTCGAAAATTTCCAGGAGCAGCAGCAGCACTGCCGTCAGCAGCAGCCAGGGGCCGATCTCGATCAACCTTTGCACCTTCGGCATCTCTTTCCAGAGCGAGGCCAGCTCGACGCGCTCGCAGCCGCCGGTGGCCCGGGCCAAGCGCTCCAGCGTCGTCAGGCCCGCGCCGCCCGCGCCCGGGCGAAACTCCGGCGAGTACGGCAGGCACGCCGGCGGCAGCGCCACCGGACCGTGGCCCGGCACCGCCACCGTCGCCAGCACCGTTTCCTCGCCGTGCAGCGGTACGTCCAGCGCCAGCGTGTCGGCGTCGCGCCAGCGCAGGCGGTCCTTCTCCACCCGCGGCTTGACCTCGCCCTGTCCGCGCAGCACGCTCACGGCCGGCAGCTCGCTGAACGGCTCGGCCTTGCGCGCCGGGTCGAGGTGCAGCCGGATCTCGGCGACGCCCCTGTTGACCCGCTGCGTCACCAGCATGTTGCCCGGCAGTTCGCCGGAGGGGCCAGCCGTCCAGCGCGCCAGGCTGGTGAAGAACTCGCCGACCTCGCCCCATTTGGCGATTGGGCCGGTGTACTTGCCGTCGGCCTCGCCGGTGTAGCACAGCACGCGGCCGGCCCCCGCCTGCCAGGCCGCCACCACCGGGGCCGTGTACTCGTCCGTCGTCACGGCTGCCAGGTTCGCCCCCGGCCGCAGGTAGCACAGGTTGTAGCCGCCGATCTGTAGGAGGGGGCTCCGTCCCCCGAGCCGTTGGTTGCCGGCCAGGGCGGACAGGCCGGCGGTGGTGCGAATCGGCGTGACCTCGTCGAGGAACGAGCTGCGGGCGACGACGAAGGTGTCCTGGGCGAACAGGCGCGGCAATTCCTCGGGGTTGTCGGAGAAGAAGCAGCGGCCGCCGCCGCGCTTCGCGATGTCCTTGAGCAGCGCGCCGTCCTTGTCGGCCTCGCGGCCCAGGCCGATCACGCTGACGGTGATGCCGGCCCCGCGGCACTTCGCCACCAGCTCCTCGTAACGGCCCGGCTCCTCGGCGTCGGCGGCGTCGGCGAAGAGGATGATGTGCTTCGTCCCCGCCTTCGCCTTGAGCAGCATCTCGGCCGCGGCCTCCAGGGCCACGTAGACGTAGATGCCGCCGCCCTCGGAGCGAATGCGCAGGATCTGGTCGCGGACCGGGGCCTTGTCGGTCACCGGCAGGAGCGGCTGGATGACGTGCGGCACGGTATCGATCGCCAGCACGCCGAGTTCGTCCGAGGGGCCGAGCAGATCGAGCACCTGCACGGCGCCGAGGTTGGCCAGGTCCATCTTGACGCGGCCGCCGGCGACGGGCATGGCCATGCTGCCCGAGCGGTCCAGGGCGACGACGATCGCGAGCGACAGTTTGCGGTGCTCCTTGCGCAGCTCCATCGACACCGGCATGATCGGCTCGAGCGGCGAGCGGAAGTAGCCGCCCGGCCCGTAGCTGCCGCGGCCGCCGGTCATCATCAAGCCCGCTCCGGTCTCGCGGACCCAGGCGGCGAGGGCCTCCATGCCGGCGGTGCCGATCTGCTCGGCCGGCACGTTCTCCAGCAGCACCGCGGCGGCGCGCGACAGGTCTTCGAGCGCCCAGGAGCAGTCGCGCGGCCGCGCCGCCTTGACGTTCAGGCCGCCGGCCCTGAGCAGGCGGGCCAGGCCGGACTTCTCGGGGTCGGCGGTGACCAACAGCAGCGGCCGCGGGCCGCGCACGCCGACCAGCAGGCGGGCGCGGTTGTTCTCGGGGACCGGGTCGGACGCGCCGGCGTCCACCTTGAGCGTGTACCCCTGGGACCCGGGCTGGCCGGCGCGGTCGCGGAAGGTGAGGCGGTTCAGGCCGGCGGTGACACGACGCTTGCCGGCGGCGAGGATCTTCCCGTCGCGGCGCAGCTCGAAGGCGACTTCCTGAGCGGACGGGGCGTGGACCCAGGCGGTGATGAGGAAGGACTCGCCGGGGCCGACAGAACCCGGGGCCTCGATGCGGTCGATGGCCACATCGCCGGCGGCGGGCCGCTGCAGCGAGCGGTAGTCGAGGGTGACGCCGCGGGCGGCGGCCTGGGCGGCCGCCGGGGAGAGGTCGCGGCCAGTCCAGCGGCCGTCGGTGAGGAGGAGGAGCTTGCCCGGCGCGTCGCGCGGCACCAGGGCCAGGGCCGTCTCGATGGCCTCGGCCAGGTTGGAGGCGTCACGGCCGACATCCTGAGTGAAGCCCGCGAAGTGTCCGCCCGACGGCAGGCGCTCGATGGCGGTCCGCTGCCCGAAAGTGACGACGGCGAGGTGCTCGTCGGGGCCGCGGGCCTCCTGGATCAGGTCGATGGCCAACTTCTGCGCCGTGTCGGCGTCGGCCGGCATCGACAGGCTGCGGTCGGCCACGACGATCACCGTCCCGGCGCGGCTCGGCAACCGCAGAGCCAGGCCCGTCAGCGCCAGCAGCACCAGCAGCAGGATGACCCCGCGCAGGCCCTGCAAGAACCGCGAGGGCAACCGCCACAGCAGCAGCGACACGCCCAGCGGGACGGCGAGGAGGAGCCAGACGGGGTGCAAGAGCGCCATTCGATCCTCGTCTCGTCCGTGCGTGGAGCGTGAGGCGCGAGGCGACGTTGTGTCTCGCTCCACGCACCACGCCTCACGCTCCACGCGGATCCAGTCTACCCGCCCGCGCCGCGGCGGCTATCCCATGTCCACCACGAGTTCACTGCCCGCCGCGTCGGTGATGCTGTCCTGCCCCTTTCAGCCCACGCTCCCCCTTCAGCCAGCGCCGCATCTTCCGCGCCCAGCCGCTTGGAGTCCAGGGAACTGACGACATCCTTCTCTTCGGCGGGGGCTGCCTGGGCAACGAACTCCCGGACGTCGTCCAGGATCTCCGAGGCTGGGTGTCCCTCCTCCACGACGGTCAGCAGGAACTGGCAGACCAGGGTCAGGACTTCGTCCTGACTTTACCCTCCGCGAAATCCGGGGCGCGACGGGTTGGGGCTGGAGAACCGCGGGTGCCGGTCCGCTGGGATGAGGCGGATTTGCCGCATTCATCGGAAGGAACAATTCTGTCGATAAGAAGGAAAGGGCCGCCAGCAACGACTCGCCCCGGAAGCTGGGGAAGAACCTACGGAACGACGACGGTACGGAGGCCGGCACATGGCGGGTAACCTGGGCAAGTCCCACGCCCGGCAGGCACCGGTCTGGGCGCTCCTCCTGGCGCCGCTCTTCCTGAGCGGCTGTTCCACGTCGGGGAGCCGCTTCACGCTGTTCCCCTCCGGGCACCCCCTCCTCGACTCGGCCCGCGACCTGCGCCTCGCCGCGGGCACCGACCCGCTGCCGCTGCCGCGCGAGCTGG
>JBBRPS010000596.1:0-6601 GCA_038227745.1 Gemmatales bacterium | reverse complement strand
AGGGGTGGTCGGCGGGCCTCTGCGGAGGTGTTACTGCCGCCCAGCGAACCCGCACGCTGACGAACCGGGTGCCTTAATCGGGCACGCCCGGATCTGTGGGAGGCGGCGGGGGTAACCCCGCCGCCGACCCGGCCGCAGCTCATTACCGGAAGCGCAGAGGGGATAGGCACGTTTTCCCCTCCTTTGAAGGGGAAAACGTGCCTGTCCCCTTTATGCGTCTGGAGGTATGCGACGTGCAGCGCCGGCTACCCTTCGAGCTTCGACGACTGGGGGTAGAAACCGATGCGCATTTCCAGGTATTGACAAAGATCATCGAAGGTCAGGCATTCAATGGTATGTGAATCGACGCGGACCTTCTCCGTCCGCCACCTCAGGCGGTTTCGGTCGTGGTCCGAAACCCCGTCGTTTCTGCCGAGGATGAGGAGGGCAATGAACGTGATGTGACCGTGACCGAAGTCCTTGGCGAACCTGTCCGTCTTCTTGAAGTCGTCCAGGGAGAAAAGCCAATCCACGAGCTGACTGAACCCATGCTCGAACCGACGACTCCACTCCGTCATGGATTTCTTGGGAACCTTCGTGAAGATGCTGTCCCGCTTCCCGTCTTCAAACTCAACGACACAAAACACGCCCTTCTCTTTGTTCCCGAGAACGATGTCCGCCGAGAAGTCGCCCATGAACGGGAACTCGAAGCCGAGCCGCGTGGCGGGCCTGAGGTTAGGGGCGAACGTCCCGATGAATGCGGCGTCCTGACCCACGCCCACACGCCGGCTCACCTGACGCGGCCGAAGCAGACGATGGTGAGATCATCGCCCTGCGGCCGGTCGCCCGCGAATCGGCGCACGTCGACGAGGAGGGCCTGCCCGATGAGTTCCGGGTCGTCCGGCGCCTTCTCCACCGTCGCCCGCACCTGCTCCACGCCGTACCACTCGCCCGCGGGGTTGCGTGCCTCGCTCACGCCATCGGTGTAGAGCACCAGCGTGTCGCCCCGTTCGAGCGGGAAGACCGTCGATTCGTAGGCCTCTTCGATGCCGGCGAGCGGTAGGCCGACGATCTCCTCCCCGACGGACTCGACCCCCGGGCGGCCGGCCCGGCGGCGCAGCGGCGGCATGTGGCCCGCGTTCACCAGTGTCACCGTGAAACTTCGCAAATCCACGACGGCCACGACGAAGGTGACGAAGCGGTCCTCGCCGCAGGCGCGGGCGAGGGCGGCGTTGAGCTGACGCACCGCGTTGGGCACCGTCGGCGCCGTCGCCAGGCAGAAGCGCGCCGCCGCCGACAGCCGCGCCATCAGCAGCGCCGCCGATACTCCCTTGCCCGCCACGTCGCCCAGCGCCACCGCCAGCCGGTCGCCGGGCAGCGGAATGTAGTCGTAGTAGTCGCCGCCGACGTGCTGCGCCGGCGAGTAATAGTCGAAGAAGCGCAGCCCCGCCGCCGCCGGTCGCTCCGCCGGCAGGAAGTTCTGCTGGATGCGCGTTGCTGCCTCCATGTCGCGCTGCTCCTCGTGGAGCTGCGTCAACTCCACCGCTCGCGCCGCCTGCATCGCGGCGCAAAGCAGCACGTCCAGGTCCTCCTGGCGGAAGCTGCTCTTCGCCTCCCGCGTGTCGATCTGGATGGCCCCCAGGGGGGCGCCGCTCTGGCTGAGCAGGGGCGCGCACATGACGGAGCGGAGGCGCAGGTGCGAGATGCTCACACTGGCGTCGAAGCGCTCGTCGGCGCCGGCGTCGGAGCTGAGCAGGGCGCGGCCGGTGGCCAGGGCGTGGTCGAGCACCGTGCGGCTGAACACGCCCGGGACGCCGTCCTCCCCGCTGCGCCGCTCCGCAGCCCGCGGCACCAGCTGTCCGGTGGCCGGGTCGCGCAGCAGGATCACGCCGCGGTCCGCCTGGGGGAAGATGTCGAACAGGCTGGCGAGAAGGCGCGGCAGGACCGCATCGAGCTGGAGCGTGTTGCCCAGGACGCGCGCGATTTCCAGCACCGCCCGCAGCTTCGCCTCGGGGGCGACCTCGGCGCGCGGGCCGGCCGCCAGGTCGAGCGAGGAGAGGATGGTCGAGAGCGGCTCGGTGGCCGGCGGCTCGGCCGGGGTGATGGTCGCGCCGGAGTCCGGCCTGACCGTTATGTCCGCCTCGTCGAGGAAGGTCAACGTCAGGCCGGGGACTTCCAGCCGGTCACCGTGGGCCAGGCGGGTGCGGTGATGGAGCTGCACCCCGTTGAGGAGCGTGCCGTTGCGGCTGCGCAAATCCTCGACGTAAGGGACGCCGCCCAGGTTGAGGAAGAGGGCGTGCTGCCCGGACACCTGGCTGAGGGCGACGACGATGTCGCAGGCCGCGTCGCGGCCCAGGACGGTCACCTTCTGCCGCAGCGGGAACTCGCGGTCGCCATTCACCTCGCGCAGGACGGCCATGCACCTCTCCCCGATCCGGTCAGCCGGTCACGACGCGAACGAGCGCACCGCGTCGTCGCGCGTGGCGACGATCCGGCAGATGCGGTGCAGGCGGATCAGGTCGAACACGTTCCGTACGAACTTCGACACGCTGCACAGGATCAGGTCGCCGCCGGCCTCCGAGACGCGCTTGAGGCACGACAGGATGGCGCCGCAGCCGCGGCTGTCCATGAACTGCACCCGGCCCAGGTCGAGCACCAGCTTGCGGCAGTTCTCCAGCACCGGCGCCATCTCCTGGCGGAAGTCCTCGGCGTTGCTGGCGTCGAGCTGTTCGGCGGTGACCGTCACGACCGTCACGTCCCCGATCTTGTCCACGAGCGGCGTCATGTTGCCCCCAGGGTTGGAGTCACTTCCGATTCTTCACCAGGCGGATCCCACAGCGGCCGCGGTCGTCGCGGAAGTAGTCCACCGCATCGACCGACTCGCGGATCAGGTACACCCCGAAGCCGCCCTCGCGGCTGCCGTCGAAGACCGGCGGCGCCACCTTGTCCGGGTCAAAGTCGCGGCCGTGGTGGTACAGCGCCACGCAGACGCTGTCGGCGCCGGCCTCGACGGCCAGTTCGATGGGCTGGCCTGCCTCGCCCGCGTAAGCGTGCAGGATGATGTTCGCCGCCGCCTCCGCCAGCGCCAGCTCGAGCTGGGCCAGGGCCTCGGCGCCGACGTCCGGCCCCCAGGCGCGGCGGCAGGCGTCGCGGACCAGTGCCCGCATCGCCGTCAGCTCGCGCACGTCACTCGCAAACTCGCGGGTCACCCGTTCCATGTGCGGTCCCCCGGTTTCCCCCTGGTATCCTACCGCCCGCGTACCCTTTGGAGGAGTCCCCCTGGCACTTCGCCCGCGCCGCTGATAGGTTGGTCGCGGGGGGCGGCGCCGGCGCCGGCCCCTCCCGCCGGCCGCCGGCGCCGCCCGACCCTTCTCGAGGACGACCATGGCCACCGCACTGGACAGCCACCCGACCACCGCCAAGGACCAGCTCCGCGAGGCCGCCCTGCGGCACATCACCTACTCCCTCGGCACTTCCCCGGACCAGCTGTCGCCGCGCGAGGCCTTCCGCGCCGTCGCCCTCGCGGTCCGCGACCGCGTCATCGACGGCATGCTCGCCACGCAGCAGCGCTACCGCCGCGCCGGCGCCAAAAAACTCTATTACCTCTCCCTCGAATTCCTCATCGGCCGATCGCTCCACAACAATCTCGCCAACCTGGGCCTGGTCGAGCCGGCCCGCGCGGTCCTCCGCGACCTCGGCTTCGACCTGGACGACGTCGAGGACACCGAGGTGGACGCGGCGCTGGGCAACGGCGGCCTGGGACGCCTGGCCGCCTGCTTCCTCGACTCGCTGGCAACCCTCGATCTGCCGGGGTTCGGCTGCGGCATCAACTACGAGTACGGCCTGTTCCGCCAGGAGATCCGCAACGGCCAGCAGGTCGAGAAGCCCGACAACTGGCGGAGCAGCGACACGCCCTGGGAGATCGAGCGGCCCGAGGACGTCGTCGTCGTGCCGCTGTACGGCCACGTCGAGCACGTCACCGACCGCGCCGGCAACTACAGCCCCATGTGGCTCGACTGGCGCGTGGTGATGGGCGTGCCCCACGACATGCCCATCGTCGGCTACGGCGGCCGCACCGTCAACTACCTGCGCCTCTACTCCGCCCGCGCCTCGACCGAGGTGGACATGCAGATCTTCAACGAGGGCGACTACCTGCACGCCGTCCAGCAGAAGGTCATGTCCGAGACCGTCTCCAAGGTGCTCTATCCCAGTGAGTCGATCGCCGCCGGCCGCGAGCTGCGCCTGGTGCAGGAATACTTCCTCGTCGCCTGCGCCGTCCGCAACATCGTCCGCGACTACCTCCGCGACCACACCACCTTCGACAGCTTCTCCGACCAGGTGGCCATCCAGCTCAACGACACCCACCCCGCCCTGACCATCGCCGAGCTGATGCGCATCTTCCTGGACGAGAACGACCTGTCCTGGGAACGGGCGTGGGAGATCACGACGGCGACGTGCGCCTACACGAACCACACGCTGCTGCCCGAGGCGCTGGAGCGCTGGCCGGTGCCGCTGTTCGAGAAGGTGCTGCCGCGGCACCTGCAGATCATCCACGAGATCAACCGCCGCTTCCTCGGCGCGGTGGCCGAGCGCTGGCCCGGCGATGCGGGCCGGTTGCGGCGCATGTCGCTGATCGAGGAGGGCGACGTCAAGCAGGTGCGCATGGCGAACCTGTCGATCGTCGGCGGCCATTCGGTCAACGGCGTGGCGGCGATCCATAGCGAGCTGGTGAAGACGGAACTGGTGCCCGACTTCGCCCAGTTCTGGCCGGAGAAGTTCAACAACAAGACGAACGGCGTGACGCCGCGGCGCTGGCTGCTGTCGGCCAACCCGGGCCTGGCCGACCTCGTCACCGAGGCGATCGGCGAGCATTGGGTCACGGACCTGGACCGGCTGCGCGGGCTGGAGCGGTTGGCCGGCGACCGCCCCTTCCAGGAGCGCTTCCTGGCCATCGCGCACGCCAACAAGCAGCGGCTGGCGCGCGTCATCCGCGACACGGTCGGCGAGACGGTCAGTTGCGACACCCTGTTCGACGTCCACGTAAAGCGCATCCATGAGTACAAACGGCAGCTGCTGAACGTGCTGCACATCGTCCACGAGTATCTCACGCTGGTGGACGAGGGCCGCCCCCCGGTGCAGCCGCGGACGTACGTCTTCGCCGGCAAGGCGGCGCCGGGCTACCACACCGCCAAGCAGATCATCCGGCTGATCAACGAGGTCGGCCAGGTGATCAACCGCGACCCGCGGGCGAAGGAGCACATGCGCGTGGTCTTCGTCCCCGACTACCGCGTCACGCTGGCGGAGGTCATCATCCCCGCCGCCGACCTGAGCGAGCAGATCTCGACGGCCGGCACCGAGGCGTCCGGCACCAGCAACATGAAGTTCGCCATGAACGGCGCGCTGACGATCGGCACGCTGGATGGGGCGAACATCGAGATCGGCGAGGAAGTCGGCGCGGACAACATTTTCATCTTCGGCCTGACGGTCGAGGAGGTGCGCAAACTGCGCGCCGCGGGATCGTACCACCCGTGGGACATTTACCTGCGCGACGCGGGGGTGCGGCGCGTGCTGGACGCCTTCCGCGACAGCCGTTTCTGCCCGCGTACTCCCGGCCAGCACCAGTGGGTCTACAACAAGCTGCTGGCCGACCACGAGCAGTATTTCCACCTCGCCGACCTGGAATCGTATTTGAAGATGCACGACGAGGCGGGCCGCCTGTACCGCGACCGCGCGGCGTGGGCGCGGAAGGCGATCCTGAACGTCGCGCGGATCGGCAAGTTTTCCAGCGATCGCACCATCCGCGAGTACGCCGAGGACATCTGGAAGATCCGGCCGGTCGAGGACGGTGAGCGCTTGGCGGTGCATTCGCGCGCCGAACCGCCCCGGACGTGAGCGGAAGCGCACGGCGGCCGCCCGCCCGGGCACACTGTTACTGAGCCTTCGTAGGAGGGGGCTCCGTCCCCCGACCTGAAGTGCCCTGAGCCTTCGTAGGAGGGGGCTCCGTCCCCCGACCTGAAGTGCCCGTCGCCGGACGGAGCCGGCTCCTACGAAGCGGGTGGTCGTAGCGATGCGGGCGAACAGCCGGCTTACGCCGGCCGCTCGCCGCCGCAAACCGCTCCAGGGGTGCTGCCATGACAACGACGACAGGGTTCTTCGAGATCGAGTGCGTCGGGGACACCATCCTCGTGACGCCCTGCCGCGACCTGCGCGAGGTCGAATACGCCCAGATCGAGGAGGGGGCGCGGGAGGTGCTGGGCCTGCTGCGCGACAGCCCCGTGAAACACCTCGTCATGGACTTCGTCCGGACAGACTACTACGGCTCGACGGCGCTGGGCTTCTTCGTGAAGCTCTGGAAGCGCGTCAGCAAGCGGGGCGGGAAGATAGCCTTCTGCAACCTCTCGGACCATGAGAAAGAGATCCTCGAGACGACGCGGCTGGACAGCCTCTGGCCGATCTGCGCGTCGCGCGCGGAGGCGCTGCAGGCGGTCCACGAGTGAGTCGTGGGGGCCAGCAGCCAGGCTAGTCCCCACCGCACGAGGGTCAAGCAACGCTTCTTGTGCCCCCGCCGCCCACCCGGCTCCCCTGCCGCCCCCGGTGGGGGTCGTCTCCCCGGCCGCCGCGT
>JBBRPS010000595.1:0-6601 GCA_038227745.1 Gemmatales bacterium | reverse complement strand
TTTCGCGCGCGCAGCCGGCCCCCTCACCCCCGGTGCAGGGGAGAGGGGGGAAACCAGCTCCCGCCGCTCGCCACGCCAGCGCCCTGGACAGCCGTCGCCCCCCGTTTCAGTCGCGCAAAGGGCCTGTCGTCGGCCCCATTTTTCAGCCAATCCTCGTGCCGGTCTCAATTCATAAGTGCGGCGATGATTCCTTCTGTTCCAGGAGATTGTCTCCAGGTGGTGTGCCATGTTATAGTAAACAATCGCATCTCAACGGTCCTCCCCGAGGAAATCCTCGCGGTGCTGGATCCTTTTTCCGGAACCACCCATTCCACGAGACGGGTATGGCAGAGGAAAAACTGCTGGAGTTGACGGCAGAGGATTACCAGCGGTTACGGCCGGTGCTGTACGGGGCTCTGGCCCGCCTGACCTTGCAGGGATTCGTCGTGCAGCCTGCCGACGGGGAGGATCTGATCCACGACTTCTACGTCGAGGAGTGGAACAAGCTGCAGGGGCGTTACGACCCCGCCCGCGGATCGCTGGAGAACTTTGTCTTTATCGCGTTTGTACGGTTCGCCCGGCCGCGGATCGTCTGGATCCATTCCTGGCAAGGCCGCTTGCGCGATCTGGAGGCGGTGGGGGCCTCCCTGCACGACTCCCCGCCGGCTGCCGCAGAGGAGCAGGAGGCGGCCGAGACATTGGCCCTCGAGGCGGCCGCGGTCCTGCAGGCGGTCCGGTCGCTGCCGGACTCCGAACAGTCGCTCCTGCTGCGCTACCTGGAACTGGGGCCGCGGAGCGAGCGCCAACTGGCGCGCGAGCACGGCCAGACACGCTATCAGGTCCGCGAGCGCCTCGTCGAGGCGCTGGGCCGAGTCGCGGTGGCCGCCCGGGCCCACCCCCGGCTGCCCCCGGAGGATTGGCGGGTGGCCTGTGCCTTGTGGCAAGAAGGTCGAACCCCCCGGGCGACGGCGGCGTACCTGGGCCGCACGACCGAAGAAGTTCAGCAAAGCCGACAGCGGGTTTTTCAAACCCTGACCGCCGCCCTCAAACCCTTGTACGGACGAAAACCCTTATGAATTCCGATAACCTGGCCCTGACCCCTCTGGCACACCTCTACCTCCAGGTCCTGCGCTCTCCCGGCAACGAGGCCCTGCTCCAGAAGCTGCGCGCCCGGGCACAGGAGTTGCGCGCCTGGCTGGACGAGGATCCCAGCGCGAGCGCCGTGGTGGATGCCATCAGCATCGTCCCACCGGCCTGGCTGGCCCGCATCTACCGGGTCCTGGCGGAACCCTGCGAGTCGGCGACGCCCGACGCCGCCTGGAAGGACATGCTCAAGGCCTACACCCGGGACGAGTGGTACATCGGGGAAGCCTTCTCCATGCTGCTCGCCGGCGTGGCCCCCAAGTTGACCGACCTGGCGGCGCATTTCGGCTGTCTGCCGGCCGCCTCCGAGCACGTGCGCCTCACGCTCGCCAACTACCCCGATGTCAAGGGCGGCGGGGGCCAGTGCGAGCCCCTGGTGCGCTGCGGCCTGACCCCGGTGCGCGTCTGGTGCGTCACCTCGTCGGTCGTCCCTCTGGTGGAACGCTTGCAGCGCCACCAAAAGGTGCCGGCGGGGACATCGCGGGTGACCCTGGAGCCCTTGCGGGCGAGTTCCCGGCATGCTGGCGAACGGACTCCCCTCGCACTCGAGTCCCTGCTGAGGCGGGAGGTCGTGCAGACGGGCCGCTGCACGGTGCAGGTGGCCGAGGTCCTGTGGGGCTGGCTGTTGCAGGTCGCCGCCTTCAGGCCTTACCTCTTTGCCGGCGGCATCGCCACGGTGCTGACGGCGGACACGGTGACTCTGGAGGTGAATGCGGCCGGCGCGCACCGGAACCCCGCGGAGTGCTGGGGCCTGTCGCTGAACTCACTCCCGGAAGAGGTGGGGGAGGCTACCGATCCGGCCGCGCCCGAACTCTCGGAAGAGGCGCTCCGCCGGGAGCACGCGGCCAGGCGCTGACACCGGCGCCAGGCGACGACGTCCGCTGTCCTCGCCCCAACCGCAGGGGCGAGGACAGCACACCGGGCACGCTCGCCGAGCGCATCGCGTAGGGCGCATCTCCCTGCCCGCGCTCGGGACCAGGGACTGCGGGTTTCGTGCCGACGACGCCCTCAACGCTCCCCCGCACTGGCCCGTCCGTCGTCCGGGCATGCGTCACGGGGACGGTTCCCAGACGACCAAGCGGCTGGCCGCGCCGGTTTCCTTGAAACACCGCTCCGACATGAAGTGTTGATGCGTTTTCGTCTCCCAGACGATCGTGCGGCCCGCGCGGAAGAGGCGGTGGACCAGGAAGGTGTTGAGGTCGAGTTGGCCATCCCACTTCCCCTGGTCATTCGGCCTGGTCAGGGTCACCCGGGGGACCTGCGTGGTCGTCCCACAGCGCGACTCCAGGCGATTCAGTTGCTGGTCCAGCGCCACTTTATGGATGTGGCCCGTGAGCAGGACCCGGACGTTGCAGTCCGCCACAAAACGGGCGAGGGCTTTCCGGGACGGCGCGTCGATTCTCAGATGGGTGGTGTCTGCGTAAGCCGGCGAGTGGTGTAACAGCAGCACCCGGATCTCCCGGGGCGCCGCGGGACCGAGCTTCGCCCGGAGGCGGTCCAGCTGCCTGCAAAAACTTCCCCGCGCCAGCAGCCGGGCCGGACTCAGGGCGGACACTCCCGAGTCGGTATCCACGGCCAGCCAGCGCAGGGAAAGGTCGGTGCCCGGAAGGGGATCGGGATCCCTGGCGACGGGAAAGCGGCGCAGCCATTTGGCCACGGCAGGGGTCGGACGTTTCAGGAGCTGGTTCAAGAGGCCCACGAAGGGTACGGACAGGAAGCCCACGAAGCGGCTCAACTTCGAGGCACTCGCGGACATCCGTTCCAGTTGCTTGTACAGCTTGCGCATGGCCTCGTTGAAGGCGTTCGGCCCGAGGCCCAGAAAGGTCCCCCCCCAGTGGTCGTGATTGCCGGCGATGCCGCGCTCTGCCCACTCTTTCACTTCCAGGCCGAGCAACTGCCACTGTTCGGCTGCGTCCGTCAGGAACAGGACGGCGGCCGTGTACTGTTCGGCGCTGCCGTAGGCCGTCAGGTCGCCCGTCAGGATCAGCCGGGCCTTCTCGCCGTCCCGGATTTTCCGCCAGGCCTCGACGAGGTCGCGCATCACCACCAGATCGTGGCCCGCGAGCCCCGCGAAATGCGGGAACTCCGTCCAGGCCTCCTGGAGCCACGGGGCGTGGACCGCCTCCCCGGTTTCTGGGTCCAGGTCGCCAATGTGGAGGTCGGAAATGTGGACGAAGGTTGCCAGGCAGTCAACGGGGTTCATGGCAATGACTCAGCGGCGGGCCCCAGGGGGGGCTGGCGCGGGCGGCCGCCGCGCGGCGCCCGACGGCCCTCCAGACCTGCGACGGCTCCCGCGCCCGCTTCATCGCGGCAAGCCTTTCCTTTCGGCCAGAACAGGACTCCTCCCTGACCACCCGTTATTGGCACACCAGCGCACCCCAATGGTTACCTGTTGGGCCCTTGCCCTCCGCCGGGCGTCGGCGGATTGGACGGTTGCGCGTTGAGGTAGACAGTAAGGGCACGTGGTCTTGCCCTCCTCGCCGGTCGTGACGTCATCAGTTGGGCGGTTGCGCGTTGAGGTAGACGGTAAGGGCACCGCCGAAAAGCCCAATCAAGGATTTGGTAAGGTTTTGAATCAGTGGCGCGGTGGCGGAGGAGAAGGGCCCGTCGAGGATCCAGAACAGGAGGGCGAGGCACAAGGAGGCGACGTACGACCAGGCCGCAATCGTTTGCGTCCACGTCAGCTGGGTAACGGGGGCTGCAGGGATACCGGGCGGTCCCGTGCTGTCGTTGGCCTGCCTGAAGCCGAGGACCATGCCGAGGAAGGTCGCCAGGGTCGCGCTGATGGAGGTCACGTAATAGTCCACGATCGGGGGCACGTCCGGTGTGGCCGACGACCGGAGGCTCAAAACCCCCACGTAAACGATGGCGGCCAGGTAAAGCACGACAGCGAGAGCGCCAAGGCCCCGGAGTAGCTGTTTGACGTCCATTGGAACCCCCTCGGCTTTCGTGGGTACAACCGCCCTCCGGCGCACGGCCCGTTCAGGGCACTGCGCCGGCGCCTCGCCTCCCCCGGAGGAAGATGACGGTCCCGCCGGAGGGACGGCGTCGCCCAGTCATCGGCGTTTCTGGCAGCGGGACGCCAGGGAGTTTAGCAGGGAGAATGTGGGCCACAAGAGGAGCAGGGGGGGAGCGCTGCTGTAGCTCTGGAGAGGCTTCCAGCGCCACTCTTCGGCGGAAGGCCTGCGGGGGTGGAAAGGGGAGACATCTACTGTCTTCGTGGGTGCTGAACTTCGGAGAGATCTTGCGCAGGACGTTTGCGGGGCCAGCCACGCGGGGTCGCACCGTCGCCTGCAATCCCAACTGCTGCACCACCGCCTCCACCCACGCCTCGGCCCCGTAGGGGCGGCCGCGCTGATGCCCAATTCCCGCGCCACCTCCACCGCGGGACGATCGGACACCACGAACTCCCAGCATGCCTTCCAGGTCGTCGGCTTGAACTCCGCCCGCATCAACTCCAGGGCGCGGCCGACCAGGTGGGTGCGGTACTCCACGTTGGAAACCCCTCAGCCTCCCGGTCCGCCACTTCATCGAAGAGGGGGCTGTTCACGGTGCTGGGCGCCGCCACACGCTCACGGGTTGGTGCATCAGGAGGCGCCGCTCAATGCGTTTCGCCAGAAGGACGGGACGGCGTCCCACGCCGACAGGTAGGTCGGTTCCAACGGAACCGAGATGTAGACGTCCGGTGTCAGGAACAGCGGCATCTCCGGCAGCGGGGCGCCGACCGCCGTCACCTCCACGAACGCCTCCGGACAGAGGCCGCCGATGTACGCCGCCAGCGTCAGCGGCCTGTCGGCGGGCAGGACAAAGTCGCTGTCGTTGAACTCGTCCCAGATCGTCTTGTGGATGCCCTGCGGGTCGCGCGGCGTCGGCGGGAACAGGTCCACGATCAGCAGGTGAATGCCGGCCCGCAGCAACTCCACGGCCTTGTCCACGAACGACCGCAGGCCGTGCCGGTTGCTCTTGTTGCCCGGCGAGACGATCTCGATCACCGCCACGACTCGATGGTCACTCGTATGATGGATGCCGATCACTTTCGCCCTGGTCGCGTAGGCGTCGATCTCGGTCCTGGCACGATAAGACACCCTGGGCGGTGAAGTAGCCAGGGCGATGCCTCCGCGGGGCTCCCCGCCTGCGGGCGTGCCGTTGGTCGGCACCTGCAGAGTGAGGACGTCCGGGCCCAGGCCGCCGGCGATCTGCTCGGCCAGGGCGTAGTGGTCAGGCGGGAGAACCCCTCGATTCAGGGCGCGGGCAATCTCCTCGATCCAGGCGTGGTGGAAATGGTGAAAGATGCCCGCAGGGACGCGAGTCCAGTCGTGGGTTGGCATGGGGGTTTTCTCCGCATAACCGCCTGAAGGAGTGACCTGCACTGATCATACTCGACGCGGGGCCAATGGGACGCCTTTTTGCGCCGGCCACTCGCTTTCGCCGCACGGCGGGGTTAGAATGCCAGTCTCACCGACGAAGGAACCGATCCGAGGTAGACATGTCGATCGCCACGTATGGATTTGTCAGGAGCGGAGTCCTGACCCACGGCCGGCAGACACACTCGACTTTTCAGACACGCCCGGTTGTGGTACAAGCCCGCCACGGAACAGGGAACCACCCCCGCCGGGCGGAACGGAACCGCCCGCGCGCCCCCCACCCGCCGATCGGAACAGGAAGAGTCATGGACGATTCCCACACGCCTCACGAGGCGACGGGCCTGCCCGCGCCCCATCTGCGTTACCCGGCGCCGCCCGAGAGCGTTGCCGCGGATTTCGTGCCGTTGCGGCTGCTGCTGCAGCCGGGCGGGCTGTGTATCGAGATGACCAAGCCGGACACGCTGCTCGGCCGCCACAGCGAGGCCGATGTGCGTCTGTCGCTGCCCGACGTCAGCCGCCGTCACTGCCGCTTCGTCTTCAAGGACGAGGCCTGGCAGGTGATCGACCTGAACAGCCTGAACGGCGTTCACGTCAACGGCGCGAGGCTGGAAGAGTCGGTGCTGTGCCAGGGCGATCACGTCCGGATCGGCAGCCTGACGTTCCTTGTGGACCTGGGGCCGGCGCCGCGCGGCGTGCCGCTGCCGGCGGCGGAAGACGACGCCCGCGCCAGCGTTCTCCAGAGCATCGCCGACGTCCTGCCCGGGCGGGCCGACGACAAGCGCAAGTCGGCTTGAAGGACCGCACAAATCCGGTTAAAGGCGAACGGCCGGCGTGAGCCGGCTGGTCCTGCACCTTGTTGGAGGCAGGACCAGCCGGCTTACGCCGGCCGTTCGCCGTCCCATGCTTGGTGGAGGACCAGCCGGCTTACGCCGGCCGTTCGCCGTCCCATGCTTGGTGGAGGACCAGCCGGCTTACGAGATCGTCCAGCTTTCCGCTGTTGTGGGGTAAGGGGTTACGGCGAGGGGAACGGCACGGAGGGCAGGCAAGAGGGCCTAGCGAACTCTGCCGTAGCCCCCTCCTTTTCGGCGTAAGCTGCCTCGCCGTAACCCCTTAGC
>JBBRPS010000594.1:0-6609 GCA_038227745.1 Gemmatales bacterium | reverse complement strand
CGCCAGACCGGGGTGCAGGACCAGCCGGCTTACGCCGGCCGTTGGCCTGGAGGCTCAGGCACTACTTCAGGATCTTCGGCATGTCGGCCAGGATCTTCTGGATCGCCTGGTCGTTGAGCTGGCCCTTGCGGAAGGTGTGGTTGGCCAGCACATCGTGACGGCTGTAGAGAACGACCGTGACGTCCGCGTCCTTGGAGACGTCGTACTTCTGCGGACCGGACGGGTTGTCGATGGCCAGCACGGTTTGCTGGAGCTTCGCGCTCTTGGCCACGCTCTTGAGCTGGTCGGCCAGGCCCTCCTTGTCGCTGAGGAAGACAACGAAGCTGCCCATGTTCTGCTCGCTGTTCTTGGCGGTGGCGGCGTCGAGCTGCTTGATGAGCTTCGTCAGCGGGGCGCTCACCTCGCGGGCGAACACCATCGCCACGGGGCTGGTGCCGTGCTCGCACACCAGGCAGTGCTTCTGCCCGGCGGACTTGCCGGTCACGTTCGTCGGGTGGAAGGGGCCGGGGATGCGCTGGCCGACCTGCGGGCCGGACTTCAACGCGCCGCCTGCCAGACCGCCGCCGACCACCAGGGCCAGCGCCAGCATCGAGGCTGCGAGAATGCGGGTCGTCTTCATGGACGCGGACTCCTTGTGTGAAAGACTCACGGACCTGACGAACACCTATCGACCGCCCCTCCCCTGCGCGGAGAGGAGCTTGCGGACAAACGTCTCGACGTCGTCGTACGTGTAGTGCTCCTCCGGGCCGTTGCGGAACGCCCGGGCAAGCTTCCCCGCCGGATCGTAGACGAACACCGCGGGCGGGCCATTCGTGTCCCAGTATTCCTGCCAGACGGACGGGTTGTCCTCGTCGAGCAGGTAGTTCGCGAACGTCGCCCCCTTGGCCTTCAAGAACTTGAGAGCACGTTCCTTGTCCTCCACCTGATCGACGCTCACCGACACGCAGGCCACGCCGTCCCTGGCGTACTTCTTGTGCATCTCGACCAGATGCGGGAACTCCTTTTTGCACGGCAGTCAGAACTCGCCCCAGACGTCCACGACCACCACCTTGCCCCGCTGCTTCTTCAGCTCCTCGACGAACTGCTTGTGCTTGACGACAGCGAGCTTCACTTCGCTGGGCGCGGCGGCGGCTTTGGATTCAGGGGGCGGCGGCGGGGCGCCGCCATTCGCGCAGCCCAGAAGCAGACCGGCCCCGGCGGCGAAGAGTAGGGGCGTGAAGCGGTGGCAACGGGACAAGGCGGGGACCCTCATCGGGGCAAGGGCGGACGGGTGGGACAGGCTGCCCACGCCCGGACGGCCGTCTCCTCCTGAGGGCCGGCCGTCCGGTGACACGTGGGTTGCGCCAACGCGGGGCGCCGGGCGATCACCGCCCGGGCGCCGGGGTGAGGGCAGACTACTCGTACTTGATGCCGCAGCCGAAGGCCCGGGTCGTGGCCGTGGCCGGGGTTTCGCCCTTGAGGGCGGCCTGGACGGCCGCCTCGAGGTAGTTCTTCGACGCCTTGGCGGCGTTCTGGCTGTTGTCCATCGAGCCCCAGTAGACCAGCTTGCGGTCTTTGTCGAAGACGTAGAACTCGGGCGTCACTCGGGCATCAAGGGCCTTGGCGATCTTCTGGCTGGCGTCGTACAGGTAGGGGAAGTTGAAGCCCTTCTGCTCGGCGCGGATCTTCATCTTGTCCAGCTTGTCCAGGTCGATGTTGTTGACGTTGATGGCGACGACGGCGACCTTGCTGTCGGGGCCGGCATACTTCTTGGTGAAGCTGATGATCCGGTCCTCGTAGGCGACCGCGACGGGGCAGTGGTTGCAGGTGATGGCGACCACCAGCACGTCCTTGTTCTTGTAGTCGGCCAGCGAGTGGCTCTTGCCATCGACGCCACGGAGGCACACGGCACGGTTCGCATGAAAACTCCGAACAAGGGGCTGATGGATTATCTGGGGACTATCAGCCATTTGTCAAGCATCTGTCCGCCGAAAAGTGGCGGATTCTCGAACCCACGGGTCGCACCGAGGAGGCCGGCAGAAGGCCCACGGTGCGATGGGTGCGCTTGCTGGGGTTACTGTTTCGCCAGCGCGGTGCGGAGGGCTCGCAGGAAGTCTTCCGAATCCGGGGCCACGTCGGAGGCGAAGCGTGCGAGGAGGGCGCCGTCACGGCCGATCAGGAATTTCTCGAAGTTCCAGCGGACGGCGCCGGCGGACTTCGGGTTCGTTTCCTTCGCTGTCAGGAACTTGTAGAGGGGGCACTGCTTCTCGCCGTTGACGACCGTCTTGCCCAGCATCACGAACTCGACGCCGTAGTTCGACTGGCAGAATTTGGCGATCTGCTCGTTGGTGCCGGGCTCCTGGCCGCCGAACTCGTTGCTCGGCACGCCGACGATGACCAGGCCGTCCTTCGCGTACTTCTTGTGCAGTTCCTGCAGGCCCTTGTACTGCGGCGTGTAGCCGCACTCGCTGGCCACGTTGACGAACAGGACGACCTTGCCCTTGAACTGGCTCAGGTCCACGGTCTTGCCGTCCAGGCCCGGCATCTTGAAGTTGAGGACGGGTGCCACTTTCTTCCCCTTCTCCCCGGCGCGGGCCGCGGGGTTGAAGCCGAGCAGGAGGGCCAGGGTTGCGAGCGCGAACGCGGCGTGTCGGTGCATCGATGCTCCTCGCGGGTCGAATTACAGCGATTTCAGGTACGCAATCAGGTCGTTCAACTCGGGGCCGGACAGGCGGCCGTTGCCGGTGACGCGGTCCGGGTCGTGGTCGCGGCGCAGCACTTCTTCCAGGGTCTGCGCCCGGCCGTCGTGCAGGTATTGTACGCGGTCGTAAGTCCCCAGCAGCGACGGCGGGTTGTAACCGCGATAAACGTCGTTGCGCGCCCCGGTGCCGACGTCGTGGACGCGGCCATCAGTGAGGTACGGCCCCGAGTGGCAGCGCGCGCAGCCGGCGACCGGCCCCTTGAAAATCTTCTCGCCGCGCGCAGCCGCCTCCGTCAGGCTGCCGTCCGGATTGCGGTGCGGGTTCGGCGGCACGCGCAGCGTGTCGAAGAAGGCGATCAGCGCCTTGACATCGCCGTCGCCGGGCCTCTTGCCGAGCATGGTGTCGGTGACGGACTTGCGCATGGCGGCGTCGAGGTCCTTCTGCCAGCCGTGCCACGTCCACGGCCCCGTGCGGGTGACGTTGCGCAGGCTCAGCACCGTCTTGAAGGTGCCGTTGCTGCCGTCGTTGCGCGTGTCCATCGCCTGAGAATTCGTGTGGCCCTCGTAGTGGCAACTGTGACAGCTGTACCACTGGTCGAGCGAACGGCGGCCGTCGTAGAAGATCGCCTCGCCGCGCCGGGCCAGCGACGGCGCGCGCGGGCCGCCCAGGTCGATCGTCCGCACCACCTTGCGCCCCGGCACGTCCACGATCTGCACGGCGTTGAGCAGGTAGTTGGCGACAAAGGCGTGCCTGCCGTCGCGGCTGTAGCGCACCGCCATCGGCCGACCGCCCAGCGGAATGCGGTAGAAGCGCTGCCTGTCATTGAGCAGGTTCGGGTCGATGTGGTCGCCCGGGCCGCCGTAGTCCATCCACGGCAGCCCCGGCAGTTTGTACACGAGCAGTTCGTGCGTGCCCGAGGCGGCGCAGACCAGCCACTGCTCGTCGGGGCTGAGGGCCAGGCCGTGCGGATCGGCGACGGCCTCGCCGCGCGGGTCGAGCGCGATGGCCTCGCGGCGTACGTGGGTGTCGAGGCGCACGCGGGCGATGCGGCTGGCCAGCACCCACCCCAGGCGGATGTTGTTCGGCGAGATCGGATTGTGCCCGTAGACCATCCACGGGAAGTAAACGTGCTTGCCGTCGGCGGAGGCCTGCATCTGTCCGAAGTTGATGCCGCCGAACTTCTCCAGGAAGAGCATCTTGCGCTGCTCGGTGGCGACGACGGAGACGCCGCCGTCGCCGTTGGCCCCGACCGCCAGGCGCTTACCGTCGGGCGACAGCGCCAGATAACGCGGCCAGCGCCCCACGGCGATGCGGTCCAGCACTTTCAGGCCGGGCAGTTCGACCACGGCGAGGGTGTGCTGCGTGGTGAGGGCGACGTAGGCCAGTTTGCCGTCCGGCGCGACGACCACGCCGCGCGGCTCGAAGCCGAGATGGACCTTGCCGGCGTCTTTCAACGTCCCGCCCTGCAGCGACAGCGCCGTCAGGTCGCCGGATTCGGTCCCCGTCACCAGGACGGTCTTGCCGTCGGGCGTCAGGGCGAGCGCGGAGGGGCGCCGGCCACAGGCCGCCTCGGCGTGGACCTTCCCGGTAGCGACATCGACGAGCGAGACGGTGTCGGAGGTCTGGTTGACGGTGAGCAGCCACTTCTCGTCGGGCGTCAGGATCAGATCGACGGGCGAGCGGTCCGCGGCGGCGCCGGGCCTGCCATCGACCGCGACAGAACGGCCGGCCCAGCGCGGGCTGAACAGCGCGCCGCCGAACAGCGCGGCGACGAGCAACGAGAAGAGGACGCGGCCGAGGCGTGTCCTGTCCGGGGCGGGTGCGTCGGCCGGCTTTACTGGGAGTCTGTCCACTTCGGGTGGTCGCACACGGCACTCCTCGCAGAAAGCGGCGCGGTCCGGCGGGCGGGGGGCTCGCGCCATTAGACGTTCGACAGCGCGAGGATATTCGGCGGTCCGTGGGGACGAGCTTCCAGCTTGTCCTTCCCCCCGGACAAGCTGGAAGCTCGTCCCCACGGTCCTCTCTCAAATCATGTAATACCAGTTCTCCTTGCCCTGGACCTCGCCGCGCCGCGGGCAACCGGAACAGACGTCGCCTGCCAGCAGTTCATAAGCGTAGCGCACCGCGTCGAGGGTGCTCGACTCGGGGCCGACCGCTTCACGGAAAATGCGCTGCGGCCCGAGGCGGGCGGCGAGCCCCGCCGACTCCAGGACCTTGCCGAGGTCGCGCCACACGCCGCACAGCAGCACGACCAGCTGCCGCGCCTCCATCCGCGCCAGGAATTCGTTGAGCAGGCCCAGGCAGACGCCGTCGGGGTTGCGCACGCGCTTCAGGCGCAGCACGACAATCCGCACCGACGGCACGGCCCGCTTCTCGATCTCGCCCAGGTGCTTCTCCAGTTCCGGCGCCGCGCCGAAGAACAGTTCGCCCTCGAGACTGTAGATGAGCATTCGGCCGCACGGCGGGTCGTCGGGGCCGCGCTCGCGCAGGACGCGCTCCGGCGTCACCGTCAACTCCGTCATGTGGACTCGCGCGGCGCGCGGCACGTAGAGCACGAAGGACAGGAACACGCCGATCAGGATGCAAAACTCGACGGAGACGACCACCGCCGACAGCGCCGTGGCGAGGACGATGCCGGCGTCGAAGCGCGTGGCGCGCAGGTGGAACAGGAGCTTTTTGCGATCCACCATGCGCCAGGCCGACAGCATGAGGATGCCGGCCAGCGCGGCCCGCGGGATGTGGCGGGCCAGGTCGGCGAACAGCAGGACCGTCACCGCCACCGCCGCCGCCGAGAAGACGCCCGACCACGGCGTCACCGCCCCGGAGGCGTGGTTGATCGCCGAGCGCGTCAGCGACCCGGAGCCGGGGAAGCACTGGAAGAAGCTGCCGGCGACGTTCGCCAGGCCCTCGCTGAGGCATTGCTGGTTGATGTCGAGTTTCTCGCCGGTCTGGGACGCGAGGGCCTTGGCCATCGCGATCGCCTCCAGCAGGCCGAGAACGGCGATGGCCAGCGCGCTGCTGGAGAGGGCACGCACTAGGACCCAATCGACGCGCGGGGGCTGGAACGCCGGCAGCCCGCGCGGGATGTCGCCGATCACCGCCACGCCGAACTCCGGCCGGTGCAGGCCGCCCGCCCACACCGCGACCGCCATCACGACCACCGCCAGCAGGAACTCCGGCAGCAGGCGCACGCCGAGGAGGAGGTTCACCCAGCGCAGCGCCAGCACCAGCGCGATCGTGCCGACGCCGAGGAGAACGGTCCAGGCGTGGACGCCACCGCCGTCGGTGAGGGTGTGCCAGAAGTGGAGCAGGAAGCCCTCGCCGTGCTGAGGCGGGGGCTTTAGGCCGAGGAGGTTCTTGGTCTGGTCGAGGACGAGCAGCACGCCGGCGCCGACGGTGAAGCCGACGATGACGGCGTGCGAGATGTAGCGCGTCAGGTCGCCGAGGCGCAGCAGCGTGATGCCGGTCTGGATCAGGCCGACCAGGAGGGCGAGCAGGATGGCGGCGTTGAGGCGCTGGCCCTCCGGCAGCGGGGCGAGGGCGCTGAGCAGCGCGATGGAGATGGCGTTGGTCGGGCCGTTGATGAGCTGGCGCGAGGAGGCGAACAGGGCGCCGACGGCGGTCATGACGATGGCGGTGTACAGGCCGTACTGCGGGGCGAGGCCGAAGATGTAGGCGTAGGCCATCGCCTGGGGCACGGCGACGGCGGCGACGGTCAGGCCGGCGACGAGGTCGCAGCGAAGGGTACGGAGCGAGTAATGCCGCAGCGCGTCGAAGGCCGGCACGAGGCGGAAGAGGGCCGCGCGCGCCCCCCCAGGGCGCCGCTGCCTCCTCGGCCCCGTTGGGCTCGTCGCGCCGCTTGATTTCCGTGGCCGCCGGCTCGCTCATTCGTCTCGGTCCCACCCGATTCGTTTAGCCGCGAGCGGTG
>JBBRPS010000593.1:0-6616 GCA_038227745.1 Gemmatales bacterium | reverse complement strand
CGTGCAGGTAGGCGATGCCCTCGGCGTTCTTGCGCGGCAGGTCGGAGACGAGACCGGCGACATAGTGCTGGGCGTGGGTGCGCTGGGAGGTGGTGTCGAGGGAAGCGACGAACGGCTCCAGAAAGCGTTCGAGGCGGGGGCGCATGCCGCGCAGCAGCGCCGGTTCGACGACCGCATCGTCGAGCAACTCCTCCCAGCGCACGCGACACCGTCGTTCCATGGCGTCCTCCTTCTCGGACTGCTGAGTCCCAAGGAGAATCTACGGAACAAGTTGCACCCGCTCAAGACGGATACAGTAGAACTACCCCAAACCCGAAAAAAGAAAAAAGAAAGAAAGCGGCGCCGAGCGCCGCACTCCAAAGCCCGCCCGAATCCGGGACGGAAAAGACTTGACAGGCGCCGGTCGTCCCCTCCAAGATGGGAGAGTGTTCGCTGTCGATGCAAACCTCCCCACGGCACCGGCCTCCGCCAACCCTGTCGTCGCGATCGGGCTGACGTATCCCGTGCTCCCGGGCCGGCGGGGAAAGCTGGCGGCGTCGAAACCAGGGAACCGAAGCCGGTCGCCGAGCGTCCAAGGGAAACCTGCCACACCCGACCGCCGGTGAGATCGGTTCCGTCCGCCGTCCCGGACAGCCGCTGACAGGAACGCGCGACCCGGCCAGCGCGGCGCCGGCCATAGTCGCCTTGACCTTATCCCCGTTCACCGTTGCCAGGAATCACAACATGGACGCCTCCGTGGGGAGCAATCTTTCCCGTTCTACCCGCTTTGTCCTCGCCTGCCTCGTGCTGGCCTTCGCCTTCGGCGCGATCGCCAGTACGCCGACTCCCGTCCGCGCCCAGGAGGGCGAAGAGAAGAAGGACGCCGAGGCCGCGCCGGTCGAGAAGAAGGAAGCCAATCTTTTCACGCACATCATCGAGTCGGCCGGCTGGTTCTTCGGGCCGCTGCTGTTCCTCGTGTCGATCTGCCTGGTGACCCTGATCGTGCTGCTCTCCATGGACCTGCGCATAGGGGTGGCGGTGCCGCCGCACTTCGTCGACGAATTCACCGACGTCGTCAACAAGCGCCAGTTCAAGCAGGCGTTCGAGTTGTGCCGTAACGACAATTCCTTCCTCGGCCGCGTGCTGACGGCGGGCATGGGACGGTTGCAGTACGGCATTGAGGACGCCCGCGAGGCGTCCCTGAACATGGTCGAGAGCGTCAAGGCGGGCAAGGACCAACTCATCAACTACCTGGGCACGATCGGCACCCTCGGTCCGATGCTCGGTCTGGTCGGCACGGTGTTCGGCATGATCCTTGCGTTCATGGAGTTGTCGGCCGGCGGCACGCCGAAGCCGGAGAAGCTGGCCGCGGGCATCTCGCACGCCCTCGTGGTGACGCTGCTGGGTATCGCCGTGTCGGTGCCCGCTATCTTCTGTCATGCCTTCTACAAGAACCGACTGACGCGCATCACGATGGACACCGCGAACCTGGCCGACGACCTGCTGACGCAGATGTACCACAACTCGAAGAAGGCCGGCGCGGGCGCGCCCGCGGCGGTCCCGGCGGCCGCCCCGGCGGCTGCCACCCCGGCCACCGTCGCCCGCGCCGACCAGCGGGCCATCAAGCCGAGCGAGTGAACAGAGGAGTCAGGGAGAGATCCCTCGCTTGCGCTTCGGGCTTGTATTCCGACCCCTGACCTCCAGCTTCGAGAGACACCATGCACGGCGGCGGCGACAGCAACGCGGAACCGAACCTGATCCCCCTGCTGGACCTGGTCTTTCAGCTGATCATGTTCTTCATGATCACCGTCAACTTCGTCCGCGTCGATCAGCTCAACGAGGAAGTGGCCCTGCCCGTCGCCCAGGCCGCGGTCCCGATGGATCAGGCCGCCGACAACTGGGTCTTCCTCAACATGAGCAAGGCCGGCAAGCTCCTCGTCAGCACCGGCGACGACCTGTCCACCCCCGGCAAGGTGCGCCTCTACGTCGAGCGCGAGAAGCTGGCCCTCGTCCGCGAGGCCCGCGAGCGCGGCGAGACCAAGGACATCAAGGTGGTGATCGTCCTGCGCGCCCACAAGGACGCCCGCTACAAGGACGTCTGGGAGGCCCTGGACTCCTGCACCAAGGCGGGCTATCAACGCTGGCAACTCCGGGTGCTGTATCAGCCCCCGTCGTCTTGAGGGACGTTTCTATGATGGGGCAACGGAAGCGGCACATCGAGGAGGGCGAAGGGGTGGCCCTGGGCATGGTCATCACGCCCATGCTGGACATGTCGTTCCAGCTGATGGCGTTCTTCATCATGACCTACCACCCCTCGGCGCTGGAGGCCCACATCGACGGCAAACTGATGCCGCCGGCCAAGGTCGCCTCCGCCGGACCCGCCTCGCCCAAGAAGGACGAGAAGGAACCGCCCCCCGTTGATGAGGACCCGGAAAAGGCGAAGATGACCATCCGCGTGATGGTCAAGGCGGTCGCCAAGGGCAAGAAGGAAGGCAAGAAAGGCGAGGGCGAGCCGAGCCAGATTCAGCTCAAGCTCCCCGAGAAGACCGAGGCGCAAACCATCTCGGACACCGACACGCCGCTGGACGTCGGCCTGAAACGCCTCAAGGAGGAGCTGCTGAAAATCCGCAAGGGCCCGGACGGCGACCGCACCAACATCACCATCGACGCCGACGCGGACCTGAAGTACGGCTACTTCATCATGGTGCAGGACACCTGCAAGGCCGCGAAGTTCCCGAACATCGGCTTCGCGGCGCCCATCGGGCCGTGAGGCTTCTCCCGAGTTCCCTGGCCAATCCGGCAAGCCGGGCGATGAAAACAGCATCTCGCCGCGCCCGACAACCCATTCCGCGGGAACTCTTCCGCCCCGGGGCGCGTCTAACGACAAGAAGGTACAACCCCATGGCCATCCGGCACTCATCGCTTGCGGAACGATCCCGGGTCAGGACCGGCACGTTGCTGGCTGCGCTGATCGTGTCCGCACCGGCCCTCTTCCTCGCCGCCCCTTCGGCCGCAGCCGCCCCGCCCGCGGGCAAGAAGGTGAACGCCCGCCCCCTGGATCCGACGCGGATCGACGTCCGCCAGCGCCTGCTCCTCCAGGCGGCGCTGGCGCAGTTCGGGACGCAGCCCTTCGGCACCCGGATAGCTCTGCTCGGCATGGCCCAGGCGGTGGCGAAACGCCCTGCCCCGGAGCCGGCCGGGACGTTCTGGTTCGACCGGCCGCGCGCCGCGGCCGCTGCGTCCGCCCAGGTCACCGGGGTTGGCGACCCGTTCGCCGCCCTGGTCATGGTCACTCAGGGCCGGCGCCTGGTGGTCTGGGACGAGCCGGAGCCGAACCGTGCCCCAGCCCTGAACGCCGACTGGCTCGCCTCCGTCCGCGACGGGAAGCCGTTCATGGACCTCCGCGGCAAGGCGGCCGACGAACTGCTCCAGCCGCGCAACCGCGGCGGCTACGAGGAGTACCGCGTCTACAGCCAGGCCGTCGTCCTCGCCCACCAGACGGCCGTGGATCTGTTCGCGAAGAACGCCGCCGAGAACAGCCATCTCAACTTCGACCAGCTGTTCGTCCAGCCGAAGAAGTATCGCGGCGAGATCGTTCACATGGAGGGCCTGCTGAAGCGCCTTTCCCGCGAGGACGCGCCCGTCCTGGCCCAGCGCCAGGGCGTCCCGCACGTTTACGTGGGCTGGATCTACCTGCACCGGCCCAACACGCGCACTCCGCCCGTGTGCGTACACTTCACTGACCTGCCCGCGAACCTTAAAGAGGGCGAGGACCTCAACCGCAAGGTGTCCTTCGACGGCTACTTCTTCAAGAAATGGGGCTATGAGGTGGTCGAGAGGGACGCCAAGGGGCAGGCGCGAAAGATCAACACGCTGATGTTCGTCGCCCCGACGCTCAAGGGCCAGCCCGCCGCGCGGTCGGACGCTCAACCCAGCTCGCCGCTGCCGGGGCCGGTGCTGTTCGGTATCATCGGCTTCGTCGCGATCACGGTCGGCCTGATGCTGGGCATCAACCTGTGGTATCGGCGCACCGACCGGCAGGTCCGGGCGCGGCTGCACCGGCTGGAGGACCAGCGCTTCGCGGAGGAGGAGGGGGCGTTCTCGGAGCCGGAACCGCCCGGCGACGGCAAGAGGAACGGCACCTCGCCGCCGGCGTCGGGCGAGGCGCCCGGGCACGGGACGACGCCCTGAGACTTTCCGGGATTTTCCTTGCGGTAACAGAGACGGCGGCCGCATAATAGGCGTAGCAGACTCCACAAGTACCGACACGAGGAAGGAACGACCAGGCATGTCCATGCAAGAGAACTCACGGCCCAAACCCGCCGCGAAGCCGGCGCTCATCCGCGAGCCCTCCGTGCCGATGGGCCGGACCGGCGTCAGCCTGCTCCTGGTATTCCCGGCCGTTCTCATCAGCTGCCTGTTCAACGGCGGCATCCTCTTCGCTCTGTACCTCCTCAGCGCCCCGGCATCCGCGGGCGCGTCCCGTCCTCCCCTGGAGGAAACGAAGGCCGAGGCCATCGTGCAGGCCGACCCGGCGCCCGAGCCGGAGAGTAAGGATCCCCTGACCATCACCGACGTGGACCCGGCCGCCCAGGAACCGGACACGAACATCAACTACAAGCTCGACCGCAAGGACGAGGTCAGCGTCCCCGGCGTCGTCAACCCCGACGAGCCGGTCGGCATCCTCAACGGCAGCAAGGACAACCCGCCGACGAACCTGCCGGCGCCTTACGGCCTGGGGATGGGACAGGGCGGCGCGATCAAGGGGGACATGCCAGGTACCGGCAGTGAGATCGGCATGCCGGGCGGTTACAGTCTGCGCGGCATGCCGCTGGCCGGCACGTTCTACGGCCGCAGCGGCGCCACCCGCAACAAGGCCCTGCGTGACGGCGGCGGCACCAAGGAGACCGAGGCGGCGGTGGCCCTCGGCCTGAAGTGGCTGGTGCGGCTGCAGGCGCGCGACGGCAGCTTCCCCCTGGACGGCGGCCGCTTCAAGGACCGCGGCCAGAGTAACGACACCGCCGGCACGGCGTTCGGCCTGCTCCCTCTCCTCGGCGCCGGCTACACGCACAAGAAGGCCAAGAACAGTTCCGAGAATCCCTACGACAAGCCGATCGAGAAGGGCCTGGCGTTCCTGATGCGCAAGCAGGACAAGAAGACGGGCAACCTGGGCGGCGGTATGTACGCCCACTCGCTGGCCGCCATCGCCCTGTGCGAGGCGTATGGCCTGAGCCAGGATCCGGCACTGCGCCGCCCGGCCCAGATGGCGATCTACTACCTCGTCAAGGCGCAGCACAGCGCCGGCGGCTGGCGCTACTCGCCGAATGAGCCGGGCGACACGTCGGTGACCGGCTGGGTCGTGATGGCCCTCAAGAGCGCGCAGATGGCGAATCTGGACGTCCCCGAGATGACCATGAAGAAGGCCATCAGCTACCTCAACGACTGCTGCGACGATGCCACGCAGAGTTACGGCTACGTCGGCAAGGGCGGCAGCCCGACCATGAGCGCCGTCGGCCTGCTCTGCCGCCAGTACCTGCAGAACTGGGGCTCGCAGAACCTCAAGATGATCAAGGGCGTCGAGAAGAACCTCGAGGTGCTGCCGCCCGGCCGCAGCAAGAACATTTACTACTACTACTACGCCACCCAGGTCCTGCACCATTTCGGCGGCGACAGCTGGAAGAAGTGGAACGACAAGATGCGCTCCAACCTGGTGCAGACCCAGGAGAAGAACGCGACGCCCGGCTCCGACGTGCAGGGTAGCTGGTCGTCGGTCGGCGATGGCCACGGCGCCGCGGGCGGCCGGCTGATGATCACGTCGCTGTCGCTGCTGACGCTGGAGGTGTACTACCGCCACCTGCCGCTCTACTACCGCGACATGGGCGAGAAGCGGTTGGCCGCGAACTGAGGAAACAACGGAGTACACGAAAAAGAGACAAAGAGAGAGAAAAGAGAAAGCCCACGGGTTGCCACCCGTGGGCTTTCTCTTTACTGTCTTTGTTCCGTGGTTTCCCTCACGCGAGCGCGGTCCGCTGCCGGGCCGCCAGGGCGACCGGGGCTTCCCGGCGGATTGCGGCGCCCAGGAAGAGGGCTGGCGGCAACGCAGCGCCGGCGGCCGGCGCCCCCGGGGCCAGCGAGGCCTTGCCCTTGGGTTCCTTGCCCTCCTCGTAGCCGCGCTCCTTGGCCTTGGCGTTCTTGCGCAGGATGATCCAGCCGTCGAGGCGGTCCTTGGGGTCGGACTTGACGAAGTAGCCCATGTCGTACTTGTCGCACATCTCGTTGAGGATCTTCTCCAGGGGCTGGTCCTTGGCGACGACGGTGATCTTGGAGTTGTTGGAGATGCCGGAGACGTTGTCGATCTTGATGCCGAGGCGGTTGTCGAACTCGCGGCGGATCTCATCGACCGCGTCCTTGATGCCGACTTCCTTCAACTCGACGGTGATCTTCTGCTTCAGCTTCTTGCGGGTGGCCTTGGCGGAGGGGCTCTCCTGCCCACGGGCGCTGTCCGCCGCCCCCAGCCAGCCGACGCAGACGGCCACGAAGATCCCGGTGCCCAACACACGCCGCATAACAACCGCCCTCCGCAATGTGAAAGTTTAGCCGCGCGCCTCGGGCGAGCGCTCGCCCGAGGCTCGCGGCT
>JBBRPS010000592.1:0-6618 GCA_038227745.1 Gemmatales bacterium | reverse complement strand
GATGCAGTCGCCGTGCAGCAGGCCCGCGTCGAGCAGGGCGCGGTAGACCGCCGGCGTGCCGCCCGCGCGGTGCAGGTCGTAACGGCCCGCCGGCTTCAGGTCGGCCAGGTCCGGCACCTTGTCGCCCAGGCGGTCGAAGTCGGCCAGCGTCCACTCGACGTCCGCCTCGCGCGCGATCGCCATCAGGTGCAGCACTGCGTTGGTCGAGCCGCCCAGCGCCAGTGCCGCCGTGTAGGCGTTCTCCAGCGACTTGCGCGTGATGATGTCGCGCGGCCGGATGCCGCGCTCGATCAGCCGCACCAGCACCACGCCCGCCAGGTACGACTCGCGCTCCTTCGCCGACGAGACGGCCGGGTTGCTGGCGTCGTAGGGCAGCGACAGGCCCATCGCCTCGATGGCGGAGCTCATGGTGTTGGCGGTGTACATGCCGCCGCACGAACCGGCCCCGGGACAGGCGTCGCACTCGACGCGGTGGACGCCCTTCTCGTCGAGCTTGCCGGCCTGGTACTGGCCGACCGCCTCGAAGATGGAGACGATGTCGATGTCGCCGCCGTCGGCGCCGGTGCCCGGCAGGATGCTGCCCCCGTAGACGAAAATGCTCGGCACGTTGAGGCGTGCCATGGCCATGGCGCAGCCGGGCATGTTCTTGTCGCAGCCGCCGAAGGCGAGGACGCCGTCGTGGTTCATGCCGCCGGCGACGACCTCGATGCTGTCGGCGATGACCTCGCGCGACACGAGGCTGTAGCGCATGCCCTGGTGGCCCATCATGATGCCGTCGGAGGCGGTGGGGGCGCCGAAAATCTGGCCGACGCCGCCGCCGGCGCGGACGCCCTCCGCGCCTTTGCGGGCGAGGCGGTCGAGGTGAGCGTTGCACGGCGTGATGTCGCTGTAGAGCGAGGCGATACCGACCATGGGGCGCGTGAAGTCGTCATCGAGGAAGCCGACGGCGCGGAGCATGGCGCGGTTGGGAGCGCGGCCCATGCCTTCGGTGGTGAGGCGGCTGCGGCGCGGGGTGTCGGACGGCATGTGGTACTCCTGGGGTAATTCCGGCGATATGAGGAACGGTATAGCCGGCCCGCGACAGGAGTCCAGAAGGCCCCGGCGCCGACGATTTCTGCGCGAATCTGATTGCAATCCGCACCGGGCCGAGTATCATCGCATTAGGTAATACCCCCCCTTGGTGGCACCCCGCCCACCCACCGAACTGCACCGCGAGACCCCCTTGAGGCCCGCCGAACTGCTGCCGACCCCCGGCACCCCGCACTGCCGGGTTGTGCGCCCCCCGGCGCTTTCCAACCGTGAGGCCTGAGATCCCCTGGCCCTCCCCCCCTGGCGCCAGGGCCCGCCGAGAGCGACCCATGCCGCCGGCATCACCGAACCTCGCCGACCGTCTGACCGGCCACGCCCTGCGCAACGCTCACCTCCGCGAACGCTCCCTCGCCCGGGCGGAGAGCGCTCCGCCGCTTGCCCGCCTGATCGTCCGCCTCCGCGCCGAGGTGCTCGGCCTGACCCGCCTGGAGTGCGCCCGCCTCTCGGGCATCAGCCGCGGCGCCCTGCGCGACCTGGAACTGGGCATCCACACGCCCACGCGCCAGACCCTGCAGCAGTTCCTCGCCTTCTGCGAGGGCCGCGACGCCGGCCCGCAGCAGCTCGAAGAAGTCCGCCGCCTCTACGCCGGCCCAGGCGACACCCTCGAGGAGTTCCTGGGGCGCCTGGAGCTGCTGGCCGGCTCGTCGCGCGAGCTGGCTCACCGCGTCGGCATCAGCGCCACCACCCTGTGGGAGTACCGCCGCGGCCACTTCCCCCTGTCCCTGGCCCTGCTGCACCGCCTCTGCCGGGCCGCCGGCGCGGACGAGGCCCGGGCCGAGGGCCTGTGGCACGCAGCCGCCCGCCAGCGCTTCCTCGAGCGCGGCCTGCCCGAGGCGTGGGCCGAGTTGTGCGTCCTCTGCGCCCGCGCGGGCCATCCCGAGAGCCACCTGCTGCGCCTCGGCGTCAGCACGTCCGCCTTCCGCCGCCTGCGCTACCTCGAGCTGCCCCCCTGGGGCGAAGTGGCCGACGCCGCCCGGGAATTGTGCCGCGACGAGAAGGAGTACCGGGCGCTGCAGCGGCTGTGGGTGTGCGGCGCCGAGCAGCAGCACCTGCAGAACGGCGACGGCTTCGGCGGGCAGCTCAAGCGCCTGCGCGAGAGCCGGGGCATCGCCCGGCGCGAGCTGGCCGACCTGTTCCACGTCGGTGGCAAGAAGCCGGCCCGGATCATCAAGCACATCGAGGAGGACGGCCTCTACTCGACGCAGGCCTACCCGGCGGGGCTGGCGGCGATTCTGGCCGGCAAGCCCGCGGAGCAGGCGGGGCTGGTGCGGCTGTGGGAGGAGCGGCGCCGCCAGTTCCACCGCCGCCGCCGGCCCGAGACGCGCACCGAGCTGCGCCTGACGCGCGAGCTGTACGGCTTCGAGCTGCGCGACATGGAGGCGATCCTGGGCTACACCAGCCTGGAGTACCAGAAGATCGAGCGCGGCGTCACGCCGCTGCGCGACTCGGCCCTGGAGCGCATCCTCAACGCGCTGCACGAGGCCGGCCGCCGCCGCGTCGAAGAGTTGCTGCGGCAGCGCCAGGCCGAGGAGGCCGAGCGCTGCGCCTGGCAGTCGCCCGCCACGGTCCCGGACCTCGTCGGGCTGCTCGCGCGCCGCGAGGGCGGCATCCTGCCGCTGGCGCGGCTGTTGCGCGGTGCCGGGCTGCGCGGCCTGTGGGCCGGTCGGCTGCGGGCGATGGCGGCCGGCGCCGAGGTCCCCGCCTGGCCGGTGCTGGCGCAGATCGCCGAGGCGTGCGGCGTGACCGACCTGGTCGCGCTGCGGGACGACTGGGAGGACCGTTATCGCGCGTCCCTCCAGGGCTGGTGCCGGTCGCCGCTGGGCGTCGAGCTGCGGCTGCTGATCGGTGCGGTGGCGACGAACCTGCGCGACCTGAGTCCGAAGCTCGGCTTCAATTACTCGGTGCTGACCCGCGAGTTCCAGCGCCTCGACTGCGACGAGCCGCTGCGCTGGTTCCACGTCGAGCGCATTCTGCGCGTCGTCGGCGTGGCGCCGGACTCCGAGCGCTGGAAGGAGATCCGCGCCCTGTGGTCCACCGCCGACAGCCGTCGCAAGTCTCCGCGCCCCGAGAAGAGTCGAGCGCCCCAAACTCCTCAACGCCCTGAAAGCTGACGCAATCCCGAAGCACAAGGGATGGACGGTCCGGCGCTTGCGATTCGGGATTGCGTCCCCACGTCCCGCGCTGAGGATCGCCATTCCACCCTCCGCACCCCACGCCGCGCAACCCGGGATTGGCCCGCATCCCCGGACGGCGTATCTTGAACTGTAGGGATCCGTCATTCCGCAGGAGGCTCAAGGGACCATGCGCTCGCTATTGCTCGCCAGTTCCGACGGCTCTTTCGTCTGGAACCTGCTGGGCTTGCTGAGCGTCCCGGCCCTTGTCTGTCTCAACGCCTTCTTCGTCGCCGCCGAGTTCTCCCTGGTGGCGGTCCGCCGCACTCGGATCGAGGAGCTCGTCGCGCAGGGCGTCAAGGGCGCCCGGGCGGCGGAGTCGGCCATCCGCAACATCGACCGCACCATCGCCGCCACCCAGCTCGGCATCACCCTGGCGAGCATCGGCATCGGCTGGGCGGGCGAGCCGGCGCTGGCCCACCTCTTCCAGCCGCTCTTCGCCGCCCTGCCCGGTGGCTGGAGCGAGACGGCGGCCCACTCCGCCGCCGTCGTCACCGCCTTCATGTTCATCACGTTCATGCACGTCGTCTTCGGCGAACTGATCCCCAAGACGCTGTCGCTGCAGACGCCCGACGGCATCGCCCTGTGGCTGTCCGGGCCGCTGAACGTCTTCACCCGGCTGACGCGGCCGCTGACCGCGCTGATGAACATTACCGGCAACGCCATCGTCCGCCGCCTCGGCTACAGCCCCGCCACCGGCGAGGGCATGGTCCACTCCATGGAAGAGCTGGCCCTGCTGATCGAGGACACCGAGGAGGCCGGCGTGCTCGACCCCGAGCAGGCCCATCTGGTGCAGAACGTCTTCCGGCTGTCGAACAAGCGCGTCCGCGACTGCCTGGTGCCGCGCGAGAAGATGGCCGCCCTGGAGGTGAGCACTCCCCCCGACAAGGTGCTCGAGGCCGTCCGCAAGGGCGCCCACACGCGCATGCCCGTCTACGAGAAGGAATTCGACAACATTGTCGGCATCGTCAACACCAAGGACCTGTTCTTCCTCTTCAGCCTGCGCGGCATGGTGATCCTCGAGGACGCCCTCTACCCGCCGCTGTTCCTGCGCGAAGACGAGAGCGTCGCCAATGCGCTGCGGCTGTTCCGCAAGGCGCACCGGCCGATGGCGCTGGTCCGCGACGAGGCGGGGAAGATCCTTGGGCTGGTGACCCTGGAAGACATTCTGGAAGAGATCATCGGCGACATCGAGGACGAGCACGACCGGCCCACGCCGAAGCTGGTGCGGCAGAAGCGGCGCATCCTCCCCAAGCCGCCGCAGCCGCGCAAGTGACCCGGCGAGTCGGGAACCCCCTCGCAACCACTCTCGTTCCGTCTTCCCCTCCCGGCGTGTGCTATGTTTTCGGAAACGCCCGTGAAGGCCCGGCGCCGCTGAGGTGCGCCGCCGCGCCCCCACGAGAGACGAGTCACGAGGTGTCGCATCATGGGTTGGCAGCTCCCCGCCGATCACATTGAAGCTCTGAAACATCCCCTGCGCTGCTTTCAGGACGCGGACCTGAAACGCGGCCAGGTGGTCCAGGGCTCCACCGGCAACCCCCTGGCTCGCTCCGGGCGGCAGGGTCAGGTCTACCAGGTCCGCGGCCTGGTCAACCTCCAGCGCTTCGCGGTCAAGATCTACCGGGAGGAGACGCTCGGCCTGGACCGGCACTACCGCGCCCTGGCCGAGCACCTCCTGCAGGTCGATTCGCCTTACCTGGTCCCGTTCCAGTATTCCGAGCGGGGGGCTTGCGTGCGCGGCCGCTGGTATCCCGCGGTGAAGATGCAGTGGGTGGACGGCCAGCCCCTCAACGCCTTCGTGGCCGAGGCCGCCGACAAGCCGCAGGTCCTGCAGCAGCTCGCCCTCCTCTGGCTGCGCGTGCTGCCGGAACTGCGTCGCCTCGGCGTCGCGCACCGCTGCCTGGAGCACGACCACATCCTCGTCGCCCCGGGCGCGGACCGCGGGCCGCCGACGCTGAAGCTGGTGGATTACGACGGCATGTACGTGCCGGCCCTGGAGGGGAGCCAGCCCCTTGAGTCCGGGCACGCCAACTACCAGCACCCCCGGCGGCTGTGGCAGCAGACCTACGACGCCGAGTCGGACCGCTTCGCCCACCTGGTCATTTACACGGCGCTGGTCGCCGTCGCGGCTGGCGGCCGGGCCCTGTGGGAGCGCTACGACAGCGGCGACAACCTCCTCTTCAAGGAGAGCGATTTCCAGGAGCCGGGCACCTCGGCGCTGCTCCGCGAACTGTGGCGCCGGCGCGACCCGGTGCTGCGGGCCCTGGTCGGCCACGTCCTGCTCGCCGCCCAGGGCAGCGGCCGGGAGGTCCCCTTACTGGAGAGACTGGCCGCCGACGCCCAGAAAATCGTGGGCGGCAAACCGGTCGGCCTGCCCCTGTTCGTGCTCAGCGACGAGCAGGAGCGCAAGGTCAATCAGCTGCTGCGCGGCGACGCCGAGGACGTGCCCGTACGGGTGGTCGCCGCGGCCGCGCCCCGCGCGGGGCGGACGAGGAACACCTTCGGCATTCTGGTCGATGAAGACGGCACCGAGGCGCGCCCGTCGCGGGCGCGGGCGCGGCCGGCCGACGACAACTTCGACCTGATCGTGGACTCCGACCCGGATCTGAACCTGCCGCCCGCGCCGAAGCCGGCGCCGCCGCCCTTGCCCGCGATGCCGCCGCCCCTGCCCGTCGCCCCGGCGATGTCATTCCTGGACGACCCGCACCTGCGGACGTACCGCCTCGAGGCGTGGATGCCGGAGCAGGTCGCGGTGATGAAGGTGCAGGGGTTCGTCGATGCGGCGACGGGGGAAGTGCTGGCGAGCGAGCCGGGCCTGATGCGCGTGCAGCTGCTCGACCCGTACGAGGCCGTCAACCGGCCCAGGCCGGGCCTGCTCGCCTGGCTGGGCTTCACCAACGAGCCGCCGCCCCAGGGGCGCGTCCTGGCCGTGCTCGATTTCGAGATGAAGCACAAGGAGACGGCGCACAAGAAGTTGCTCGACATCACGCTGCGCATCCGCCCCGGCACCGAGGCGCCCGAGCCGACCCGGTGGCGTGCCTACTGCGACAAGTTATTCTGCGATGTCCGCGCCTTTTTGATGGGCCTGCAATAACGCAGCAAAGCCCACGGGCTGCGACCCGTGGGCTTCTTCTCTCCCAGCCCCCAAAGCCCATGGGTGACCACCCGTGGGCTTGTTCTCTTCCAGCCTCCCACGAATCGCGCGTGGCCACTTCCCCCCGGGCGCACGACATGGTTCGTAATCAGCCGGCACGGCGGTAAGGGCGCTGGCCCGTGGCCGCCGCCTGCCGGCGCTGCCAGAACGCCTCCAGCGGCTGGTCCTCGCTCAGGTGGTCCGCCCGCACCTGCAGGATCGCCT
>JBBRPS010000591.1:0-6624 GCA_038227745.1 Gemmatales bacterium | reverse complement strand
GCGGCGGGGAAAAAAAACACACGCCTGCGTTGACGGTGCCGCAGGTACGTTGGTGTCTGGCGCAGCTATTGCGGCGGGCGTTGGGGTGCGACAAGCAGGAGCGTATTTGTCGGAACATGACGCGCCGCTTGCAACGCAACGCAACGAAGAGGCCCGCTTCTACCACTACAAGTCGCGCGAACTCCTGGCGCCCCAAAGGATTAACCAACGGAAATGACGGACACAGTAGAAGTAGATGCGCCCGTTACCGTGATTGCCATGCAATACGCAGAACATGGCGTCTTCTTTCGTATCCAACGTATTGCGTCGGTTGCGAACCGACGGAGGGACAAGTCATGACTCCGGACAGTATACTGTCGCCGGTCGAGTTCCGCCTGTTTAGCCGCGAGCCTCGGGCGAGCGCGTGAGCCAGATCCGCTGCGCGGGGCTCGCGGCTAAACAGGCGGTTCTGCAACGGCGACGGGATATCGTTTGGCGGAAGCCCGCACCGGAGTTGCCCGACTCGTACCGGCTCTTCTACGGCCTGCGGAGAGCGGGCCGTCCGTGTCGCTATTGCCGCTGCGGATATTCGTGGTCCAGTATCGCTTCGAGCAGGAGTGTCCCAATCGGGATTTTCTCGAAAGGGCTGAAGCTCCGGGTGCGGATCAAGTACAGCTTGTCGGCGCCGTTCGGCATGGCTGCAAGCCGCTTCAACGCCTCTCGCCTTTCTTCCCTCGTCCTCCTGATCTCTGTCATCATTCGGCTCTTTCAGATGTGGGCAAACGAACAAGGAGGGCTTGCCTCCCTAACGGGCCGCCTTACCGTCGCAGCCCCGTCGTATTCGCCACGGCCGGCCGAATCTGTTGCAGGGCAACGGCCGCAGACTCTCGGATATGGCGGTTGGTGTCCTTTGAGATCGCAGTCAGTGCCGACACGGCCGCTGTCGCAGCCGGCCCTATGCGGCCCAGAGCCTCCAAGACGGTCTGGAGAAACCTGCGCCGAGTTTCACCGTCCTCCCCGTCGGCGGCCCCTTCCACTTCAAGCAAAGCAACCAACGCCGGGACGACAGCGCCCGCTTTCTTGGTGACGCTCCACAGGCCCTTCGCCGCCGCCAGGCGAACCTCCGGGTCGTCGTCCTGCAACGCCGCAGTAAGTGCCGGAGCCGCCGCCGCCGCCACTTCTCCAAGGCAGCCAAGAGTTCGGGCCGCTTTCACCCGGGTTGCAGGCTCATCTGTGCCAAGAGCTTCCATCAGGGCAGGGACGGCAGGCTCGCCGCTCTTCCTCAAAGCGGCCTCTGCATAGGCGGAATCCCCCAGCTGCCGAGAACACAGGCGGATCGCTTTCTCGTGCGAGAGGCGCATGTGGTCCAAGCCCGCTTGCGCCGCCTGGCGGACTTCTTCGTTCGTGTCGCTCAAGGTCGCTGTGAGCAATGCGGGAACCACGTCCGTTTCATTCTTGCCACACCAGGCCAGCGCTTCCGCCGCCGCTTTCCGGAGGCAAACTTCCTGGTCCACCACTAAAGTTCTCGTGACGGCCCCGAGCAGATTCGGGGCGGCAATGTGCAGCTTGCACAGCGCAATCGCTACTTGTGCGTCACCGCCCCGAAGTTGCAGCCGTGAGGGCCAGAGATTAATAAGGCCGGAGCGGACCCGGCTGTCGGCGCAGCCAATGCTGCCTAACGCACGGGCCGCCTGAGCGGCAAGGGCGGGCCGGGAGTCCCCAAGTAGCTGAACAAGTCGGTCAACTGCGGCCCTGGCTTCCTTGCCGATTTTCCCGAGGGCGGCGGCGGCCGCTTCACGGACAGAGTCGGGGACGCCCTCGTGCAGCCACTCGATGAGTCGTGGGACGGCAGACTTGGACCGTGGCCCCATGTTGCCCAGGATCGTCGCCGCTTCCTTCTGGGCAGACGGGTGCTTGATGCCGTTGGGACGTAGGCCTGTGAGTGCCGTGAGGAGGGCATCAATCGCCTCGGTGGGTGCGGTGGCCCATTCCTGCTCGCCGTGCTGTCGCAAGGACTGAAGTGCCTCCCGCTTTACCGTGTCATCGCTGCCATCCAACGCGAGAAGGTGCTGCTGGAGTTGGGGTATATCGAGCATATCCTCTACCTGTTGGTGATACGGGCGAGGCACAGAAGGGAGACAGCCGTCCCCCTAAGGGCAGAGAGAGCAACCGAGAACAGCAGGGGCTATTCCCAAGCTCGCCCGCGCTCATTATACCAAAACCGGGGAAAGAAACCACTTGCCTGGAATCGGACGACTGGCTGAATGATCTCCTGGCCGGCGGCAAAGGTGAAGCCGCCTGAAGTTCCTCCTCGGCCGTTGACCATGAGGGTCCAGCACCGCTCGACCGGGGCGGCAAAGGTGAAGCCGCCTGAAGTTCCTCCTCGTTCCGTTGCCGTGGTCGCCCGCCTGGCCTGGTATAGTGTCGTCATGGCGGTCCGAAGTCCTTGCGCTGGTGCCCCTTGTCCACGGCGAGGTCGGACAGATCGGTGCCGTGGGCGCGGTCCGTGATTCCCCGTGAGACGCCGACCACCAACCCATCGGGTCGAGCCGTCAGGAGCACGTCGGCGTTCTTGGTGGTGTCCCCGCAGTATTGCCAAGATGACGTAAGTCCCGTGCGAGTAGACGGTTGTCGATTCGGCGCCGAAAAGTCGGCGCTTCAGCAGTTCGCGGAAAAAGCTGGCATTTTGAAGGTTGGCAATACTGCGGGGACACCACCGAAGAAGCCGGCTGCACGGACGCCGCTGTGCTGTCCCACTGTCGGCGGTCGGGAGAACACGTCGAGGGCTGCTGGGTCCTCGCCCGGCTGCTCGGGGAGACCTGGTGATCGGTTCACCCTCCAGGGGCGCCGCTGCGATGACGCGAGCAAGGCGCGGGCGTCTAACCCGGCGCCGTCACTTCCGCTTCGGGGCGCCCTTTTTCAGGCGGTAGCCTTGGTCCGGCACCTTCTCCAGGTCCATCTTGCCCAGCGCCACCCACACCACGTTGACGAAGTCCTTGCTCTCGGTCTTGTACCCGGCCGCCAGCGCCCGGTCGGCCAGCTCCCTGGCCTTCAGCGGCCGGTCGCTCTCGGCCAGCAGCCGCGTCAGCACATCCGTCAACGACACGCGCCCTCCCTTATCCGCAGGCTTGACCGGAGGCGCCGCCTTCGGCGCGGCCTTGCCGTTCGTGCCCGTCTTCTTCCCGGCAAGCGCGGCCTTGGGAGCCGGCGCCGGTTTCCCGGACTGCGGCTGGCCCAGGACCACCCCGGGTTGATCCTCGGCGCGCCGCAGCACGCCCTTGGTGACCAGCTTCGAGACCGTGTTCTTCACCAAGTCGGGGATGTTGCCGCTCGTGGTCGGGTACTTCCTGCGCGCCACCTCCTCGGCCAGCTCCTTGACCGTGATCGCCCGACCGGCCGCGCGCACCAGGTCCAGCAGGAAGCGCCCCAGGGTCGGGGCGCCCGCGCCACGGGCCTGCGGGGCAGGGGATGCCGACGGTGCGGTGGAGGCGCCTGGAGCCGGCGGTCTGGGCGCAGGCGCCGGGGCAGCGGGGGCGTCCGCAGCGGCGGTGGAGGTGACCGCGTGGATCTCCGAGTCCACGTCGCGGAGCTGCGCCTGGAGTTCCTCCCTTCGGCGCGCCAGGTCGGCCAGGCGGGCCTCGTAGGCTCGGCGGGCCTCTTCCAGTTCGGACTGCTTCCGGGCGAGGCGGTGGGCGAGTTCTGACAGGGGTAGGTCAACGGCGGACATGATCGGTGGTCACTCCGAGGGTGTGGAGGCAAGGAGACTGCTCTCTCTACAGTTACTCTGCGCGGCTCCCCCGCGTCGGTCAAGAATTGGGGGCGTACCGAGAGGGAAAGGCCGGCGCTTTGTGGCCGAGAGGAAGGCCTGTGCGGGGTGTCAGGCCTCTGGTCAGAGGGCCTCGGGCCGGGCGCGTCGTGCCTGGCGTACTGGCTGACCACGCCGACAGGGTGGGCCACGTCTTGCCGTCGTAAAGGCGTTGGTCGCCCAGGGGTCTCGGGACGCGGCGGTCGCTGAGACCGGCGGGTGGGGCTGTTTCACACTGGGGACAACCGCTCCCACGACGTGGGCGTGGTGGGCGGCCCGGCGGCGCGGGTGCCACCGGACTTGGGCTGGCTCGGTGGTGGGCGAAGTGGTCCCCGGCACTCACCTCGGAAGTGGATCTGGCGGAACAGTGCTACCGAGTGACCAAGCCATTTCCGAAGGAAGAACTGTTCGGGATGACGAGTCAAATTCGTCGAGCGGGGGCGTCGATCCCGGCAAGCATCGCCGAGGGACAGGGGCGGGAACACACCCCGGAGGGGCGGCGCTTGGGTGGTCGCCGCGACCAGCGACACGGTCGCATTCGTCGCTGTCGAGTATTCGGAAGCGAACCCAGTTGTCTTTTCACACGCCGTAAACGTGCTTGCTTTAGAAGGCTATGGGCATTTCGCCGTCGTACAAAGCACCCTTCACCTTGCTTGGGCGCGGCGGTATGGATCATCGATGAAGGGGGATATGCGGTATACGACGACCGACTGCTTTGAGACGTTCCCGTTTCCCGCTGACTCCTCACCCCTGGTTCATGTGGGCCAACGATACTATAGGCTACGAGAAGAGACTGCTGGGCAGCGGGAGACCGGGTTGACCGAGCTATAGCAGTTGATCCACTGCCAGACTGAGGATTCGGAGTCAAGCGCGCGACTGCGCGCGACTCACGCGGAAATGGACCGCGCCGTCGCCGCCGCCTACGGCTGGACCGACCTCGACCTGGGCCACGGTTTCCACGTCACGAAGCAGGGGCTGCGGTTCACGATCGGCGAAGCCGCCCGCCGCGAGGTGCTGGCCCGGCTGCTGAAGCTCAACCACGAACGCTACGCCGAGGAAGTCCGGCAGGGGCTGCACGAAAAGAAGAAGTCCACGGCGGCGAAGAAACCGAGGAAGGTCAAGGTGAACACCGACGAAGGCGGCACCCTCTTTGCGTAAAAGGACGACGGAATCCCGAACAAGGAGATGAACCATGAGACTGACCGAAACCGTGATCGAGGGAACGCTCCAGGCGGATGGAACGCTGGTGCTGGACGAGAAGCCGAACCTGCCGCCGGGGCGGGTGACAGTGGTGTTGCGCCAACAGGCCGAAATCGTGCTGCCGAAGGACGATCCGTTCTGGCAGCGGATGCAGGCAATGTGGGCCATCCCAAAGTCAGCCGCAAACGCCTCCGATGGTGGCGAGAACACGCTGGCGGAAGTCCGTCGGATGCGCGAAGAATGGCACGAACACCAGCAGGCGCTCGAACGGCTTCAGGTTGAGGACCAAACCGGCAAGCAACCACCCGAGGAACCCAACCCGTGATCGTGTACCTCGACACGAATCGCATCATCTACTTCGTGGAGAATCACCCGACGTGGGGCCCGAAGGTGATCGCCCGGATCACGTCGATTCGGGCGGCAAGCGATGAGCTTGCGGTCGGCGATTTGGCCCGAGCCGAATGTCTGGTGGCGCCGTTCAAGTACGGCGATGTCGGTCTGGAGGCTCGCTACCGGGCTTTTTTCAGCGACCCGGACATTCGGGTTCTGGGGATGACCGCAGCAGTCTGCGAACGAGCGGCCCGGCTCCGTGCGGCTTATCCATTCAAACTTCCCGATGCCCTTCACCTCGCAACGGCCATCGAACACGGCTGCGGCCTGTTCCTGACCAACGACGCGAAACTGGCCCGTTGCGGGGCCATCCCCGTGGAGGTGCTGACGTGACCACGACCGAGGAACCCCTCGCCCAGGCGAAGCCGCCGTTCCTGCGCCGGGTGCGGATTCGCGGCTACAAGAGCATCGCCTTCTGCGACGTGACGCTGGAGCCGCACGAGGCGGCGGCGGGGACGATGGCAACCACGAATAACACGAATAATAGAGAAGGCAGGATGACTAATCTTATCTTCTCGATGTCTGCTTTCTGTATTTATTCGTGTTATTCGTGTTGGTGAAATATGTCCCTGATCGACTTGCCCAACCTGTCCGTCGCCGGGTCTGCCGGTCCAGCTTGACGCCGCCCTTCTCCATCAGGAACCGCACGAAGCGGTTGATCGCCAGCAACTGCTCCAGGAAGTCCACGCCGTAGCCCTTGCTGGTCGCGCGCCATCGCATCCGTCAGGACCGTATCCGTCTCCGAAAGCGCGTGCATCGGCACGGAGAGCTGGTAGAATCAGTCCCAGCCGCCGTCGCGCTCCCCCCTTGCCCTGACGGCCGGCCCGTTGGCGCGCCGGACAGTAGCGCACGGCAAGGGGACGGCCCGAAAGCACTCCCATGTCGCAGCCCGCCACCGATCGCAACCTGCTCTTTGGCATCCTGGCCTTGCAGATGGACTTCATCGGCAAGGACGCCCTCGTCAAGGCCATGAACGCCTGGGTTCTGGAGAAGGCCAGGCCCCTCGGCCACATCCTTCAGGAACACGGCGCCCTCAGCGCGGAGGAAGGCGCCTTGCTGGAGGCGCTGGTGCGCAAGCACCTGGAGAAGCACGGCGACGACCCGCACCAAAGCCTGGCGGCACTCAGTTCGGCCGGCTCGATCCGTAACCACCTGAGCCAGATCGCCGACCCGGACCTGCACGCCAGCCTCGCCCACGTCTCGGCGTCCCCGGCCGCAGAGGCAGACCCCTACGCCAGCCGCGCCGCCTC
>JBBRPS010000590.1:0-6628 GCA_038227745.1 Gemmatales bacterium | reverse complement strand
CCAGGCCACGGCAACACAAGCCCGACGCGCCAGCGAGGGACTTCCTCGCTGGCGCGTCTGGCTTGTATGGGACGGCCAGGCCACGGCAACACAAGCCCGACGCGCCAGCGAGGGGTCCCTCGCTGGCGCGTCGGGCTTGTGTCCCCGCGCCGCTGGCGGCCGACTCACCGAGCCCTCAGGTCGAGGCGCCGCAGCACGCCGCGCGCCTCGCGCGTCAGCCCCGCGACCGGCGCCCCGCCCGCCAGCTCGGTCAGGAACTGCCGCGCCTCCGCCGTCGCGATGTACTCCAGCGTCTCCACAGCCCGCGCCCCGCGCAGCTCCTCCGGCGCCAGGGAAATCTTCTCCACCTTCTGCAGGATCGTCCCGATGCGGCGGCGCTGCTCCTCGGAGGCGAGCGGCTCCTTCAGCGCCGCCCGTAGCGGCACCAGCGCCACCACGCTCAGGTCCTCGAGCGCCTTTTGCGCCCGGTTCCGCACCGGGAAGCGGCGGTCGTTCATCTGTGCGATGAGCTTGCCGATCTGCCCCGCGGTCACCGTGCTGGCCTGCGCCGGCCGCAGGTGCTTGCGGAACAGGGCCAGCGCCTGCGCCGGGGCCGCCCGCAACTTGCGCACGGCGGCGTGGGCCCGCTGCGCATCGGCGCCGGCCAGGTCGCCCCACAGGGCCGTCACTTCCTGCTCGGGCAACTCCTTCGCGGTGGCTTGCGCCGCGTCGCCGGCCAGATCCCAAAGCACGATGGACGTGTCCGAGCTGCCGGAGGCCAGCGTCCGACAGTCCGGCGCGTAGGCGAGCGCCGTGACCAGGCCGATGTGCCCCGCGTACTGCACCCGGACCTGCCCGGTGGCCAGCTCCCACACGGTCACGCCGCTCGTGGCGGCCGCGCCGGCGCGCCCGTACTGCTGCGCACCGGCGGCCAGCGTCCGGCCATCGGGCGAGAACGCCAGGCAGAACACGCCCCCGGCCTGCCCCTCCAGGCGACGGAGCTCCTTGCCGGTCGCCGCGTCCCACAGGTCCACCGCCGGCGTCTGGCCCGCCGTCGCCAGCACCCTGCCGTCCGGCGAGAATGTCACCGCGTTGAGGTAGGCGTTCATCCGCTTGATGCTGCAGATCGCGCGACCCGTGTCCGTCTCGATCACGTCGATCTCGGTGATCTGATGGCCGGTGTTCGGCTCGTAATCGTTGCGCGCCACGGCGAGGGCCTTGCCGTTCGGCGAAAAGGCCATGGCGCGCGCCTCGCCCTTCTGGAACTTCACCTGGCGCAGCTGCTGCCCGGTGTGGACATCCCAGAGACGGACCGAGCGGTCGAAGTTCGCCACCGCCAGCAGGCTGCTGTCCGGCGAGAACGTCAGCGCCTGGCTGTCGCTGCGGCCGCCCTCGAAGTCGCAGACCGCGCGGCCGGTGGCCACGTCCCACAGCCGCATCGTGCTGTTGTAGCCGCTGCCGCCCGCCGCGTGCTTGCCGTCGGGGGAGAGTACCAGCGACTGGTAACGGCTGGCCGCCGGGCCGCCGTAGGAGGTGTAGCCGCCGTAGGGATTGCGGGAGCCGTCGTTGTCGCGCACCTGGCCCTCGCGCACCGTCTTGCCCGTCGCCGTGTCCCAGGTGAAGACCTTGCCGTCCAGGCTGGTGGTGAGCAGCTCCTTGCCGCCGGCGCGGAAGACCAGCGAGGTGACGCGGTTCGCGTGCGCCACCAGCGGCGTGGCGGACTTGCCGGAGGGCACGTCCCACAGGCACACGGTCTGGCCCTCGACGCCCCAGGCCAGCGCGCGGCCGTCCGCGAGGAAGCCCAGACCGTTGAAGCGGCACTGCGGCGGCTCGCACAGGCCGAGGCGCCGGCCCGTCGAGGCCGCCCAGAGCTGGACCGTGCCGTCGTAGCCCGCCGCGGCCAGCACCTTGCCGTCGCGGCTGAAGCCGAGGTACGCCCCGAGGCCGCGCCGGCCCGCGAAGCGGCGCTGCTCCTTGCCTGTGGTCGCGTCCCAGAGGTAGACCGTCGAGCCGCCGGTGGTCGCCGCCAGCGTCTTGCCGTCGGGGGACAGGGCGGCCGTGGCGACGGCGTTGTGCTCGACGCGGACGCGGCGCAGCTCCTTGCCCGAGGCGACGTCCCAGAGCTGAATGGTCTGCGCCGGCTCGGGGTTGTGCATGCCGCCGTTGCGGTTGATGTAGGTGCCCCAGGTGGCGAGCACCTTGCCGTCGCCGGACAGGGCGGTCAGCACGCGGTAGTTCTGCACCGCCTCGACGCGCGCGAGCTGTTTGCGGCCGGCGATCTCCCAGACGTGGACGATGGCCTGCTGCTGGCCGAAGACCTCGTTGCCGGCGGCCAGGGCCTTGCCGTCGCCGGAGAAGGTGAGCGAGATGAGCCGGCTCTGCGGCCCCTGCGCCTGGAACTCCCCGAGGCTATTGCCGTTGCGGATGTCCCAGAGCTGCACGCGGCCGGCGCCGTTGACGCCGGCCAGGGCCTTGCCGTCAGGAGAGAAGATCAGCGCGTTGGCGCCGACGTAGCCGTTGACGAGGCGGCGCACTTCCTTGCCGGTGACGGCGTCGAGGAGGGTGATGCCCTGACCGCTGATGGCCAGCACTTTGCCGTCGGGCGAGAGGGCGGCGGCGTTCACGTGGTCGGCGACGCGGAAGCGGAGCGTGCCGAGGCGCGCCCGGGCGCCGGCGGGGAGCGGGTCGCCGTGCAGATCGACCCCCGCGGCCGGGGCCGGTTTGTCCGCCGGGCGCGGCCCCTGCCCGGTCAGCTCGCCGGACGGCCGGGCGGCGAAGGCCAGGACGGCGAGGAGGACGAGACGAAGGCGACGTATTGCCATGGCGAATCTCCCTGGATGCGTGCCGGAGTAGTCGTGCGGATTGAGTGGTTCGTGCAGGCCCCCGACCATCGGCCGAGTCGCGCCGGTCGGGGCATGGGCGACTCTGCTAACACAGTAACGGAGCGGCGCGACGAGATCCAGCAAAAAGGCCGGTTCAGGCGCGCCGCTCGCCGCGGACGAACACCGCCGTGACGCTGCCGGGGAAAGTCACGCCCTCGAACGGGCTCCAGCCGCAGCGCGTGCGCAGATCCTCGCGCCGGACCGTCGTGGGCCGGCGCAAATCGAGGACCGTCAGCGAGCCCACGTACCCCGGGACCAGCCGCCCGAACTTTTCCGCACGGAAGGCGTTGACGAATGTCCCGGGGTTGGCCGAGCAGACGGCGGCGACTCTCTCCGGGGTGAATCCCTGCTCGACCAGCAACCAGGTGACGAACGGCCCATAGGTGTCGAGGTGCGGCTGCCCGGACACGCCGCGCTCCTTCTCCGCGAGGGTGTGCGGGGCGTGGTCGGTCGCCAGGTAGTCCGCGGTGCCGTCGCGCAGCGCCTCCAGCATGGCGGCGCGGTCGGCCGGCCCGCGCAGGGGCGGGTTCATCTGCATCCACAGGTGGTTCGCGTCCGTCAGCTGGGCCGTGTCAAAGAAGACGTGGTGCGGCGTCACCTCGGCGGTGACGGGCAGCCCGCGCGCCCGCGCCGCGCGGATCAGCGGCAGCCCCTCGCCCACGGAGTAGTGGCATAGCTTCCCCGTCAGGCCGTGCTTCTCGATCATCGCCAGGGCGAAGCGGGTCGCGCTCAGCTCGCACTCCGGCGGCCGGCGTGCCTCGTGGGTGGGCGCCTCCCGGTGTCGCTCCAGCAGTTCGGGGTCCTCGCAGTGGAAGCTGACCGCCCGGCCGCGGTAGGCGGCGAGGGTGCGGTCGAGTTCCTCCAGGCTGCGGAAGTACAGGTCGCCCACGCTCGGCCCCATGTACGCCTTGTAGGGGACGGTGCGCTGCAGCGGGCGCGTGCCGGGGCCGATGCCGGCGTAGAGGGTGAAGACGACGGGCCGGCGAGCGGCGTTCAGAAGGTTTTCCTTCGCGGCGTAGCCGGCGTCATCGACCGGGGCGGCGGGGTTGTTGGGCATGTCGGCGACGTGGACGACGCCGCCGTGCAGTGCCGCGGCCGCCGCGGTCGCGAACGTCTCCTTGTGGTTGTCGCGGCCCGTGACGTCCTCGCGGGCGTGGATGTGGACGTCGCCCATGCCGGCGAAGATCAGGCAGGACTCGCCGAAGACGTGGTCCGGCTTCCCGAGGCCCGGCCCGACGGCGACGATGGTGCCGCCCTCGATGCGTACCTGGCCGTACCGAACGCCGTCGATGTCTGCCAGTCTGCCTTTCACGATTACAGGAGCCATCTGGACCTTTTCCGGCAAGGAATGCCCGTTGGGGTTATACGGGAGCCGTTGGAGTCCCGCCTGTTTAGCCGCGAGCCTCGGGCGAGCGCTCGCCCCCGCGTAGCGGGATCTGGCTCACCGCTCGCGGCTAAACAGGCGGAACTCGGCCGGCGACCGTATACAAGTCCCTCCCCGCCGCTCGCTTTCCCTTCGGCGTGGAGTTCGCTAACAGGCACGGGCAGAAAGCTCGTTCCTTCGTTCCTCTGCCTCTAACCCTTCTCCGCGTCGAACTGCCAGTGGGGGTAGGCCAGTGCCAGACGGAACCCGGGCAGTTGCTCCACCCGGGCGAAGAACGCCCCCAGCTCGCTGCGGTCGTCACAGCGCTCGCCGGTCTCGGCGAATCGCGGGGCGTCCGGGCGGGAACTGGAGAGGGCGAGCACCACTTCCTCGCCGCTGTCCACGGCGGCATCCTCGAACGCCCGCCGGAACTCGATCCAGGCGGTGCCTTCCTCATAACCGACGGAAGCCTCGAACTCTTCGCGGTCGCAGGCGACCGGGTGGCAAGCCCACTCCCGGAACGCCTCCCAGACGCTCGACGGCGTGAGCGGCGCCTCGGCGAGCAGCCGGTCCAGAAGCGAAACCGATTCGTCAACCGTCATGACCATCCCCTCCGTTACCCGCAAGCGGGCGCCGCCGGCACTGGGAATTCCGTGAAGCCCATGACCCCGAACCCGACAGCGTCCTACAATGACGCGCGGCAACTGGAACTGTCCTTTTCTCTCGACAAGGGGGGCCTCATGATCCGCAGCCGTCCCGCCGCACGCCTGGTCGCCGCCACGGTTGTTCTGGCCCTGGCCACCTTATGCTTCTCCCCCGTTGCGGGCCAGGAGAAGCCGAACCCGATCGCCGCGCAGGTGAAGGCCAGCCTCAAGGACCCCGGCAAGCCGTTCACGATGGTCGTCGGCCTCCGGACAAAGGAAGGTGCCGGGGAGAAGGTCGAGACGGCTTTCGCCCCGGCCATCAAGGCGACGCGAGGCGAGAAGGGTTGCCTGGCCTACGACCTCAACCGCGACACGAAGGCGCCGGAACAGTACCTGGTCTACGAGCGCTGGCAGAGCCTGGCGGCGCTGGAGGCGCACCTGAAGTCGCCGCACATCGCGACCCTGCTGGCGGCACTCGGCGACCTCCTCGCCGCGCCGCCGGAGGTCCGTGTCCTGCTCCCGGCCGGCGAGTGAAGTGAGCCGGGCCCTGGAGCATTCCGCCAGGGGGCTGCTCTCTGCTCGGGGGTCAGCTTCCGGCAGGCATCGAGCATCTTGGCGTTGGCCCACCGCTTGAAGGCGAACAGCGAGGTGAAGTCGTCTTGCACGGGTTCCCTCCTTTGCTGGGACCGGAGCATTTCCAGGAGCAATCCCATGCACCATGACAGTGACGCGGATACCAAGGAGTATCCTCCCCTGGTGGGGAAATCCGAAGCCGAGCGCCCGCAGCCCCTGTCCGCGCAGGTGGGCGTCGAGATCGGGGCCTTGACCCACCCCGGCAAGGTCCGGCCCACGAACGAGGACAATTTCCTGGCGGTCCGCTTCGGCCGCTCCCTGCTCACGCTCAAGACCAGTCTGCCCGACGGCCAGGTCCCCGAGTACTTCGCCGAGATGGGCTACGGCCTGGTGGTCGCGGATGGCGTGGGCGGTGCGGCCGCCGGCGAGATCGCCAGCAGCCTGGCGATCAGCGTGGGCGTCAACCTGGCCCTCCACAGTCCCAAGTGGACCCTGGTCATGACCCCGCAGGAGATCCAGGAAAACATGGAGACGTGGCGGCGGCGGTTCCGCCAGATCGACTTCGTCCTGACCGAGCGGGCGCACGCCGACCCGGCCCTCTCCGGAATGGCCACCACCCTGACCGTGGCCTGCAGCGTCGGCGACGACCTCTGCCTCTATCACGTGGGGGACTCGCGCGCCTACCTGTACCGGCAGGGGAAGCTCCACCGTTTGACCCCCGATCAGACCATGGCCCAGGCTCTGGCCGACGCCGGCCTGATTGCCCCCGAGGAAGTGGCCACCCACCGCCTGCGCCACGTCCTGACCAACGCCCTGGGCCGCAGCGGCGGCGACATCGAGGCTGAGATCCAGCACATGCGCCTCGCCGACGGCGACCGCGTCCTGCTGTGTACGGACGGCCTGACCGAGATGGTCCCCGACGCCCGGATCGCCGACCTGCTCCGCCACGTCGAGGTGTCCGAAGAGGCCTGCGAAGCTCTCGTTGCCGCGGCCCTTGAGGCGGGCGGGAAGGACAACGTGACCGTCGTGCTCGCTCGTTACACCATTCCCCCAGGCGGATCCACCTAGTGTCCCGCTGCGGAAGTTCTGCAAGGAATTAGGGAAGGCGATATCATGGGAGTAATCCTCGCCGAACAACGGAGGTTATCTCATGCGCGGCCGCAAACCTCGTCCCTTCTCGGTGCTGT
>JBBRPS010000589.1:0-6644 GCA_038227745.1 Gemmatales bacterium | reverse complement strand
GGACCATAACGCTAACGGGGCTCTTGGCGATGAACTTCTCGAAAACCTGATCCAGCAACATGGTGCCGCCTCCTGCAGTAAGCGTATCCCCTTGTACCCCAGCATCTTACCACAAGGGCTACTCACATTGGAAGGGCTGGGGGTGCCGTCTGGTTCGGCCGGATTTCTTGAGGAGGCACTTGACCAACCGCCGCCCCAGGTCGATCGGCTCGCGCAGCAGCGGCATCAGCTCGTCCAGGTCAGCCGCCTGCGCCCCGGCCGCCGTCATACGCATCTCCTCGCAGCGCCGCAGCACGCGGCCCAGGCACCGGCTCTTGGCCCAGTCCAGCGCCGAGGAGGTCCGCCGTCCAGGCCCCTCAAGCGCCCGCCGCGTCGCGTCCCGACCGCCAGCGCCGCCCGATCCACGGCGTCAATAGGAACGCGACCAGAGCGTAGGCCATGACGTCGTCGGGCAGCGGGCGGGAGACGTAGATGACGCTCGGCGGCCGCTCCACGGGCGCCTGGTCGTCGGCGGGGCCGAAGAAGACGTCGTCGGTGCCCGGCCGCGGCGTCGAGCGGTCCTCGAACTCCGTCAGGTGCCACGCCACCGGCGGCGTGCCCTGCGGCAACTTCAGCAGGTCGAGGAGCTTCGCCCGGTCCGCGGCGGCGACCTTGTTGGCCCAGACGACCTGGCCGGGCCAGACCTTCCCCTTCTCTCCGAGTGTGCCCTGGACGCGGCCCTCGCCGAGGAAGAAGACGCGCAGCAGGCGCGGGGCCACGCCCTTGTCGCCAGCCCGCTGGTCTTCCGGCTCGCGGTAGGGGTAGAAGGGCTTCTCGGTTTTGAACGTCATGCGCACCGCCGTGGTCGTGACGGTCTTCGCCGCCGGCCTGTCCGTGTCCCTGGCGATCTTGAAGGCGGTGATGACCCAACTCTTCTTGACGTAGGGCTCGACCCAGGCGACCAGCTCGGGCGCGAACACGTACTCCCACTTGCTCAGCCAGCCGGTCAGGGCCTGCGCGTCGTTCGCCTTGAGGACGGCGGTGTCGAAGGGGCCGACGCGCTTTTCCTCAAGGACTTCGACCTGGGGTGCCGGGGCCGCCCTGCCGCCCGCCTCCTTCTTCGAGCCGCAGCCGAGAGTACAACCGCCCCCGGACGGGCGCGGCTTCGTGACGACCTTCGGCTCGGTGAGCTTCGCCAGGGTGGCGAACGCCGCGTCGTCGGCCGGGGCCAGGGTCGGTTGGGTCGGCGTCGGCACGAGGAAGCCGAAGTCCGGGGCGTCGGTCTGGAAGGAGGCGCGGCGGATGAAGTGTTGCGTCTTGGTGGCCTCGTCCCAGAGGAGGATGGCACTCTCGCTGGCGATCTCGACCGGCGTGAGGACGCCCTTCGGCCGCGCCGTGGCACAGCCATCAGCGGGCCGGGGGGCCGAGAGCGGCGCGGCGACGAGGAAGAGCGCGGCGGCAAGAGGAACGCGCAGGTTCATGGGGGGTCTCTCTGTCGTGAGGAGGGCCGGAGGGATTCCCGCCCGGTCGCTGATGAGTGTAAGCGACCGGAACACCGCCTGACAACGAGAAAGCGGAAGCGTGGCGTCAACACCACCCCGCGGAGACTCAGGCCCACGCGACGCGAGGATCCATCGCCCCGTCGGTCTCGCGTCCGCGGGCAAGTCATTCCTGGCCTGGTCGCTCGCGTCAGGCAGAGAACATGCATGCCGTTCCATGAGAAGAAGACGATCAACGCACCCGTCCTGAAGCGTGCCCTGCTGCTGTTCTGGGCGGCCTGGCTGAGCCTGGTCTTTACCACCAACGTGCTGGACCGGGCCAAGGCCATCGGCCTGCTGGACCAGTCGTGGCCGTTCGCCTCGGGCAACGACGCCTTCGTGTGCCAGACCACCGCCCGCCACGGCTCGCTGGCCTGGGTCAACGGCGTGCTGTTCGCGGGCGTGGTCTGCTGGCTGTCTCGCCGGAGGAAGTCGGCCCGGTCCACGTCCACGTCGCTGTCGAGGAGGCGGGGGAGGTAGGGGACGTGGTATCGGCCCAACAGGAACGCCCGCACCCGTGAGGCGGTTCCCGCCTCGAAGGACTCCAGCTTCTTGTGTAGCTCCCCGTCCGGCCAGGCGAGGAACGCCTGCCCAACCAGGACGTGCCACTTCACCCTCCGGTCGTCCAGCAGCTGGTCGTCCGCCAGACCGAGTTCCTTCTTCCAGCCGGCGAAGTCGTACCCCTCGCCGCCGATCTCCCGCTCCCAGGCGTGGGAAAGCGGGCCGTGCCCTATGCCGTTGTACTTTTCCGCGACCCAGAGTCGCGGATAGCGAAAAACGCCGAGAAATCGAGGGTTTTCGCGTCCTGAGTCCGCACGAGCGACCACAGTAGCTAACCGGCTGTCCGGAAGGCACTTATGGCCGAATCCGCCTGAAAACTTCAACGGCATAGGATGCGTCTCCTTTTCGGTCTGGTGAAGAAGGACCTGGGGCCGCTGTGGCGCTGGCTGCCGGAGGGGGCGCTGTACCACGACCCGAACGCGTACCTCAAGGCGGAACGGGCCAAGGCCCCGCCGGCGGACTTCGTCGGACTGCCGCCGGCGGTGAACGGGGCGCGGCTGGACGGGGTGAAGGGGCGGCTGCCGGCCGCGGCGGTCGCGGTGTCCTGAGGTTTGCCGCTTGCAACTTGGGCCGAATCATTCCCGGCCCCGCGGTTGCACCGCGGGGCCGGCGTCGTTCCAGGGAGTTCGCCAGGTCACCTCGGCTGGCGGACGGGGAGCCGCCCGGTGTCGCGGGAGATCTCTCCTGGCGACGGCTCGATGACGAGCGGAGTGCGGAAGAAGTCGAGGGTTGGGGGCCGGCGGCTGGTATACTCAGCGGAGGTCTCCTTGGGAGGGGAAAAGACCGGGCCATTCAACAGCTTAGGTGACGCCGATGAGCGAGGTTACCCGAATCCTGTCCGCACTCGAGCAAGGCGACCCGCACGCCGCTGAACAGCTGCTGCCCCTGATCTACGACGAGCTGCGCCGGCTGGCAGCGCAGCGGATGGCCCAGGAACCGCCCGGCCAGACGCTTCAAGCCACGGCCTTGGTTCACGAGGCTTACCTTCGGCTCCTCGGTGACCAAGAGATTCAACCCTGGAACAGTCGCGGACATTTCTTTGCCGCGGCCGCGGAAGCCATGCGCCGAATTCTGGTCGAGAAAGCCCGGCGCAAGCAGCGCCTGCGGCACGGCGGGGACCGCCAACGCGTGGACCTGGACAATCTGGATGTCATGCAAGAGGAGAAGGCCGAGCAGCTGCTCGCCCTGGATGAAGCCCTGGAGCGGCTTGCCGGCGAAGAAGCCACGGTCGGGGAGGTCGTGAAACTGCGCTATTTTGCGGGACTCTCCATCGAGCAAACCGCGGCGGCCCTGGGCATCTCGGTGCGGACGGCCAATCGCCACTGGGCCTACGCACGAGCCTGGCTGTATCAGCAACTCAGTCCGCACGACGACGTGAACGAGTAGATTTCTGGATTTCCGTGGCACATTTCGCACGCGGACGTCGCACTGTAAGTAGGGCAACGAATCTTGGTAACCGTTCACCCGATTCCGAAAGCGTGCCGGATTGGTCGCCTGAGTTCGGAATACATCCGAAGAATCGTGCCTGATTCTTCACGCTACGGGCGGAATAATTCGCCTTGGCCTGCGCGATAAAGTCCGCTTTCCGAAGTCGGGTGAGCGGTTACGAATCTTGTTCATGAAGGTTGGTGCCATGGAAAAGCAACCCGTGAGCGTCAAGGCGGTCTTCGACCGCGCCCTCGAAATCGAAGCGGCGGCCGAGCGCGAAGCTTACCTGGACCAGGCTGGTGCCGATGCGCCCCAGCTGCGGCAGCAGGTCGAGGCACTCCTCAAGGCCTACGAAGATGCCGGCAGCTTTCTGGAGAAGCCCGCCCCCGACCTGGGGGCGACCATGAACTCGCAACCCGGCCAGCCCGGTGACAATGCCGGCGCGGACGCGCTGGCCACCAAGTCTGCGAATCCGCGCAGCGCCCGCGAAGAGCCAGGAAGGGTCATCGGACCGTACAAACTCCTCCAGCAAATCGGCGAGGGCGGCATGGGCACGGTCTGGATGGCCGAGCAGATCCGGCCCGTGCAGCGCAAGGTCGCACTCAAAGTCATCAAGCCCGGCATGGACAGCCGCCAGGTCATCGCCCGCTTCGAGGCCGAGCGACAAGCCCTCGCCCTGATGGACCATATCAACATCGCTCGCGTCCTCGACGCCGGGGCCACGGAATCCGGCCGGCCCTATTTCGTCATGGAGTTGATTCACGGTGTGCCCATCACCAAGTACTGCGACGACAACCGCCTGACACCACGGGAGCGGCTGGAGTTGTTCGTGCCGGTCTGCCAGGCGATCCAGCACGCCCATCAGAAGGGCATCATCCACCGCGACGTCAAACCGTCGAACGTCATGGTCACACTCTACGACGGCACGCCGGTGCCCAAGGTGATCGACTTCGGGGTGGCCAAGGCAACCGAGCAAAAACTGACCGAGCGGACCCTGTTCACGCAGTATGGCACCCTGGTCGGCACGGTGGAATATATGTCGCCGGAGCAGGCGGAGATGAGCGCCCTGGGCGTCGATACCCGCAGCGACATCTACTCACTGGGGGTGCTGCTGTACGAACTCCTGACGGGCAGTACGCCGCTGACGCACAAGCGGCTCAAGGAGACCGCCCATGGCGAGATTCTCCGCATGATCAGGGAGGAGGAGCCGCCCAAGCCGAGCACCCGGCTGAGCGACTCGGGAGCGGCGCTGGCCTCCATCTCGGCCCAGCGCCACATGGAGTCGGCCAAGCTGACGAAGCTGGTGCGCGGCGAGCTGGACTGGATCGTCATGAAGACCCTGGAGAAGGACCGCAACCGCCGCTACGAGACCGCCAACGGGGTCGCCGACGACGTGCAGCGCTACTTGAATGACGAGCCGGTGCAGGCGTGTCCGCCGTCGGGGTGGTATCGCTTTCGCAAGTTCGCTCGGCGAAACAAGGGGGCGTTCGCCACGGCGTCCGCGCTGGCGCTGGTCATGCTGCTGGCGGTGGTCGCCTTGGCGGTCAGTAACGTCTGGATTCGACAGGAACAGGCACGAACCAAGGATGAGAAGGACCGGGCCGAAAAGGCCCAAGAGGTCGCCGAGGAACGCGCCGAGAAGATTCGCCAGGGGCTCGAGCGGCTGAAGGCCGCCAACGCCTTGCGGGACCGGGGACACTGGTATGTCAAGGAGCAGCGCTGGGACGACGCCCACGCCGCCTTTACGAAAGCCATCCAATTGCGCCCGGACCATGACTCCGTCTGGGTCGAGCGGAGTGATTTGTACGCCCGCCTTGGCCTCTGGGACCTGGCCGCCGCCGACTTTGCCCGAGAGCAGGAGCTGCGCGAACCGGACGCCACCACGCGCTGGTACCGCCACGCCCTGTTGCGCCTGTACGTCGGCGACGCCGACGGCTACCGACAGGTCTGCCGGAGGATGCGCGAGCGCTTTCGCGGAACCCTGAACGGGTTTTTCGCCAGCGAAGTGATCCGTACCTGTGTCCTGGCCCCGGACGCCGACGCCGACGCTTCACAGCTGGTGGAACTGGCACGGAACGCCGTCGCCAACGACCCCAAATCCTGGTATTGCCCGTACCTCCTTGGGATTGCCCACTACCGCGCCCGGGAGTATGAGCCGGCGGTCCGACGGTTGCACGAATCGCTGGTGGGACACCCCGATTGGACCTTGCGGGCGATCAGCTATCCTGTCCTTGCCATGGCGCACCATCGGCTGGGCCAGGCAGCCGAGGCCCGGCAGGCCCTGGACGCAGCGGCGAAGGCGCTCGACCAGTGGACTCAGGACAGGTACCAAGGCCAGGGGGAAAAGTACTGGGTGCATCATCTGGGTGCGACGGCCACCTAGCCCATCTCCTGGTGGGACTGGTTGGAGTGCCAGTTCTACCATGGCGAGGCCCTGGCGCTGATCGACGGTTCTCCGCTGCCGGACGACCCCCGGCTGTACGTTCTCCGCGCCCGGTCTCTCGCTGGTCTGCGCTGGAACTCCCAGGCGGAAGTCGAATACACCAAGGCCTTGAAACTGCGCCCCCACGACCGGCAGATCCGCCTGGAGGCGCACCGCAACCGCGGCTACTGCTGCGTCGCCACCCGTCAGTGGACGGCAGCGGCCGCCGAATTCGCCAGGGCAAGCGAGCTAGAACCCGATGACGTGGATCTCTGGTACTTCCGGGCCAGCGCACACCTGGGAGCGGGCGACGTGGGCGCCTACCGGCAGACCTGCGCGACCATGATGGAGCGCTTCGAGAAGACCAAGGACTCCACGGTGGCCCTCAACGTGATCGCTGCCTGTGTGCTGCGGGGGGACGCACTCCCCGACATGGCCCGCCTCGTCCCGCTGGCCCGGATCGCCGCTCCGGCCAGGCACAGTAACGCGTACGCGCTGGGGGCAGCCCTCTACCGGGCCGGGCATTACGACGAGACGGTGCAGAGCTTCGAGGGGGCGGCGAAGGTGTACCGTCCCAGGGTCTGGGACTGGTGTTTCCTGGCCATGGCCCACCACCGGCTAGGAGACTGTCCGATTATAGCTCGTCGCCTATTCTGTCAGCTGGAGATAACGGACGCAAGACGGGGGCGTCCTCCCGCGCTGTCGGACTCCGTCTG
>JBBRPS010000588.1:0-6647 GCA_038227745.1 Gemmatales bacterium | reverse complement strand
GCGAGTCGGCCACGAACCGCTAGCCCCGACCGAAAACGGCTCTAAACGGGGAGGTTATTGGTTGGTGGATTTCCCCTGGTCGAGGGTGGCCCGCAGGGTGGCGGCCAATTCGTCGGCGCGGTAGGGCTTGCCGATGAACCCGCGGACCTGGCGGAACTCCCCCGGTGCCGCCTGCTCCGGCGAGTAGCCGCTGGAGAACAGCACGCGCACGTCGGGGTCCATCTCCACCAGGCGCTTGAGCGTGTCCCGGCCCGACAGCCGCGGCATCGTCAGGTCGAGGATTACCAGATCGATGCGCCCGCGGTGCTGCTGGTAGACCTCCAGCGCCTCGACGCCATCGCCGGCGAGCAGAACGTCGTAACCGTGGTGGCCCAGGATCGTGCTGCCGAGCTTGCGGATCATCGGCTCGTCGTCCACCAGCAGGATTGTCTCGCGGCCGGGGGCCGCCGGCCGCGCGGCGGCAATCGCCTCGGCGGGGGCCTCCTGCGTATGGCGCGGCAGGTACAGCTCGAAGGTCGTCCCCACGTCGATCGTACTCTCGCAGTCGATCCAACCGTGGTGCTGCTTGACGATGCCGAACACCATCGCCAGCCCCAGGCCGGTCCCCCTGCCGACCTCCTTGGTCGTGAAGAACGGCTCGAAGATGTGCTGCTTTACTTCGGGGGCGATGCCGTGGCCCGTGTCCCGCACGCGCAGGCGCACGAACTCGCCGGGCCGCGCCTCGAGGTGCAACCGCAGGCAGTCGTCGTCGGGCACGAAGTGGCCCGTCTCGAGGAGGAGGCGGCCGCCCTCGGGCATGGCATCGCGCGCATTCAGGCACAGGTTCATCAGCACCTGGTTCACCTGCGCGGAGTCCGCCTTGACGGTCCACAGGTCGGGCCGGGCCTGGACCTCCACGCGGATGCGCGGGTCGATCGTGCGGCGCAGGATGCGCAGCGTCTCCTCGACGCAGTGGTTGAGGTTGATCGGCTCGGCGCGGAGCATGGCCCGCCGCGAGAAGCCGAGGAGGCGCCGCGTCAGCTCGGCGGCGCGCAGGGCGGCCTGCTCCGCGGTCAGCAGCAGCTCGCGCTGCGGGTCGGGCTGGGGGAAGCGCGGCAGCAGCAGCGAGACGTTGCCGAGGACCACCGTGAGGAGGTTGTTGAAGTCGTGCGCCACGCCGCCGGCGAGTTGCCCGATTGCCTCCATCTTCTGCGCCTGGCGGAGCTGCGCCTCCAGCGCCCGCTGCTCGGTCACGTCCCAGAAGATGCCCAGCACGCCGATCGTCCGTCCCCGGTCGTCGCGGACCGGCGTCTTGACCACGCGCACCGTGCGGCTCTGGCCGCCCAGGAGGTTCTCCTCCTCCTGCGCCAGGTGCTTGCCCTCGGCGAGGACCACGAGGTCGTCGGCCCGGTACTTCTCCGCCAGGTGGTGCGGGTAGAGGTCGAAGTCAGTCTTGCCGACGAGGTCGGCCTCGGCCCGAGCGACGCTGCGGCAGAAAGAAGGGTTGGCGGCGACGAAGCGCAGGCCGGCGTCCTTGAGGAAGATGCTCTGGTCCAGGTTCTCCACGACGGTGCGGTATTTGGCCTCGCTCGCCCGCAGTGCCTCCTCGGTCCGCTTCTGGGCGGTGATATCGACGATCGTCCCCTCCAGGACCGGGCCGCCCTTCTCCTCAAGGAGGCTGACGTTCTCCAGTACCCAGACCGGCGTACCGTCGGGGCGCCGCAGGCACACCTCGCAGTTGTTCAGCTGCCCCTCGGCGCGCAGCCGGGCGAGCAGCCCCTCGCGCTCGGCGGCGTTGAAGTAGAAATCGAGGGCGTTGTGCGCCAGGATCTCTTCGCGCGCGCCGTGACCGAGGATGCGGGCGAAGGAGTTGTTGCAGTCCAGCAGGCGGCCGTCCGCGCTGGAGCGGAAGACGCCGGCGAGGTCGCGCTCGAACAGCAGGCGGTAGCGCCGCTCCGAGTCGCGCAGGGCCTCCTCGACGCGCCGCTGCTCGGTCACGTCGGCCACCACGCCGTACACCCCGGTGACCGAGCCATCGGGCCCCCGGTGGGGGTAGAAGCCGAACATCCAGTCGCGGGCCTCGCCCGGCCGGCCGGGGGCGGCGCCGCGGTAGACCCGGTTCTCGACCGCCTCGCCGCGGAACAGGACGGGTTCGAGTAGCGCCTGCAGCAGGTCGGCGAGGTCGGCCGGCAGGATCTCGTGGATGCTGCGGCCGAGGTGCTCCGCGACCGGCCGGCCGTTGACCGCCGCCAGCCAGTCGTTGATGCGGACGTAGCGCAGCTCGGCGTCGAGGAAGGTCAGCCCGACCGGGGTGTGACGGTAGACGTCCTCGAGCTGGGCGAGCTGCCGGCGGATCAGGGCGCGGCTCTCCTGCAGGGCCAGCTCGGCCTGCTTGCGCAGCGTGACGTCGCTCAGCACGCCCTGCAGCCGCAGGCCCCGGCCGCTCTCGTTGCGCGTGAACGTGACGCTGTCGCGGACCCAGCGCTGCTCGCCGTCGGGCCGGAGGATGCGGTACTCCTCCTCGTAGCCCATGTCCCCGGCCGCCGCCCGGTCCCGCGCCCCTTCCAGATGCGGCCGGTCCTCGGGGTGGACGACCTCCAGCCAGCGCTCCGGCCCCGGCAGGTAGAACTCCGCGGGGCGGCCGGTGATCCGCTCCACCACCGGCGAGAAATAGCGGTAGCTCAGGCGCCCGCCTTCGGCCTCGGCGCTCCACAGGCAGTCGGAGACGGACGCCATCACCTGGCGCAGCTCCGTCTCCTTCTGGCGGAGCTGCGCCTGCGCCTCGCGCCACTCGGTCACGTCGCGGGCGGTGATGAGTCCGAGGGTCTTCGGGTCGGAGTGCAGGCGGGTGATGGTCAGGTTGACGGGGATCCAGACGCCGTCCTTTTGGTGGCGCAGGAAGAACCCTTCCTGGGAGTGGAAGAGCCCGGTCTTGCGGAAGGCCTGGCGGAAGCGCTGCAGTCCGCCCCGGGCCTCGGCGCGGAACAGGTACGTGACCTGCAGGCGCAGCATCTCCTGGCGCGTGAACCCGGTCAGCCGTTGCGCCATGGGGTTGACGTCGAGGATCTGTTCGGTATCGGGGTCGAACAGGAACAGGGCGTCCCCGGCCTCCTCGAACAGCGTCTGGGCGAGTTCGGCGGCGTTGTGGCTCGTCATGAGTGCGCAGGCTCCTCTGGGCCTTCGCGGGGGGCGGGTGGCAGCAGGGTGCGGTTGAGGTGGAGGCGGAATTCTTCGGCGGAGCCGTGGCGCTCCGCGGGGTCGCGCGCCAGGCCGCGGGCCAGCACTTCATCGACCGCGGCGGGCAGGGACGGGTTGCGGCGCGTCGCCGGGATGAAGACGCGCCCGGGGAGACGGCCGGTGAGCACCTCGTACGCCAGCGTCGCCAGCGAGAACAGGTCGGCCCGCACGTCGGCGGGCAGGCCGTAGCGCTGTTCCGGCGAACAGTAATCGAGGCTGCCCTGCGCCAACCCCAGTTCGGAGAGCGTGCAGGCGTTCACGCAGGGCAGGGCGAGACCGAAGTCCGTGATCTTGGGAGTCAGGGCGGACTCGGGCCCAGGGAGTGCGACCCCTGGGCTTTGCCCTCTCCCCGACAGGAGGACGTTTTCCGGCTTGAGGTCCAGGTGAAGGATCCCCTGCGCGTGGATGTAACCGAGGGCGCGGGCGATGGCGTCGAGCAGGGCGGCGGCGGCAGGGGCGGGCCAGGGGCGTTCGGGCTGGAGCAGGGCGCGGAGCGTGGGCCCGTGGACGTATTCCATGACGAGGTAGGGCCGGCCGTCGATTTCGCCGCCGTCGTGGATGGCGACGACGCCGGGGTGGGACAGCCCCGCCATCAGGTGCGACTCGCGCAGGAAGGCGCGCACGGGGAACGGGCCGTGCGGCACGGGGTTGAGCACCTTGACGGCGACGGTCCGGGCGGAGGCGGTCTCGATGGCGCGATACACCGTCCCCGTCCCCCCTTCGCCGAGCTTTTCCAGCAGCGCGTAGCCAGGAACCTGTGGGAAGTCCGCGGACTGTCCTTCCATACGGGGTCGCTCCCGACAAGCAGCGATGGGGCGAACGGCGTTCCTTCAGGGAGCAGGATTGGTGAGAGTATAGGCCACGGGCGCGGTCGAGCAAACTGTTTTTCGGCGGCGGGGTGATTTGCGGTCGGGGCCGACCGAGGTCCGCGCGTTCAGGCCGCATCCCGATCGGACAACTCCAGGTCGTCGAGCAGGCTCTGGCGCACCTCGTCGCTCAGCAGCGGGCTCTGGTGCGGGTAGGAGGGGAGCGTAACCTCGAAGTACGCCGCCTGGCGCAGGTCGGCGAGTTGCTCGCGGCTCGCGCGGTCGAGCACGAACTCCACCCAATGGGCGGTGCCGATGCAGCGGTCCTCCGGGCGGCAGGTGACCAGCGTCGCGAGGGAGCAGGCCGTGCCGGCGTGCAGGCGCAGGTGCTCCCCCTGGAGCGCCTGCCAGGGCGTCAGCTCCTCCGTCAGCCGCCCCTCGTCGCTCACCGCGATCAGCAGGGCGGCCTGGAGCCGGTCCTGTCCTGGCAGCAGGCGGTTGTACACCTCGAGCTCGTCGCGGAGCCGGGCGGGGTCGGCGAGGCGGGCGACGCGGACCACCTCCTGCACGCGGAACCACAGCGTCTGGCGGTTCTCGAAGACGAGCGTGAGGTGCGGGCCGATGCGGACGCGGCGGTAGCGGTCGAGGTAGCGCTGGAGCGAGTCGAAGAACTCGCGGCGGCGGCCGCTGTACTCGTCCAGCGGCAGCAGGTCGTCGAGCGTGAGCGGCTGCATGGGGACCCCCTCACGGACCCGGCTCACTTCCGCGAACGGCCGGGAGTGATCGCCGTCCGGGTCGGCTCGGCGGTCCGGGGCTGGGCGTCGGGCTTCCCGGCCGCTTCCGCGGGCAGTATCAGCTTGAAATACACCAGGCCGGCCAGCAGGGCGCCGACGACGGGGCCGGCCATATAGACGAAGACGTCCGCGAAGGGGCTGGCGGTGCGCTGCGGAAGCAGGAATTCCCAGAAGGCGGTACCGAACCAGCGGGCCGGGTTGGCGGCGGCGCCGGTCAGCGCGAAGGCGAACAGGGTGCCGGCGGTCAGCGTCAGTCCCGCCGTCAGGGCCGCCTGCTGCGGCCGCGTCCCGTCGTGGACCGTGCCGAAGATGGCGAAGACGAGGAAAAACGTCAAGACGAGTTCGACCCCGGTGCCGGCGACCAACGCCGCGACCGTGATGTCCGGGTAGACCAGGGGGTTCAGGTGGGGCGTGCCCACGCGCGCCCCGTGCAGGACGGTGTCGGAGAAGGTGAAGCGCAGGCAGGCGCCGGCGAGGGCGGCGCCGACGACCTGGGCGCCGATCAGCCACGACGCCCGGGCGTTGTCCAGGCGGTTGAACACCCAGAGCATCAGGCTGACGGCCGGGTTGAGGAAGCCGCCGGACAGCGGCACCGTGACGGCCAGGGCGGCCGCGAAGATCAGGCCCTGCGCCAGGGCGATGCCGACGAGGCCGGGCTGTTGCCCGATGAGGGGCGCGGTGCCCGGCTCCTGGCCGGACGGCGTGGTCATGTAGTTGACGCACACGACGCCGGCGCTGAAGTAGACCACCGCGAAGGTGCCGAGCAGCTCGATCAGGTAGGCGCGCCGAAGGTTCTGATCCATCACAGGTCCTCTGTGTGGGGAGAGGGCAGCCGGAGGCCACGAGCCGGCGGAGAAGGCTCGTAGGGTGGGCACTGCCCACCGCAGAAGTTTCCAGGACCACATGGGGCACGGTGGGCAGTGCCCACCCTACAGGGGTTCTGCGCGGTAGCTCTACGGCTCGGCGACGAGGCGCGGCACGGCCCCGCCGTCCAGCGCCTTCAGGAACAGCTCCAGTGCGTTCAATTCCTCCGCGTCGAGGCGGAGGCGCTGGGCCGCCTCGGGAGCATCGCACAGTCCCGGGTCGAGGTGAAGGTTCAACTCCCCCCGGATGCCGCCGTTGAAGTAGCGGAGGACGTGGGCGAGCGTCGGCAGACTGCCGTCGTGCATGTACGGGGCGGTGCGCGGCAGCGCCCGCAACGTCGGCGTCTTGAAGGCGCCGATGTAGCGGCGGTCCTTCAGGCCCGTGGGCAGGTGCGGGAAACGGCCTCCCTCCTTGCCGCGCGCGCTGTTGTCCAGCGCGTCGCTCTCGCCGGCGCCCTGGCCTATCCCCGCGTTGTGGAAATCGTGGTCGGTGAACAGCGGCCCCTTGTGGCAGACGGCACAGCGCGCCTTGCCGTGGAACAGCGTGTGGCCGCGGGCCAGTTCCCGGCTCGCCTGCCGCGCCGTCAGCGCGTCGCCGGCCAGCGCCTTGAGCGACGCCGCGTCGAGGGCGCGCTCGAAGTCCGCGTCCTCCAGGGCCGCGGCGCCACGGCGGGCGCGTTCCGCCTCGGCCCGGTCGTGGACGGAATTCCCGGAGAGGATGGTGCGCAGGTAGGTGGCGAGCGCCTTGGCGACATTGTCCTGCGTCGGGTCACTGCCGAAGACTCGCTGGAAGTTGCGCAGGTAGCTCGGGTCGCTCCCCAGTCGCGTGACCACGCCGAACCAGACGTGCCGGACCTCGGCCCGCTCGTCGGCGGACGGCGGCCCGTCGGGCGGCATCTCGTCGCCGAGCGTGCGCTGGATGACTTCTTCGAGGTAGGTGGCGCGCCCGTCCCAGAACTGGTGTTTGT
>JBBRPS010000587.1:0-6653 GCA_038227745.1 Gemmatales bacterium | reverse complement strand
GGCGGGGTGGTGATCTTTGTGGCGCACCCGGTTCTGGGGGGCTACCTGATCTACCGGGGGGTGGAGGGGATCGTGAGTAATGCCACCGGGAAAGACCGGTGGAGTACGCAGTTGGGGTACGCGATCGATGGGAAGCGAGGGCATTCCTGACCGACGCGGGGTTCTTCGTGCTGGATCTCGTCGTCGGAGCGAAAGCTACGAGGGTTATGGGCATCGCCGCGAGAGCTAATGCTCCACGCACGGGAGGAGCGATGACAGGCGGGTTTCGAGGAACAGGGCTAACCCAGGCCGAAGTTGATGCCATCACCGCTGACTTTCGAGCCGCTGGTGGTGTGGTGGATCAGAGCGTGGACGCCCAGCGGTATCTCCAGACCAGAGGGGCAGGTGGGCTAACGTTCAACCAGGAAACGATACTCCTGCCAGCAAGCCCGACCAGGACTGCGGTCTTTGAAGAACTGGTCCATGCGGACCAGTTCCACAGAGGGGCGACGATTGAAGCTGGCAGAGGAGGAGTGCTTCGATTTGAAGCGGAAGCTGCGGAAACCTTGATCCGAAATCGACACACCTGGCATCTTCCGCCGGATGAAGTGCGTCAGGTTATTGAGAACCTGCGGAATATCAGGGCTGAGTTGCAAAGACTGGGTGCAGGTCAATAGGGTAGCATTATGACAAGAACCATCACCAACAAGCTGGTTGCCACAGTCGTCGAGATCACTGACCTTGGCGGGCTTTTCCCCGCATCCGCCCTCAGAGGACGGATCGGCCTGGATATTCGTGTAGAACGAGGATCGCTCTCTACAGGGAAAAGGGTGCGGCTGTCCGGCCCCGGTTCGGAAGAAGAGGTGGAGATCGTCGGCATCGAAATGCTGAGTAACCCTCATGATCCAAATGTGGTCCGAATCCTCTGTTCCAAACCCAAGGTGCTGGGGCTTCCTACCGGGAAAGTAGAGGGGTGGAACATCGCCGAAGCATAAAGGGGGACGAAGCCTAAAGGGGATGCGGCTCGGAGCCTACGCTTTGTCAAATTCGTATGCTTCGAGCCGCGTGCCCAGGTGCGTCCAGGACCTACGCCGACGCTGGGCACAGCGATAGCCGCCAGGGCCACGACACCGTGGACGCCGGCAGCAGCGAGCACGTCAGTGAGCAGGAGGACGTCACCGTCCACGGCATCGACCCCGCCACGGGCGCCACCACCGACGCGACCCTCACCCTTCGCGACATCGACGACCGCCGCTACGACCTCTCCGAAGACGGCACCTACGCCGGCGCCGACGGCGCCGCCGGGCACACCGCCAGCGACCAGGGCCACGACACCCTCACCGCCGCCGCCAGCGACCACCTGACTGTCAGCGCCCGCGGCACCTTCGCGCGCCCCGACCCGGACACCGGCGCCCCCGTGAGCGGCACGTTCACCGCCACGGCCACCGCCGACGACTCGTTCCGCGAAGCGGCGGCGGGCACCTTCAGCGAAGCGGACGTGGGCGGCACCGCCGACGCGCACGACGACGAGCAACTCGCGGTGGACCAGACCGACGCCGAGACGTCCGCGTACCAGGAGACGGCCGGCGGCACCACGACCGGGCGGACGTTCCAGCACCAGGCGGCCCTGCACGAGGCCGGCACCGAGGTCGATGGTGTCGACCACTGGGGCAGCAGCGGGAGCGCCGACGTCACGACCGACACGACCTCCACGCAGCGGACGACCGTCTGCGGGGGCACGCAGACGCAGGCCGTCCGGGACACCACCGCCGCCGAGCAGGAGAGCGGCCCCGAGGGGGCGCGCAGCAGCACGCGGCGGCCACAACGGCCACGACCGAGGACCCCAGCACCGGCGCCTACCAGGAGACCCTCTCCGGCACGGAGACCGTCGCGAGCACCGAGGCCGGCAGCGCGGCGGCCGACGGCGGCACCGCGTGCCGCCCCCGCGTACAGGGGCGAGGGGAGGAAGAAGTCAACTGCCTCCACTATACACGACGCTGCTGCACCGGCAGCCGACGCAGGCGGAACTGGACGTCTGGGGGATGAGCGGGCTCCTGCAGGAACAGATCGACGTGCTGTTCAAGTCGAGCGATGAGTTCTTCAACACGGGCGGTTGAGTCCCGGACCACGCCGGCGGACGGACAAAAAGGGCCGCTTGGCTGCTTGCCGAGCGGCCCTCGTGGCTCTGAGGCGTCTACTGCGCGACCTGGGAGGGGGAGGGCTCTCGGGACCGCCGGCCCGGGGTCACCCGGGTAGTCGGTGGGACCACGGTCGGCGGGGTCGCTCCAGGCCACCGACTACCCGGGTGACCCCGGGCCGATCAGCGGGCCTGAAACAGCCCTCCCTCTGAAGCATGTGGAGCCAGACGCTCGGGCAGCGCAACGCCGCCCACGGCGCAGAACGCCGAGCTAGACCTGGGCCCCAGAACCTGCTCGCGCCCCGTGGCGCGGCAGGCGTGTTCTACGGCGGTCTCCGGCAATAGGCAAGGGTAGCGCCCGCGCCGCGCGTCAAAGGCCCGCTGCCAAGTAGCGAGTAGGGTACGACCCCCCTACCCCGCATCACCTCAGTTTCCCCAGTACTCGGTACTCGGTACTCCTTGGTTCCTCCCACCGTCCCTGCGTAGAATTCAGGCGGAGGACCCCATGACCATCCCCAGCGCACCCGCCACGGCGGCCGGCCCCGTCAGCACGCCCGAGCCCCCCAAAAAGCCCCTGCCCAGCTACTGGGTCTGGGTCCTGTGCCTGCTCGGCGTCGATTACTTCAGCACCCTCGCCTACCAGCCGGCCATCTCCTTCCAGGTCGCCGGCCGCCTCGCCCCCCTCGCCACCGTCGTCGTCGTCCTCGTCACCCTGTGCTGCGCCCTGCCGGTCTATTCCTACGTCGCCGGCAAGTCGGCCCACGGCGCCGGCTCCATCGCCCTGCTCGAACAGGTCGTCCGCGGCTGGCGCGGCAAGACGCTCATCCTCGGCCTGCTCGGCTTCGCGGCCACCGACTTCATCATGATCAAGAGCCTCTCGCTGGCCGACGCCGCCGAGCACGTCCTGCATAACACCTACGTCGAGCGGGACAGGCCCCTGGCCAACATGGCACTGCGGGCCAAGGAGATGGGGCAGGCCTACGTCGGCGACCGCGTCACCGGCTTCTTCAACGAACAACTCGTCGTCACGATGCTCCTCACCGTCGTCGGCTTCGCCTTCTGGTGGGTGCTGCGCAAGGGCTTCAGCCGCAACGTCATGGCGGTGGCCGTGCCCATCGTGGCCGCCTTCATGCTGCTCAACGGCCTCGTCGTCGCCGCCGGCCTCGCCCGCCTGGTCGAGCAGCCCGAGCGCTTCACCGGCTGGCTGGAGCAGGTGTGGCAGGGCGACTGGCGCACGCCGGACTTCGAGGGCGCGCCGCACAGCGGGCTGCTGATTGGCCTGCTGTGTCTCCTCTTCCTGCCGCAACTGTCGCTGGGCCTGAGCGGTTTCGAGATGAGCCTGATCGTCATGCCGCAGGTCAAAGGCGACCCCGACGACGACAAACTGCAGCCGCGCGGCCGCATCCGCAACACGCGCAAGGTGCTCGTCGTCGCCGCCCTCGTCATGGCCGTCTACCTGCCGACTTCCGTACTGGTCACGAGCACGCTGATCCCACCCGAGGCGTTCAACCCGAAGGGGCCGGCCGACAACCGCGCCCTGGCCTACCTGGCGCACGGCGGCGCGCTGGCCCCCGTGCCCGGCGCCGCGGCGGAGGCGGCCCGCGCCGAGGCGCTCGGCCCGCCGTTCGGCCCCGTCTTCGGCACCGTCTACGACGTCGTGACGGTGATGCTCCTCAGCCTGGCGGGCACCAGCGTGATGACGGCGCTGGCGGTGCTGCTGCCGCAGTTCCTGCTGCGCTTCGGCATGGAGCTGAAGTGGGCGCACAAGTGGGGCCTGCTGCTGGGCCTGTTCGCGTTGGTGAACCTGGCGGTGACGATGTACTTCCGGGCGAGCGTCAGCGACCAGCGCGGCGCCTACGCCACGGGCGTCATGGTGCTGATGACCAGCGCCGCGGCCGTGACCTTCCTGTCGCTCCGCGAGGAGCGGCGGCGGCAGGGGCGGCGCCGGCCGTTGCGCTACGGCATGGTCACCGTGGTCTTCATGGCGACGACCGCCGTGGTGGTCGCCATGTCGCCGAGCGGCCTGCTGATCTCGTTCGGCTTCATCGTCACCATCCTGACGTTCTCGGTGTTCGCGCGCGCCCTGCGCTCCGACGAGCTGCGCACGGTCGGCTTCGACTTCGTGGACGAGGAGTCGAAGTTTTTGTGGGACAGTCTGTGCATGGCGGACTTCCCGATCCTGGTACCGCACCGGCCGGGCCGGCACGAGCGCGACGGCAAGGAGGAGGCGATCCGCCGCGACCACCAACTCGACCCCGACGTGGAGATCGTGTTCCTCGAGGTGGAGGTGGACGACCCGAGCAACTTCTACCAGCGGCTGCTGGTGCAGGTATTCGAGGAGGGCAATCGCTTCGTGATCAAGGTGACGCGGTGCGTGTCGGTGGCGCACGCCATCGCGTCGGTGGCGCTGGAGATGTCGAAGTCGAGCAAGCCGCCGGGCGTGCATTTCGGCTGGTCGGAGATGGACCTGCTGGCGGCGAGCTGGAGTTACCTGGCGTTCGGCGAGGGCAACGTGCCGTGGAAGGTGCGCGAGCTGATCGTGGAGGCCGAGCCGAACGCCGAGCGCCGCCCGCGCGTGATCATCGGCTAATTGTCTTCCCTCACCGTGCGGGGGACCGTAACCCGGGAAGAGAGATTTCGGAGCTGGCTTGCCGTTTCGCGCTCACTCCACGCTTCTTGACGCCGGCCCCCTCACCTCGGGGGGAAAAGGTGTCTGGAACCTTGGAATTCGAGGGTTCCAGACACCTTTTCCCCCCTTCCCGGACAGACTCTCAGAGCAGCCGCAGCGCCTCCTGAGGGGTCGGTTGCGAGGACTCGCCGCCGCTGGCGGCCAGGACCCAGGAGTCTTCCAGGCTCCACAGGCGGAACCCGCCCCGGAAGGCGGTCAGGTTGTGGCCCCGGCGCGCCCCGGGGGGCAGGTCCTTGACTTGCTTGGCGTTGCCGCCGCCAATCACGACGTAATCGACCACGAAGGCGCCCATCAGGGCGCCCACCGCCCGGTTGACGGCCTGCCGCCACTCTCCCTTGCCCAGCCGCGCCAGGCCGCGCCGCCCCAGCATCTCGCCGAGCGTCCGCTCGGTGTCGTACAGCAGGCGGCCCAGTTCGAGGGGGACGACGACGTTCCCCGTGATGAGGGCCGAGCCCAGGCCGGTGCCCAGGCCGAGGAAGAGCATGCGGCCGCCCTCGTAGCTGCCCAGCGCCTGCAAGGCCGCGTCGTTGATCATCTTGACCGGCTTGCTGAAAGCGGCGGCGAAGTCGAAGCCGACCCACCCCGACCCCAGGTTCCCCGGCTCGGAGCGCGGCCCCTGGAACCCCACCAGGCCGGGGTAGCCGATCGACAGGGCCTCGTACTCCCACCCCTCGGCCAGCTCCCGGATCGTCTCGACCAGCCGGGCCGGCGTGAAGCCCTTGCCGGTCGGCGCCTTGCGGGGCTCCGTCTGTCCCGTCGCCAGGATCTTGACCTTCGTGCCGCCGATGTCGATGGCCAGGATCGAGGCGGGGGGGGCCTGCGCCGCAGGGCGGTCTTTCAGCTTCGCCTCGGCGGGAGTCGTGGCGGTGGCCTCCGCGACCACGGCCTCCTCGGCGGCCTCTTCGGCCGCCTCCTCGACGGGGGACGGCTCCGCCGGGGACGCGCCGACGGCGGCCGTCCCCGGCGGCTGCGGCCCCGGCGCCGCCTCCGCGGGAGGCGTCGCGGGCACCGGGCCAGCCGGCGCTCCCTCGGGGGTCGGGGGGGCGGTCCGAGTCCCCGCGATGTCGATGGTCAGGACCTGTGCGGGAGGGGTTTCTCCAGTAGGTTGCGCGCCCGAGGCCGCCCCGGAGGGATTGGTATCGGTGGTTGTCATGTTGAGTTCCTTCCTGAAGGTTATACCGATCTCTTCTGTAGCAATCGTCATGCCGGGAACGAGGACAGGCGGCATACTGGGTCCCGCCTGGCTAAACGAGCGAACTTTGACCGTCCTGCCCTCAGTAAGAGGCACGAGAAGCAAGGAAGATCGGCGGGCCGCCGGTTTGATTATCCCAGCGGTGGCGTAGAGATCAAGGCGCCGCGGCGGCGGGCGCGGGCCGCCCACTTCGTATCATGAAAGAAGGGACCGCACTCTTTCCTCGCGGAGCGCACCATGAGCCAGCAGCCGGCCTTCACCAACCGCCTCAGCCACGAAACCAGCCCATACCTGCGGCAGCACGCCCACAACCCGGTCGATTGGTACCCGTGGGGCGAGGAGGCCCTGCGCCGCGCCCGCGAGCTCGACCGCCCCATCTTCCTCAGCATCGGCTACTCCGCGTGCCACTGGTGCCACGTCATGGAGCACGAGAGCTTCGAGGACCCCGAGGTCGGCCGGTTCCTGAACGACCACTTCGTCCCGATCAAGGTCGATCGCGAGGAGCGGCCGGACCTCGACCAGATCTACATGACGGCCGTGCAGCTCATGACCGGGCATGGCGGCTGGCCGATGTCGGTCTTCCTCACGCCCGACCTGAAGCCGTTCTACGGCGGCACCTACTTCCCGCCCGACGACCGCTACGCCGGCCAGATGCC
>JBBRPS010000586.1:0-6654 GCA_038227745.1 Gemmatales bacterium | reverse complement strand
CTCGGCGCCGCTTTCGGTCTTTCTTTCGTAGTCCCGCGGCCCGGCCAGAGGGAAAGAAAGAGCCAAAGCGGCGCCGAGCGCCGCACTCCAAAGCGCGCCCCCCGCTACACCCGAATGCAAACCGCTCTAGCCCCCGCGATGACACGGGAGGCGGCAGCGCCTGGGATTCCCTCACTTCCCCATCGCCTGGCGCAGCGGCTCGACGGCGCGCGGATCGCCAAGTTGCATAAGCGCATTGGCGGCCGCTCCGCGCACTTGCTTGTCGGGGTCGTTGAGACGTGCGATGAGGGGCACCACCGCGCGGCGGCCAAGGCGCACCGCCATGTCCGGGTCGGCCTTCACGGCGGCGACGGCCTCGTTCACGACGCCGCGGATGGCGAACAGCCGGATCGCCCCCTGGATCAGGATGTAATCGAACGTCAGCCGCGTCAACAACACCAGGTGCCGGCCCCACGGCGCCTCGAAGTCGATCGACGAAATATGAACGCCGTACAGCACCGACCAGTCCGGCAGCGCCTTGAGGTAGGTCTTGTCCAGCGTGAACCAGAACCAGTCGCCGAGCGTCGTGCCGGGCGTCACCTTGAACCAGCCGAAATGCTGCTGCACCTGGTAGAAGAGCAGCGGCAGCAGGACGAGCAGTTGCAGCGCCGAGACGAGGGCGGTCCAGCGCAGGTCCGGCAGGTCATCGGGGTTGTCGTGGGCGAGTTTCTTGACGATCTTGGCCCGCTGTTTCTCGTTGACGACCCACGCCCGGCCGATGGCGAGCACGCCGACGAAGCCGTAGCCCAGGGCGACGAGCGGCACCCAGCGGATGAGGAGGAGGCCGAGGACGAAGAGGACGAGGAAGAGCCCTTGCAGGAGGGCGAAGCGCTTGCGCGGGTCCGTGACGCGGACGCCGAAGGGGATGGCGAGGGCCGCGAAGCCGCGGTCGAGGGCGTGGAGGAACGACGAGAGGGTGGACCAGAAGCCGCGGCGCGGCGCCGGGGTGGTGGAGGCCTGGGACATGCGGAGTGTACTCCGGAAGGGGAGTCGGTGCGTGGCCCCTTTCGCCGCCGTGACGAACGGGCATACACCTCTCGCATTCTCCCCGGAACCGCTGCCGAGAACAAGCGGAGAGCAAGAGGCTAAACGCATCCGGGGTGGCGCGCGTCCACACGACGTATTTACAGCGCCCCGACGTTGTGCCATGATGATCGTACCATGATAGCAGTGGTAGCGACTGTCAGACGATTACAGGAGGCGATGGCGGAATGAGCGTACTATTTCGCATTCGCACCGGGGAAAAGGAAGCGGCCCAGAAGGAAATCGAATCCTGGAAGGCGGCCCACGACCACGTCAACTCCGCGTCGGAAGTTGCGGGGCTGGTGGAAGAAGCGCTGCTGGAGCGCGACCAGGATGAGACGTTCCTGCAGCGCGTGCTGGAACGGGCACGCGGGGCCGACCGAGGAAAGATCGACGAGGCCCACCAGTTCATTCAGGAATACTGCCGGCGAAGCATCCGCATTCACGACCTGATCCGGGAGTTCGTTCAGGAGGCCAGGCAGACAGGTCACGCCGTCGCCAGGGCAGACGAACTCGATCGCGCGACAGCCGACTACTTGACCTGGCAAGAGGATTACCCAGACTTGCTGCTGTTGGCCTACCAGCCGGTCGCTGAGGCCATCGGCAGGCGGATCAAAGAGTTGCCGGGGAGCGTCCCGCGAGAATCGAACTGGCGGCAGCTGTTCGCGGAGGAGGGAGAAACCTCCACGGCGGAATGATCCTCTCCTCCGCCCCGTCCACTCATGCTCCTCGCAGGAGCGCCCGAACCACCTCCCAATCAAGCGTCCGATAATCGTCGTCACGCGAGCGGACGTACACGAAATCCACTTCTTCCTGTCCGTCCGCTTGTCGCTGATGGAGGTATACCATCCGGTAATCGTGCTTCTGGTGGACGATCTCGATTTTCCGCAGAAAGACATCGTCGCGGTTGGCGATGTCCTTCGGGACTGCCTTCAGCGCGTCGTAGGCGGCGGGGTTCTCCTCAACCGTTTGCAGTGCCTGCTTGACGAGGTTCTTGACCTGCTGGCTCGCTTTGCAGAGGGTCCGCAGCTGCTTCTCGACGAAATCGATCCGCACGATCGCCACGGTATGCCTCCGCAGCTATCGTTCAAGTATTGGCCGATGGTTCGTTCGGCGGCTCTGGCGGCGATTCACGGGAGGTACGGTGGCGGGCATGAATCCTTTGCTGGACCTCGTCCCAGGCGAGGCCCGAAGCCGGGTTATTCCGAAGGTTGGCCGTCCGTCTGGCCAGTTCCTCCTGTTGCCAGGCGTGTAGTGGGACCGCGTCTGGCGTTGAGGCGAGATCGTCCCACAAGTCTTCCACGAGCTGCAGCTTTTCTGCCGGACTCAGGTCGAAGACGGAGTGGAGGTTCTGATCCATAGCAAAGCGCCCTTACGTCCTCACCACAGAGGTGAGTTCTGTGCTGGGTATGCGCCAGTTGTCATCCCTCCGGCCATTCGCCACTGAACACCTCCACGGCCGGCCCCGTCATGTAGACGTGATTGTCCGCCTCCGACCAGTACAGCTGCAGGTCACCGCCCGGCAGGTGTACCGTGATCCGCCGCTGCGTTCGCCCCGTCAGCACGCCCGCCACCGCTACCGCGCACGCCCCGGTGCCGCACGCCAGCGTCTCGCCGGAGCCGCGCTCCCAGACGCGCATCGTGACATCGTCCGGACGGTTGACGCGCACGAACTCGACGTTCGTCCGCCGCGGGAACGCCGCGTCGCGCTCCACCTGCGGCCCGGTGCCCAGCACCAGCGCGTCGGTCACCTGATCGACAAAGGCGACGCAGTGCGGGTTGCCCATCGACACGCACGTCACCTTGAGCGGGTGGTTCGGCAGCGCCACCTCGACGGGCGGATTGCCCGGCAACGTCGTCGGGATGCGGGCCGCTTCCAGGATCGGCTCGCCCATGTCCACGCGGACCTGCCGCACCGTGCCGCCGCTCACCTCCAGCTCCAGCGTCAGCACGCCGCGGCCCGTCTCGATGGTCAGCGTCGGCTTGCGCACCAGGCCGTGGTCGTGGACGTACTTCGCCACGCAGCGCACGCCGTTGCCGCACATCTCGGCCTCGCTGCCGTCGGCGTTGAACATGCGCATGCGCGCGTCCGCGCGGTCCGACGGGCAGATCAGAATAAGGCCATCGCCGCCGACGCCGAAGTGCCGGTCGCTGATCTTCCGCGCCGTGCCCGCCGGGTCGTGCGGCATGGGGTTCGTGAAGCAATCGACGTAGACGTAATCGTTCCCCGCCCCCTGCATCTTCGTGAAACGCATGATCGTCCCCATCTCTCAGGGAAACCGCACAAGGCGAAAACCGCGGCTGCCGCTGGCCAACACGCATCACCCCCAGCGGTTGAAATCCCCCTCGCCGCTGGTGAACGTAATCTCGCCGTGCAGCACGCCGCGGGTGGCCAGCAGGTCGTCGCCCAGGTGCTGCACCTCCGCGGACGGGCCGCGCAGCACCGACACCTCCAGACAATGCCGCTCTCCCAGGTGGACGTGCAGGGTGGAGACGACGAGGTCGTGGTGGTGGTGCTGCTTGTCGATGAGGCGGGCCGCCAACTCGCGGGCGTGGTGGTCGTAGACGAGGGTGACGACGGCCACCTGCTCGCCCTTCGCATTTTGGGCCTGCTCGCGCACCAGCCGGTCGCGGATCAGGTCGCGGATCGCCTCGCTCCGGTTCTTGTACCCCTTCGCTTTGATGTGCGCGTCGAAGGCATCGAGGAGGGCGTTCTCCAGGGAAATGCTGATCCGGGTGAGGTCTGCCATGAGAGTTCTCGATCCAGGGCGTGTACGGGACTCGCTTCATTGTCCACGCCGGGGCCGCGGACCGCCAGAGGAAAGCATGGCCCCTACGCCTGCTTCACCCCCGCGCGCGCCGCCTCGTCCGCGCGGTCGAGCTGCTGCAGCCACAGCGCCGCCGAGGCGTCGCTCGGCATCCGCCAGTCGCCGCGCGGCGACAGGCTGACCGAGCCGACCTTGGGACCGTCGGGCAGGCACGAGCGCTTGAACTGGTTGCCGAAGAAGCGACGCAGGAACACGCGCAGCCAGTGCCGCACCTCCGCCGCCGTGTACGCTCGCTCGAACTTCGCCTGCCCGGCGAGGTACACGATCTTTTCCGGCGGGGCGCCGTAGCGCTGCACGTGGAACAGGAAGAAGTCGTGCAGCTCGTACGGGCCGATCACGCCCTCCGTCGATTGCAGCGCCTGGCCCTCCTCGCCGGTCGGCAGCAGCTCCGGCGAGATCTCGGTCGCGACGATGTCGAGCAGGATGCGGCGCGCCTCGCCCTCGAACTCGTTCTGCGCCGCCCAGCCGACCAGGAACTTCACCAGCGTCTTGGGGATGCTGACGTTGGGGTTGTACATGCTCATGTGGTCGCCGTTGTACGTCGCCCACCCCAGCGCCAGCTCCGACACGTCGCCGGTGCCAATCACGAAGCCGGCGTTCATCAGGATGCTCGTCCGCATCCGCGCCTGCACGTTCTCGAACACCAGGTCCTGCCGGGCGTCGTGCGGCAGCCGCCGCAGCCGCGCGGTCAGCTCGTCGATGCCCAGGCCGCCCAGGTCGATGCCGAATGGCCGGTGCCGCAGGGCGCGCATCTCCTCCAGGCACAGCCCGCGGATGTCCACCTCCTCGGCCGACACGCCCAGCTCCTTCATCAAGGCGTGGGCGTTGCCCTTCGTCCGCGCCGTCGTGCCGAAGCCGGGCATGGTGAAGGCGCGGATGCGCGCGCGCGGCGCTTCGAGGAGGTCAAACGTCCGGCACGTCACCAGCAGGGCCAGCGTCGAGTCCAGGCCGCCCGAGACGCCGATCGACACCCCGGGCTTGCCGATGTGCTCCAGCCGCCGCGCCAGGCCGGCCATCTGCGTCTGGAAGATCTCCTGGCAGCGCTCGCGCAGCTGCTCGCCGCTGCGCGGCACGAACGGGTGGGCGTCCACCTCGCGCGCCAGCCGCGCCGGCGGCGCCGCGCGGTCGAGGCGGAACGGGATGCGCTGGAAGCCGCCGCCCGCGGTGCCGTAGAGCTGGGCGTCGGCGAAGCTGTTGGTGCGGACGCGGTCGGCGCGCAGCCGGTCCAGATCGACGTCAGCGAAGGTCAGCGTCTCCTCACGCTGGAAGCGGCGCGTCTCGGCCAGCAGCGTGCCGTTCTCGGCGAGCAGCGCGTGGCCGCCGAACACCACGTCGGTGGTCGATTCCCACACGCCGCACGAGGCGTAGGCGTAGGCGGCCATGCAGCGGCCGGACTGGTTGACGACGAGCTGGCGGCGGTACTGCGACTTGCCAATCACCTCGTTGCTCGCCGACACGTTCAGCAGCACCGAGGCGCCGTGCAGCGCCTGCAGCGAGCTGGGCGGGATCGGCACCCACAGGTCCTCGCAGATCTCCACCCCGACCAGCAGGCCCTCGACGTCGGTCGCGTCGAACAGCAGGTCGATCCCGAACGGCACCTCGCCGCCGTTGACGGTGAGGCGGCGGCTGCGGACGTTGGCGGCCGCGGCGAACCAACGTCCCTCGTAAAACTCCTTGTAGTTCGGGATAAACGACTTCGGCACGACGCCGAGGAGCCGGCCACCGTGGACCACCGCGGCGCAGTTGAAGAGCTGCTCGTCGATGGCCACCGGCAGGCCGACGACCACCAGGCCGGAGAAGGCATTACCGCTGGCGGCGACGACGCGGGCCAGCGCCTCGAGCCCCCCCTGCTGCAGCACTTTCTGGTGGAACAGGTCCGCGCAGGTGTAGCCGGTCAGGCACAACTCAGGGAAGACGAGGACGGCGACGCGCTCGGCCTCGGCGCGGGCCATGAGGGCGACGACGCGCTCGGCGTTGAAGGCGGTGTCGGCGACCCGCAGCGCGGGGACGGCGGCGCCGACGCGGACGAAACCGTGGTGGGTCATGGTGATGGCCTGCGGAGAACGGGCGCGGCCGGGGCGCGAACGGCGGCCCCATCCGGAAACCGGGTTAGTCTATCAGAGGTGCCACCGCGGCGGCGAACAAATCCGCGACGGAGCAGACGGTGAAGCGCGACCGCCCCTCGATGAGGCGGTGGTTGGGGTGCGTGTCGGTGCCGATCACCCGCGCCAGCGGCGCCTGGTCCAGGCGCTCGACCGTGCCTTCCGGCAGGACGAGATGCGTCGCGACCGCGTGGACCGAGGCGGCGCCGGCCTTCAGGCGCAGCCAGTGCAGACCTACGGGATAACGGACCGCCGAACACATCATTGCAGCCGACCGCGGTGCCTGTTGCTGCCCCCCGCAGGTATGGGTATCATGGCTATGGGCTGGCGACGGCTGATTATACCAGAAAGGTGCCGCCGATGACGCAGTTGCTGGAACAAGCACTTGCCGAAGTCCGAAAGCTCCCCGCTCCCGACCAGGACGCCATCGCGGCCCTGATCCTGGAGGAGTTGGCCGATGAGCGCCGCTGGGATGAGGCCTTCACCCGCTCGCAGGAGCCGCTGGCCCGGTTAGCCGCGAAGGTGCGCGAGGACATTGGCGCCGGCCGCGGCCGGCGGGTCGGGGTGGACGAGCTATGAACTCCCAGATCACGGAGGACTTCTTGGCCTGCTTTGGACGGCTGCCGGATGCGGTCAAGGCGCAGGCCCGCAAGGCTTAGGAT
>JBBRPS010000585.1:0-6655 GCA_038227745.1 Gemmatales bacterium | reverse complement strand
TGCGCTTCTGGGACTTTTCCACCAGCCGGCCGGCGAGCCAGGGCGGCCAGCTCGCCAGCTACGCCGACCCCTACGGCAACGTCACCAGTGTGACGTCCTCCACCAGCGCCGGCCTGCCCGCCGAGCTGCAGCGGAGCGTGATCACGGGCGGCACCACGGTGACGGAGTCCTCCCTGTATGACTACGTCGGCAGCGGCGTGAACGCCGGCCTGGTCGCGGGCGTCACCCTGCGCCGCGCGAGTGGCGGCGGCAGCTGGGCGACGGTGCGGCAGGTGGCGTACAGCTACTACGGCAGCGGCGACACCAACGGCAACCCCGGCGACCTGAAGACCGCGGTCGTCAAGGACGCCGCGGGCAACGCGCTGGCGACCTCGTACTACCGCTCCTACACCGCGGACGGCCCCACCAGCTACCCGGCTCCGAAAAGGGGACGCATCTATTTTCGGATAGGAATTAGATGCGTCCCCTTTCCCCTCCCTTTCCCCTCGCGGCCTCGACCACACCCGACGACCGCGGGTTCTACTCCCTGCCCGTCTGGGTCGATCACCTCGTTCGGGGGAACACGGTCCTGGGACGCTTCCGCTTGTCCGACCCGGTCACGGTCGACGAGGGCTTGACGGCTGCCTGGACTCGCATAGGAGGCAGCTCATGATCCCTCTTCCGCTTTTGGACGCTCACCACCCGCTCGTCCGCGTGATGCCCCTGCACGCCCTGGCCTACTCAGCCAGTTTTCTTCCGCTCCAGGGCAGGGATGATGTGCAGGCGATACCCGATCCGCTCCAGCGCCTCGTTCAGCTTCTCCAGCGGCAGATCTTGCCGCCCCGCCAGGAAGGCGCTCAGTGCGTCTTCGGCGAGGCCCGTCGCCTCACAGAACGCGCGCCGCGACGGGAACTGCCGCGGATCAAGTCTTCCAATTCGGAGCGGTAGTCGTCCGGGCGGACCAGACCGGAGGCGATCCCCAGCCGGCCGCTCAGATCCTGCGCGATCCGGAAGGGGGCACGCTTCTTCACCGCAGACCGGTGTACTCCACGGGCGTCGTAGAACGCCACCAGGGCGCGCATCCAGTAGTTGTCGAAGTCGGTCCAGTCCGGGTGGGTCCGCGCCCGCCGGCGCAGACGTGCCACCAAGCGACGCTCCGCCGGATCCAGGCCAGTCAACGTGATCTCGTGTCCGTCTAGATCCACATAGACTTCAGCCGGTTTCATCGCTCGGCCCTTTCACAAACTCGACGTGCCCCGCGACACTCAAGTAGATGCACTTCTGCGCGAAAACCGCGCAGGCTTCCCGCAGCAAAGCGCGCAAGTCTCCGAGGTCCTCGCGTGTCAGCGCCACCCTGTAGTTACGTGACCGATCCGTCACCCGTTTGCCCGTGTCGGGGGTCCGCATACCAACCCTCTTTCAGCTCCAGGTCGCGCGTGCCGCCCCCGAAGTCGAGCAAGCGGCTGTGCAGCCACTTCCAGGCTTTGCGCGCGTGCGCCCCGCCGTCAGACAGGTTCCGGTCCCGCCGGATGGGGATCAGGAACGAACACTCCAGCAACCGTTTCCTGGCCACGAGAGGCGGCTCTCCTTGACGCCGGACATCCTCTCCTCAAAGTAATTGCCGTTTGACCAGAAATCAACTACCGATTCGGAGGCCTGGCCCATGATCGCCTTGCCCGTGCTCGACAATGACAACCCGCCCGTCCGTGTGATGGCCCTGCACGCCCTGGCCTACTCAGCCGGTTTTCTTTCGCTCCAGGGCAGGGATGATGTGCAGGCGATACCCGATCCGCTCCAGCGCCTCGTTCAGCTTCTCCAGCGGCAGATCCTGCCGCCCCGCCAGGAAGGCGCTCAGCGCGTCTTCGGCGAGGCCCGTCGCCTCGCAGAACGCGCGCCGCGACGGGAACTGCTCGCGGATCAAGGCTTCCAGTTCGGAGCGGTAGTCGTCGGGGCGGACCAGGCCCGCGGCGATGCCCAGGCGACTCCACAGATCTTCCGCCACGCGGTACACGGCGCTCTCGCGCGACACCTTGCGGGGCGCCCGCCGCGCGTCGTAAAACTCCGCCAGCGCGCGCCCCCAGTAGTTCCGAAAGTCGCACCAGTCCGGATGAGTCCGGGCTCGCCGGCGGATGCGGGCCAGCAGTTTCCGCTCCTCCGCGTCCAGGTGGCCCAGGCAAATCTCACGCCCGTCGAGGTCTACGTAGAGGTTAGTCTGCGGCATCGCTTTCTCCCGAAACGAACTCGACGTGACCGGCCACGCTCAGGTAGAGAGACTTCTGCTGGAACTCGTGACACACTCGGCGCAACAACTCCCGCAGTGCCGCCACCCGCGCACGTGGGATGGCCACGAAGTATTTGTACGGTAACCGTTCACCGCATTCCGAAAGTGTGCCGAATTGATCGCCTGAGCCCGACAGTAGTTCGGAAAAACGTGCCTGGTTTCTCACGCTATCGCCTTAAGAAGCGCGATTTGACCGCGCGAAAAAGCCCGTTCCCCGAAGTCAGGTGAACGGTTACTGATGGAAGAACTCGGACTTCCGGTGCCGAAGACACACTACTTCGATCTGTTGCTGACCGCGCTCGTGCCCCATCACCCGACGCTGCGGTCTTTGCGGCGCGGACTGCTTTTTCTCTCCGTCTTTGCCGTCGCTACGCGCTATCCCGGCAACAGCGCCAGCAAGCGTTCAGGCGGTTGCGGCCCTCCGCTGGGCCGACCGGGTGCGCACGGCGGCGCGGGCACTTCTAGGCATCCGCGAACGTCCCCGTACGAAGTAGTCGCCATCATTTCTTCGGCTCGAATACTCCTCCGGTCTGCAAAGGGGACGCATTTCGGTCTGCAAAGGGGGTCTGCAAAGGGGACGCATCTCGATAATACTGATTGACCGATTCGTATTATTCGAGATGCGTCCCCTTTGCAGACCGTGATATTACTCCAACGTGGAAGCTGGTCACACAAGCCCGAAGCGCAAGCTTTGAAGTTGCGCTCGACATTTGTTCAAGCGAGAGAAAGGCAGGAAATCCTGCCCTTTTCGCAAGGCCGACGCCTGCGGCAGGCGGAAAGTTGGGAGGCCTGGGATTGGGGATGTTTTCGCCCCAACCTCAATGCTATCAAGGCGTTGACCTCGTTGAACAAACGTCGAGCGCAACTTCAAAGAGCGCAAGCGAGGGGATCCCTCGCTTGCGCTTCGGGCTTGTGTGAGGGCCTTTCGTGCCGGAGGAATACCTTCATGCGCCGCGTATTGCAGGCGCCGTGCGGATTCATAGAATCCCCAGCACGCAGCGGAGGCGCCTGTTCCGAAATCCGAGTACCGGGACGCATCGCTCCCTTCCGGTATGGCCCGGGAGGCGACGTTGCCGAGCGCACATTCCCGCAGCGGACGTGCGCCCCCAGTGAAGGGGCAGCGGAAGGGTCACGACCAGGCCCCGGCAGGCTCGGACTCCGGGCGCAGAAGGACTTCGCGCATGAAGAAGCTCCGCATCGGCGTCATTGACATCGTCTCGCGCGGCCCCACGCGGGCCTGGTTCGCCCGGGTCATGAACGCCAACCTCGCCAGCATCATGCCCCAGATCCTCGGCGTCTGGTGCCGGCAGGAAGGCCACGACGTCGCCTTCGTCTGCTACACCGGCTTCGAGGACCTCCTCAAAGAACTGCCCGACAACGTCGATCTCGTCTTCATGAGCGCCTTCACCGAGGCCGCCCAGACCGCCTACGCCCTGAGCGCCCTGTTCCGCTCGCGCGGCGCCATCACCGCCCTCGGCGGCCCGCACGCCCGCTGCTACCCGCAGGACGCCCTGCGCTACTTCGACTACGTCTTCGGCTTCACTGATCGCACGACGGTCCATGACGTCCTGGCCGACTGCAGCCGCCACCGCCCGCTCGGCCGCCACGTCTCGGCCCGCCAGCAGCCCGCGTCGCTGCCTGGCGTCCGCGACCGCTGGGAGTTCATCGAGCCGGTCATCCGCAAATCGCCCCTGCTCAAGATGGTGCCGATGATCGGCAGCCTCGGCTGCCCCTACACCTGCAGCTTCTGCATCGACTCCGAGGTGCCGTACCAGGCCCTCGAGTTCGACGTGCTCAAGGAGGACCTGCGCTTCCTGGTCAAGAAGATGAAGCGGCCGATCGTCGGTTGGCACGACCCGAACTTCGGCGTCCGCTTCGACGACTACCTCGACGCCATCGAGGAGGCGGTGCCGCCCGGCAGCGTCAACTCGATCGCCGAGAGCAGCCTGTCGCTGTTGTCCGAGCCGCACCTCAAACGGCTCGCGCGCAACGGCTTCCAGGCCATCCTCCCCGGCGTCGAGTCGTGGTACGGCCTGGGCAACAAGTCGAAGACGGGCGCCCGGCAGGGCATGGAGAAGGTCCGGCAAGTGGCCGACCACGTCAACATGATCCTGCGCTACATCCCGTACATCCAGACGAACTTCGTCCTCGGCCTGGACACCGACGAGGGGCCGGAGCCGTTCGAGCTGACGAAGCGCTTCCTGGACCTGGCGCCGGGCGCGTTCCCCGGCTACTCGCTGCTGTCGGCGTTCGGGCAGGCGGCGCCGCTGAACCTGGAGTACCAGCGGGCCGGCCGCGTGCTGCACTTCCCCTTCTACTTCCTCAACAACAACCAGGCGATGAACGTCCGGCCGAAGAACTACAGCTGGACCGAGTTCTACGACCGCATCATCGACCTGACGCGCTACTCGTTCTCGTGGCGGACGATCGGCAAGCGTTTCCTGGGGACGCGCGGGTTCCCGTCGCGTTGGATGAACGTGGTGCGGGCGGTGTCGTCGGAGGGCTTCGGCCGGATCAAGTATTATCGCGAGATCCGCCGGCGGCTGGACGAGGATCCGCAGTTCCGGCCGTACTTCGAGCAGCGGAGCGCGGAGTTGCCGCGGTTCTACATCGACCTGGTGAAGAAGGACCTGGGGCCGCTGTGGCGCTGGCTGCCGGAGGGGGCGCTGTACCACGACCCGAACGCCTACCTCAAGGCGGAGCGCCTGAAGGCGGAGGCAGCGCCCGGCGCGAACGGGGTGCGGCTCGACAAGGGGAAGGCGCGGCAGCCGGTCGCCACGGCGGCGTCGTAGAGAGGGACGTACCAGGCCCACCCGCCGCGGCGGGTGGGCTTGCGGCCTGTCACCGCGCCGCCTTGCCCAGTGCGTCGTACGCGGCGTACTTGTACAGTTCCGTCAGCGTCGGGTAGTTGTAGCACGTCTGAATGAACAGCTGCACGTCCGCGTTCACCATCATCGCCGTCAGGCCGACGTGGACCAGTTCGGCCGCCTGCTCGCCGATCACGTGGACGCCCACCAGTTTCATGTCCTCGCGGCGGAACAGCAGCTTCAGGAAGCCGCTGCTGTCGCCGATGATCTGCCCGCGCGCGTTGTTGGCGTACAGCGCCTTGCCGGCGACGTAGGCGACCTTCTTTTTCTGCAGCGAATCCTCGGTCTCGCCGGCCATCGAGCACTCGGGGATCGTGTAGATGCCGTAGGGCAGGATCGGCACCTTGAAGTCGCCGCCGTCGAGGTTGAACGCCCGCGCCACCGCCAGCCGCGCCTGCTCCATCGACGTCGAGGCCAGCGCCGGGTTGCCGATCACGTCGCCCGCCGCGATGATGTGCGGCACGCTCGTCTGGTACTGCTCGTTGACCAGCACCCGACCGCGCTCGTCGGTCTTCACGCCGACCTTCTCCACGCCCACGCCCTCGGTGTTGCCGCACCGCCCGGACGAGACCAGGATAGCGTCCACCGCCAGCGCCGCCCCCGAGCGCAGCCGCACCTGCAGCTGCTCGCCCGCCGTCACCTGCACCACATCGTCGGGCATCAGGAAGTGGATGCCGGTGCCGGCCATGTGCGCCCGCAGCGCCTCGGCCAGCTCCTCGTCGAGGAATTCCAGCAGGCGCTCGCGCTTCTCGACGAGCGTGACCTTGACGCCGAGGGCGGCGAAGGTGCAGGCGTACTCGCCGCCGATGACGCCGCCGCCGACGACGAGCATCGACTGCGGGATCTCGTGCAGGGTGAGGATCGTGTCGGAGTCGTGGACGCGCGGGTCGTGGAACGGGAAGATCGGCTCGCCCGTTTTCGTCAGCGGCCGGTACGGGTAGGAGCCGGTGGCGAGCAGGATCACGTCGCCCTGGATGGGAAAGGGCGGGCAGCGCGGCGCCTTGACGGCGACGGTGTGCGCGTCGATGAAGGAGGCGGTGCCGGTGTAGGTGATGATGTGGTGGCGTTTGAGGTTCTCGTGGACGCGGGCACGCTCGTGCTCGCGGACGAGGCGCTCGCGGGCGAGGAAGTCGCGGACGGTGACCTTCTCCTTGAAGGTGAAGCGCAGGCCGTAGAGTTCGCGCTGGCGGAAGCTGGAGAGGAAGAGGGCGGTTTCGCGGAGCGTCTTGGACGGGATGGTGCCGGTGTTGGCGGCGGCGCCGCCGAGGACGGCCTCCTTCTCGATGATGGCGACGCGCTTGCCGAAGTAGGCGGCCTTGGCGGCGCCCTTCTCGCCGGCGGGGCCGGAGCCGATGACGATCAGGTCGTATTTCTCGGGGGCCATGGGAACTCGGTTGTCGGGAACGCCCGGGGTTCCGAAGACTCCACCCCGGGCTTTAGTCGCCAAGACGCCCGGGGTTCCGAAGACTCCACCCCGGGCTTTATTCGCCAAGAAGGCGCTTGTCTGCTCGAATAAAGCCCGGGGTGG
>JBBRPS010000584.1:0-6660 GCA_038227745.1 Gemmatales bacterium | reverse complement strand
TGGGCTTTCTGACTGCGGGCGACGGTCGCGCCCGCTGAAGGGGCGGGATAAGCGACGCCAGCCCGCTCCCTCGGGCCGCCGCCCCCGATCGTGCTTCGGTGTGTGTAGTGGAGGAGCAACGGACCTCTTGTTGGAATCCCGCCTTCAGGCGGTTGAGGGCTGCCACCGCCTGAAGGCGGGACTCCAACAAAAGGTCCCTTGTTTCTGCATTAGCGCGGCGTGCGCAGGGCCAGGCGCCGGCGGCGGCCCTGGTCGAGGTCGCGCCGCGTCTCGGGCGCCCAGGCGACGCCGCCCAGCATGGCGACCATGCCGACGGCGGCCGAGGCGAAGTCGGGCAGCGGGTGCGCACCGTCGGCGGCGGGTGCCATCACCCAATCCGCGGCGAGAGCGCTGGTCACCACGCCCTCGGCGAAGCAGGCGGCACACGCTCCCGCCCAGGCAGGCGCGCCCGGTTCCGGCGCCGGCACGGCGGTCTGCGGCGCCGCGGCGACAGCGAGGTCGGCGGCGGGCGGCGCGGCCTGCCCCTGGACCGGCGGGACGGCCTGGCGGTCGGCGGCCGGGGCGGCGTCCCAGTTCCAGATTTCCAGGCGGGAGAGGATGTCGTCTTCGGGAAGGCCCTCGCCGACGCCGCCGATGACCGGCGTGGTGACGCCCGTCTGCCGCACGGGGGCCAGGTAGTTGCTGGCGGGCACGGTGAACGGCGTGCCGGGGATCGACCGGGCGAAGAGGATGTCCACCAGCGACTCGTCCGCCGCCTGGGCGCCGAGAGAGCCGGCGACGCTCGCAAACGGCAGGGCGGTCGTGGGTCGCGCGGCGACGAAGACGATGACGAGGCGGCCCTGGTTGATGGTAACGCTGCGGATGGCGTTGATGCCGGAGAGGTTGCTGTCCACGGCGGGGGGCGCGGCAGTCAGCGGCGTGAAGTTCGGGGCGAACGGGGACGTGGCGGCGCCCGGGGTCGTTGGGGCGGAGGTCGGCCGCGCCGTGACGCCGGGCACCTGGAGGGTGAGCGCCAGCGACGCCTCGGGGATGATCAGGATGATGGTGGTGCGGGCCACCCGGACCGTGACTTCGAGGGCCGCGCGGTCCAGAGGAAAGAGGACATTCCCCGGTGCGGAGACCGTGAGGAGGGTGCGCGGCTCGAGTTCCTCGAGGCGCGTGACGGGGCGCGGCCGCAGCCTGCTGGACCAGCCCCTGGGCTTGTTGTGAAAGCCGAACATGACCGTTCTCCTGAGGTGTGATAATGGCCCCTGCGCGCCCGCCGACGGCAGCGCGGTGGATTGGGACTATTTTATGCGAGGCGCCCCCCGCGACGCCAGTCCCAACTCGGTCGATCCGCCAATCGCGGCGGGCAGTTGGTGCTTTCCCCCCTGGCGTCGCGCTGCTAGGCTGGAGCCGGAGAACGAGACTTATTCAGGGGGACACACGTCATGCAGTCGCGCTTCGATCGCCGGCACTTCCTCCGCACGGGCCTGCTCGGCGCCGCCGGTCTGGCCGCACACGGGACCGCTGCGCTCGGCCGGCAGGCGGCAGGCGGCGAGGTCCTGTACAACGGCATCCGTCTGCCGTCGCCCTGGCCGCCGCGCATCGCCGACGTCCCCCGCGAGCCAGCCACCCCCACGTACCTGACCGCGCCGCCGGCCATCATCCCCATCGACGTCGGGCGGCAACTCTTCGTCGATGACTTCCTCATCGCGCACACGACCCTGACGCGGACGCACCATCGGCCGACGTACCACGCCCGCAACCCGGTCCTCACCGGCGGCATGGTCTTCAGCGACGGCGTCTGGTACGACCCGCGCGACCGCGCCTTCAAGATGTGGTATCTGGCGAAGGGCGGCACCGCCTATGCCGTCTCGAACGATGGCCTGACGTGGGACAAGCCGAAGCTCGACGTCCGCAAGGGGACGAACCTCGTGCAGACGAGCCCGCGCGACTCCAGCACGGTCTGGCTCGACCTGACGGAGAAAGACCCCAAAAAGCGCTACAAGATGTTCCGCTCCTACAGCAGGCCGAAGCTGAAGTCGTGGTGCCTGTGGGTTCACTTCTCGGCGGACGGCATCCACTGGGGCGAACCCGCGCCAACGGGGGCGTGCGGCGACCGGAGCACGGTGTTCTACAACCCGTTCCGCGGCGTCTGGGTCTACAGCCTGCGGCACGGGTGGGGGCGGCCGCGCCGGCGCCGCTACTGGGAGGCGCGCGGCGACGTGGTCAAGGGCGCCCAGTGGGGGCCGAACTCGGCGCCGTTCATGTGGTGCGGCTCCGACCGGCTCGACCCGCCGCGCCCGGATTACAAGGTCACGCCGGAGTTGTACAACCTCGACGGCATCGCGTACGAAAGCATCCTGCTGGGGCTGTTCACGATCTGGCGCGGGCAGTTCGCGGGGCGGGAGAAGCCGAACGAGGTGTGCGTCGGCTACAGCCGCGACGGCTGGAGTTGGACGCGACCCGACCGCCGCGGTTTTATCCCCATTTCGGAGCGCAAGGGCGACTGGAACTACGGCAACGTGCAGTCGGCGGGCGGCTGCTGCCTGGTGGTCGGCGACCGGCTGTACTTCTACTGCAGCGGCCGCGGCGACGGGCACGTCACGTCGCTGGCGGTACTGCGCCGCGACGGCTTCACGTCGCTGGACGCGGGCGCCGCGGCGGGGGCGCTGACCACGCGGCCGGTGACGTTCCGCGGCCGGCACCTGTTCGTCAACGTGGACGCACCGGCCGGCGCGTTGCGGGTCGAGGTACTCGACGAGCGCGGCAAGGTGCTGGCGCCGTTCAGCGCGGCGAACTGTGAGCCGGTGCGCGGCGACCGGACGGCGCAGCGGGTGACGTGGCGGGGGGCGGCGGACCTGGCGCGGCTGGCGGGCAAGGCGGTCCAGTTCCGCTTCCACCTGACCAACGGCAAACTGTACGCCTTCTGGGTGAGTCCCGAGGTCTCCGGGGCGAGCCACGGTTATGTTGCAGCGGGGGGGCCGGGGTTCACCGGGCTTACCGACACCGTGGGGGCGGGCGCCGGCCGCTAACTTGGGCCGCCCTATCGCGCCCAGCGCACGGCGTGGCGGCGACACCGTTCTCCAGGACCTCGGCTGCGGCGCTACAAAAGAGCGCAAAGATGCGTGTCCCGATTTTCGCCCCCTGCAGCCTGACAGGGCCACGGCGTCAGGTTGGCAAGCCTGACCTGCTTCCGTGCCGGCGTAAGCGAGCGGGGAAAGAGACTGGTCAAGATGTTCTACCCCGGAAAGAGGGGTGCGATGGGAATGCGCAAACTCGGGAGCACGACGCCACCGTCTAGCTCGTCCGCTTCCCCGAGAATGCGTACCTGCCGCAGCGACTCGTACACGTAGACGAGCCGCTGCGTGGGATACACGATCCAGACCAGCTTGGCCCCTGCGGCCCAGTATTCGCCGAGGCGCTCCATGATCTCTTCGGCGAGATCGTGGGGGCTGACCACCTCGACCATCAACTCGGGGGCAATGTTCCAGGCATTGTCGGAGCCCGGTTGCGGGGGCGCCTGCGCGATGCGCTCCGCCGACACGAACGCCAGATCCGGACGACGATTGCGGTCCACCGGCAGCGGCAAACGAACCAGCGTATCCGTCAAGGCTTCCCCCCGGGGGTCCCCGAGCAGGTACTGTGCAAGACGTGCGAACAGCCGCGAAGCGACTCTGCTGGCCAGAATACTCATGGGGGGCAACTCCACGCGCTGTCCGTCGATGATCTCGTAGAGCGGCTCGTCCTGAACGCGCTCCGGCGGTTGAGAGCGTGGCCTGGTGAGGCTGGTTACGGCTGTCATGCTGCTTCTCCGATTTTGAGACTTCCTCGACAACGCCACTATAAGCGCTGTGGGCGGTTGGCACCAGCCTGATGGGCCAGCGCGCGGGAAGGGGCCGCATCGCAACGAATACGAATCCGTCAATCGTATTATTGTGATGCGGCTCCTTTTTCAGCCCCCTTTGCGCCTCTCACGGGGCCGCGACCTTGAGCAGCACCGACTTCGCCGCGGCCGCGTTCCGCCGCGGGCCTGGGGTGGGCGTTCCGCAGGCCCGCGGCCTGTGTCTCCAGAGGCCCGTGGGATACGGAGCCAGGGCGGCTGGGTGGCATGCTTTCGCGGCCCCACCTCGTCTGGCACAGTTCCCGGCGACCGGCGACTGCGGGGGCCGCGAAAGCATGCCACCCCGACTCCGCTTTCCCCCTTCCGTGGAGCTATTTAGGCGTCGAAGTCGATATTCGTGACGACCTCGTGCCGCGTGGCATCAACGACGACATCGTGCCCGGCGTCGCTGCAATCGGTGTTGGCGAAGAACCAGTCCCAGCCACCGCCGCCGGACTCGATGTCCGTGCTGCCGTCGTCCTGGACCGTGCCGCTGTTCGGGAAGTAATTGGCGTTGAGGCGGGTGGCGAACCCCGCGTTGCCCTGCTCCGTCGTCACCCCGAGGATGTTCTTGACGCGGGTGGTGTAGTCGTGCCTGGAGGTCCACTCCTTCATGACGGTTTGCAGGGCCGCGTCATTCGCGTCGTACCTCGTGGTCCCGCCGATGAGGATGTCCTGTCCGCTGCCGGCGATGAGGATGTCGTTGCCGGTGCCGCCGATGAGCAGGTCGCGGCCGGCGCCGCCGATCAAGATGTCATCCCCGCTGCCACCGATACGGTGAAGTTCTTCCTCGGAGGAAAACCAACATACCAGGGGGTACTCGAATGATACGACTCCATTACTCCGTATGATCCGAGTTGCAGCCATTTTGCCGGGCCAGAGGGAGCGGGAAGGGCCAACAGGGGCGATCCGGGATAGTAAATGCCCGCCTGTTGGCCCTTCCCGCTCCCACCTTGTCTAGCGGCCGAGACGTCCTCCGATTAACGACCGAATACTTTCGCGCGTTAACCGGACAAATTCTTCCCTCAAAAGAGACACTTCAGTGTTGCGGCGGTACTTTGACCGGATCGGGCCAAGATCGTTGTGATAATCAATTCGCACCTGGTAACGGTCCCCATTGACCTTGGTGATTGTTCCTTTCCAGAACAAGATGGAGCCAGGGTTACAAATTTTGTCCCCCGCCTTGAAATCTTCGCCCACCTTCACGCGGTAATTCGAGAGTGCGTATCGCACGAACTGTTTGTTACCGGGGAGGATCTCTTCAGGTGGAAGCTCTGGGCGGTTATTCGCCAAAGCGCCGTGTTTTCGGTATCTCTCCAGCTCTTTAACCAATGTATCGGCTGTACACGGGTGCTGTTCCTCTTTAATCTCCTTTGGATCACAATATTGCTGGTAAACTTTGTGTTTGACCTCATCGAAAAGCTTCCGCTGCTTGATCAAAAAATCCATTATGTCGTTGTACAAAGCCATTCGCCCGTTTACCGCTTGCTCGAAATCGCGATCCATGTTCAGCTTTGTCAAATCTATGGAATAGGGATGGTGATTCCACCTTCCTCCCGGCTGAAAGTAATTATGGACGCAGAAACAGGCCATTGCCTGAAACTCGTCCTCGGTGAGCGTCTTCCCTGCCAAGTGGAAGACATGATTTGTCCAAATCACCGAACTGAATGCCGCAAGTTTCCCAAAGGAATACTTGGGCAAATCGGGTGGGAACACTTTCTTGGACATAGCCCAAAGTTCGTCCTTGCTTAGCTTCCTGTCGAGGGGGTAACGTTTCCCCCCTCCAGCATTCACATCTGTTGCCGTAACCAGAAACACGGCAAACACCAGCATCCACGACAGAGCAGCTCGTCGCATCACCAGTCCTCCTCACAAATCTCGGCCCCACTTTTTTCCAAACCTGGTTTATTCCACCAGGTATTTCAAGATTCGAGTATAGCTCTTTTCTCCGCTTGTTCGCTTGATCCCCACGGCAAGAATGCCCTCAGCCAGCATAATCTGTGTTTGAAAGACCGGGCCATTCTTGAGTAACTCCGTCCAAATCCCATTTGTCAACACCCCGCGGTGTCGCCCGGCAGACGTACGGCAGATGGGAACGCCAACGTCAAGATAGTTTGAGCGACCAGGACTTTCACCAGTTTGCCCCGCATGCCAAGCCGCCGAACGACCAAGTTCAGCAGCGGGGCCGGCTGAGTGGACCTCACGTCTCGGAAAGCCGTGATGCCGGCCCCGTCTGCTGCAACGGCTGGTTCGGCGCGGAAACCTTGAATGTCGCCGATATCCGCCCAATGCCCGTTCATTCGGGAATGGTGATGTTGAGCCTGGTGTCGCCCTTCACCTTGATCGTAGTGTACGTCTTGCCGTTGACGTAGACGGTAATCGTCTTCCCAACCTTTCCCTTGAAGTCGAGCTTGTAGTTGCCGTTACCGTCGTTCTTGCCGCGCTCGCTGTTCCAACTCGTGGTGATGGCCGAGACACCCTTGTCCTTCGACCCGTCCTTGTACCTGATGGTGCCGTAGAGCGAGTCGGCCAGCACCGCGCTGGCGGTGAGGCACATGGCCACCACTACATAGCACATGACCTTGAACATCGAAGCAACTCCTTCCCAAAGGACATGGATCTGTCATCAGACACGACAAGTGCCCGACGAGCAGAGGTCGGGTAGCGGGGAGGCATTGCTGCCTCCCCGCCCCCCAAGAACTGTACGGGCGCCTTTCGACGCATACAGCTCAAGCATTGGCCAACGCACCTCGCGGCACGCGGTCCCCCGCATTGGCCTTGCGGTCAACCTGTAC
>JBBRPS010000583.1:0-6669 GCA_038227745.1 Gemmatales bacterium | reverse complement strand
GACGCCCGGGGTTCCGGTCGGGACGCCCGGGGTTCCGGTCGGGACGCCCGGGGTTCCGGTCGGGACGCCCGGGGTTACGAAGACTCCACCCCGGGCTCTATTCGAGAAAACAACGCGCTTCATTGCGAATAGAGCCCGGGGTGGAGTCTTCGGAACCCCGGGCGGGTGGGCGGCACGCACGTTGGTATCCCGGAACCCCGGGCGTCCCTCTAATGACCGATCACCCACGTCAACTATAACAGGTGCTTGCGCTTCCGCAAAATCCATTCCGACGCCAGCAACCCCAACACTACCAGGAACAGCAGCAGGTGGTTCCACAGCGCCTGCGGCGGCCGCGGCGTGTTCAGCACGATCCGCACCCCGCTCGGCAACTCGTCCAGCACCTGGTCCGCCGTCTCCAGCGTGTAGAACTTGCCTTCCGTCGCCTCCGCCGCCTGCTTCAGCTCCTCGACGTTCATGCGCAGCCGGTCCAGCTCGCCCGGCGGCTGCACCACGATCCCCTCGGCGCTCGGCTTCTCGCCGCTCGGCTGCTGCCTGCTGACGTCCGGGGTCGTCAGCAGGAAGCGGTACTTGCCCTCGCGCGTCCGCACCAGCAACCCCTCGTAGGTGTTCCAGCTACCACCCACCTTGGCGAGCTGCATCGTCTGGATTTCCGTCTCGCCGCCCTCCTGCCCGGCCGCCGGCTTGTGCTCGACCAGCACCTTGACGTCGATCTTCTCCTTCTTCTCGGCCTTCTGGCCGGGCACGGTGCTGTCGGGGAACTGCACCGTGACCTTGATCGGCTCGCCGACGCGGTACGGCGTCTGCCGGTCCAGGCGCACCGTGGTGCGGCTCGCCCGGCTGCGCGACAGGTAGCGCACCGTCTGCAGCCAGAAGTGGTTGAAGTGCTTCACGTCCTCGCGGAAGTGCCAGCGCCACGTCTCGTCGAAGCCGAAGAACATGCAGCGGCCGGCGCCGACGAACTGCTGCACCGCCAGCGGGTGGCCCTCCACCGGCCCCTTGCCCCTGACCTCCGCCTTGCGCCGCGGGTGGGTCGCCAGCACCTCGGCCAGCGGCTTGATGCGGTAGCCCTCCGACCACCAGTACATCGGCGCCAGCCGCTCCCAGATCGCCAGGTTCTCCGCGTCGTTCGAGCTGAAGCGGAAGCTCGGGTGGCGGCGGCCGACCGGCGTCAGATCCATGCGGAAGCCTTCGGTGCGCTCCTCCGGTTCGGCCGGCTGCACCGTCGGCTCGACCGGCAGCACGTCGGCCAGAGCGGTGCCCCGGTAGGCGTGCGGGCTGAACTCGGGGCCGGCGATCATCAGCAGGCCGCCGCCGCGCTCGCGCACGAAGTCCGCCAGGTCGCGCAGCCGCCCCTCGCCCAGCTTCCGCCCGCGCGGATCGACGTCGCCCAGGATGACGACGTCGTAGCTGTTCAGCTCCTCCTTCGTCGCCGGGAAGTCGGCGATGGCGGTGCGGTCCTGCTGCGGGAAATTGTCGTCCGCGTCGGTCAGCAGCACCTTCAACTCGATGCTCTTCTGACGCTTCTTGTCCGGACTTTCGCGCTCCAGCAAGGTCTTTATGTGCCGCCACTCCCAGCGCGGCGTGCCCTCAATGTAGAGCACCTTGATGAGCTTGCTCTCCTGCACGAAGACACTCCGCTGCAGGCGCAGGTCGGCCGGGTTCGGCGCCTTGTCGCCGCGCTCCGTCTTCGGCATCTCGACCTCGACGATGTACAGCCTTTCGCCGGGCTCGTTGAACTGGTACTTGAACTGCACCTTGACCGGGTTGCCGCGCGCGTCCACGTGGACCGTCTCGCGCATCAGTTCCTTCTCCTTGCCGTCCTTTTCCTTGACCTTGAGGACGACCGGCACCTTGAGGTCCTTGTAGCCACGGCCGGTCAGCCGCGCCTCGAAGATGCCGCGGTCGTGGACGTAGACCGTGTCCTCGACCTGCAGGTCGTGCAGCTTGAGATCGCGCACCTCGTGGTCGTCGCCGACGCCGACGAAGAACAGCGGCACGCCGCGCTGGCCGGCGTACTCGGCCACCTGGCCCAGCGACTCGTCCTTCGTGGTGACGCCATCGGTGAGCATGATGACCGCCGTCAGCGAGGCGCCGCGGTAGTAGTCGAGCACCTGGCGCACCGCCGTCCCCAGCCGGCTGTCGTGGCCGCTCGGCTGCAGGTCCGCAATCGCCTGCCGCGCCCGCGTTTGCAGGGCCGGGTCGGTGGCGTCGGTGATCTCGCCCGCCGCGGCCCCCAGGGCGTCCTTGAGCTTCACCAGCCGCCCCTGGGTGTCGAGGTGGAAGATATGGACCTTCATCTTGCGACGCGACAGCAGGCTCTTGATCCAGTCGGGGTCCTCGCGGCCGAGCAGGGCCTGCGTGAGCTGCAGCCGCGACGGCCGCCAGTTGGGCGAGGTGATCTCGGCGAGCTGGCTCTCCAGGCGCTGTACCAGGGCGGTCAGCTTGTCGGCCTCCGCCTTCGCGCCGGCCTTCTGCCTCTCGTCGCGCTTCGCCTTGAGGGCCTCGATCCGCGCGGGCAGCCGTTCCTGCGTCTCCTTCTTGATGAGCTCGGCGAGGCTGTCCGCCTTCTTCTGGACGGCCTCCTCGCGGTAGAAGTCGGGCACGCCCATGCTGCGCGTGTCGTCGATCAGCAGCACCACGTCGGGCCAGCCCTGGCGCTCGAAGCGCAGCTGGAGCTGCGGCAGCAGCACGGCCAGCGTCAGCAGGACCAGGAACAGGCGCAGGCCGCCGAGCAGGAACTTGTACGGCCCGCCCGCGGTGCGCGGCTCGACGTAGTAGATGCCGGCGACGAGGGCGAGGGCGGCGAGGGCGATGCCGCCGGCCAGCCACGGGTCGTGGGCGGCGTCGCGCAGGTACGGCGTCCATTCGAGGCGCCAGCGCGTGCCCTCGCCGGGGGCGGGCGGCGGGATGCCGAGCCAGCTCTCGACCAGGCCGCGGAAGTCGTCGCCGAGATAGCCGAGGAAGTCGCCGGTGTTGGCGGCGTGGATCAGCGAGAAGGCGATGAGTCCGAAGACGGCCAGGGCGACGGCGCCGATGACGCCGGGCCAGAGCAGGCCGGTCTTCGGCGGGCCGGAAGCGCCGGCGACCGCGGTGTGATGACCGAACCCCCAGGCCAGCACCACCTCGGTCAGCAGCAGCACCAGGACCGCGAGCAGCAGATAATGGGCGATGGTCGGGCCGATGTTGCCGGGGGTCGCCTCGGTGTCTTCCGCGGCGGGGGCGTCGGCATGGCGGACGTCGCCGACCTGGGTGACAATCTGAAAGTCCCACGACGGGTAGGCGGTCTGCAGTCGTTCCTTGTTGACGCGGGCCAGGTCGCTCTCGCTGGGCCGCTGGTCGGAGCCGGCGGCCGGGACGTTGACGGCGAACAGGTAGTCGCGCGGGTCGGCGCCGACGGTGAGACGGTAGACGCCGCTCAGGTCGGTATCGACCCAGCGGAACACGGTCGCGTCCTCGGCGCCGCGGATGCGCGCCCGCACCGGGTCCTTGACGCCGGGGACGTACAGATGGCCGTCGAGGTCGGCGGCCCCTGCCTGCAGATACTCCTCCAGGGCGGTGCCGACGGTGGCGGAGCGCTCGCGCAGCCGGCCCGAGACGGCGACGCGGAACAGCTCCTGCATCATGGGCAGGAAGCTCGGCGAGCCGGGCCAGCTGTTCCAGTCCATGTTGAGGGTCGTGGTGACGAGGATCACCTTGCCGCGGTAGCGCGACGGCCCGGCCGGGCCGCGGCCCTCGGCGCCTTCCTGTCGGTCGGCGCGGGCGCGGGCGCGCTCCGCGGCCGGCAGCGGCGGGTTCCACTCCAGGATGGCGGGGTCGCCGGTCGGCACGTCCTTGCCGAGCTTCACCTTGTCCGACTGCGCCTCGGCAGCGAACCAGAGGATCTTGCGGACGTGGGCGTCAGCGGCCGGCTCGGCGCGGACGTAGCGGTGGAAGCGCGGCCGGGTCAGGGTGGCGCGGTTGTCGTCGTCGGCGAACGCCTTGAGCGGCGCCTGGCTGAAGGCGTCCTGGTCGGCGGTCAGGGTGAAATGGTAATCGCGCGTGCCCTGCTCGACGCTGAGGAGGCGGGCGGGCAGCAGGCCCTGGCCGTTCTTGTACAGCAGGCGGTTGTAGCCTTCGAGATGCTCGGCGGTGCGGTCGCCCAGCGCGACGACCAGGCCGCCGCCGCGGCGCAGGTGCGTCTCCAGGCGGCGGACGTCGGCCGGGGTGAGGCGGCTCACGTCGCACAAGTAAATGCAGTCGTAGTCGGCCAGCTTGCTCTCGTTCGTGTCGGCGAACTGCGAGACGCTGAAGACCTTCGGCTTGATCGGCAAGGTCAGCTCCCGGGGCGCCCCGGGGATGTTCGGGCGGAGGGCGATGCGCAGGTACTCGGTCGCCTTCTCGTTGCGGTCCACGGAGGGCTTGCCGTTGACCAACAGCGTCGGGATCTTGTCGCGCACGGTGACGATGACGGTGCGGGCGTCATCCACGGGCAGGTCGTCCTCCTCGACGCGGACCTGGACGGCGTAGGTGCCCGGCTCGACGAACTGGTGGACGAAGGGGACGTTCGTAAAATTGCCCGGCTTCACATCGACCAACTCCTGGGCGACGCTGCGCAGGGCGAAGGGCGGGTCGTCGGCCTTCTCGCGGGCGCGGCCGACGAGCAATTCGACGGTCAGCTTGGTCCGGGGATCGGGGCCGAAGTTGTGGACGGTCGCCATCACGGGGACGCCGGCGCCGACGGTGATGAGGCTGTCGCCGAGGGCGACGTTCGTGACCGCGACGTTGGTGACGCCATCGCGGCCGACGTCCACGAAGATCGTCTGGGCACTCTTGCGGATCTCCTCGATGATGCCCTTCTCGCGCGCCTCTTTCCCCGCCGGCCTGGCGCCCTCCTGCCCCTGGCCGCTCAACCAGGTGCTGCGCTGCATGTCGGTGATGAAGTAGACCTCGCGGGCGTCGAAGCGCTTGCCCGACTCGGCGAGCTTGGCGGCGACCATGTTGAGCGTCGCGGCGACGTTGGCGTTGCCGTGCGCTTGCCGCAGGCCCTCGACTTCGCGGGCGACGCGCGCGCCATCCAGCGCCGGCTCGCCGACGACCCAGGAGGGCACGTCCTTCATGAGGGCCACGCTGAGGCCGTCGCCGGGCGCCGACTCGCGGACGATTTGCAGGGCGAGGTCGCGGCCGCGCTCGAAGAGGGTCTTGCCGCCGTCGGCCTTGACGGCCATGCTCAGCGAGCCGTCGAGGACGATGATCTTGTGGATGCGCGTGCTGCGGTGTCGCATGTGCGAGGCGCCGTCGGGCCAGAGCTTGTTCCAGATGGCCTCGGCCCAGGGCGTGACGCTGGCCATCGCCAGGACGATGAATAGGACAAGCGAACAGCGGACGAGCAGCAGGAGGAGCTGTTCGATGCGCATCCGCCTGGTGTTCTGCTTCTGGGCATTGAGGAGGAAGCGCATGGCGGCCCACACGACAATGCGGAAGCGGCGGCGGTTGAGCAGGTGAATGATGATCGGGATGGAGACGGCCGCCGCCCCAACGGACAGCGTACCCCAGAGGCCGAGGAAGGCGAAAGGAACAACGAAAGAGGCAATGGCGGCCTGCATGAGTTCCACTCCCGGACCCACCCGGTGCCACGGGTGGGCTTGCGTGCCTTACTTCCTCATGGTCAGTCGGTGCGCCAGGTAACTCGACAGGGCCACGCTGAGCGGCGTGTCGGTGCGCATCTGCACGTAGTCGATTTTCTGGTCGCGGCAGCCGTGCTGCAGCTGCGTGATGAACTCGTTGACCTGCTCCAGGTAGCTCTTGCGCAGCGAGCGCGGATCGGTCAGCAGTTCCGGGTAGCCCTCGAGGCCGCGGAACAGCGTCGAGTCCTGGAACGGGAACGTCAGTTCGGCGTTGTCGAGGATGTGCCAGAGGATGACCTCGTGGCGGCGGTGGCGCAGGTGCTTGAAGCCCATCAGCACCTGCTCGACGTCGTCGAAGACGTCGCTGATGACGAAGATCAGGGCGCGGCGGTTGATGCGGTCGGCGAGGTCGTGGAAGATCGGCGCCATCGCCGTCTTCTCGCGCGCCGCCGTCTGGTTCATGACGTGAACCATCTCCTTGAGGTGCGACGGCTGGCTCGACGGCTTGAGGAACGTGCGGATCTGGTCGTCGAAGGTGACCAGCGCGACGCTGTCGGACTGCTGCAGCACGAGGTACGCCAGGCCGGCCGCCGCCATGCAGGCGTAGTCGTACTTCGTCACCTCCTTGGAGCCGTAGCGCATCGACTCACTGACGTCGAGCAGCAGCCAGCAGACGAGGTTCGTTTCCTCCTCGTATTGCTTGAGGTAGAAGCGGCCGGTGCGGCCGTAGACCTTCCAGTCGATGTGCTTGATGTCGTCGCCGGGGACGTACTCGCGGTGCTGGGCGAACTCGACGGAGAAGCCGTGGTAAGGGCTCTTGTGCATCCCCGACAGGTAGCCCTCGACGACAAGGCGGGCCTGCAGTTCGAGGCTGCTGACCCGGGCGAGCGTCAGGGGGTCGAGGTATTGGGGGGATTCCGGCATGGGAATAATCTTATGCGGGTTGCGGCGGGGGCGCGATCGACCGGGCGTGACGTTCCAGCCAGGCGCGTTGCTCGGTGGTTTCAGGGACCTGCAGCCCGCGCGCCGCTTTCACCTCGTCCAGGGCCGCGTTGAGGGGCGT
>JBBRPS010000582.1:0-6671 GCA_038227745.1 Gemmatales bacterium | reverse complement strand
CCGCAGTCGCAACGCGACTGCGCCCTCTCCCCCCGAACTCGGGGGAGAGGGGGGAAACCAGCACCCGCCGCTCGCCTTAGAGATGGTTGGCCTACCCTTCCGCATCCGCAATATCGAATTCCCAGAGGCGGGCCTGTACTGGCTTCAGTTCTGGTACAATAACGCCATGCTCGCCCAGCAACCTCTCGTGTTGGGGTGATCTCCTTATGCTCCCAATAGGCGAAAACGTCCGGTGCCGTATGTTCCCCGAATTTGTCGATGACGCCAGCCGGGACCCCGGCAAACCCGACCCTGGCGGCGCAGGGGGGAATATAGAGGGCCTGCGCGAGCTTGTGCGCCGCCTCGCCGACGAGATGGCGGTGCCCCCGCCGCGGCGCGCCGAGGTGGTGGAGTACGTCCTGGCAGCCGTCGCGCCGCAGGTCGAGGAGCGCGTCCGCCAGGAACTCCAAAGGACCCTGGACGGCGGACCGGAGACGAAGTATGACTCCCCGGCGTGAATGAGGCCTGGGCTGGCGTTCCTCCCGGGCGCGAAATAGGGGGCCGGGTCCCCCATGCCGTGAGTCCTGTGCCCCCGCGATGAGGGAGAGAGTCATGAACCGACGGTCCGCTCACCTGCTGCTCCTGACGTGTCTCGTCCTCCCCCTGGGGGCGTGTGGTGCCGGGACCAACAAACTGTTGCCCGGGGAATGGGAATCCACGGGGGCCGGCAAAAAGTGCGTGATCGAACTCACCGGCGACGGCAAGGTGCATCTGAGCGGGAACATGGCCGCGCTCAAGGATTTTGCGTTCGCGAAGCCCCTCGCCGTCTACGCCGACTTCGGCCTGCAGCCGGGCAGGAATCTCGACATCAAGTACCGCAGCCTCAGTGACACGGAGTTGGAGATCAAGGCGAACTACACCCCGCTCCTGGAGAAACTCGCCGGCGGGAACGTGCCCGCCGACAAGGTCGCCGAGTACAACCCGACGGAGAAGTTGACCTACGCCGTCACGGCGAAGCAGCTGACCCTGACGGACGCGAAGGGGAAGAGCATCCAGCTGCGGCGCGCCGAATGAGCCGGGGGTTGCGCCCGCCGTGGCGACTCCTTGCCTACAATTCGTCAATTCCTGCTGAATCTGTCATCCGTATGCGATCTCGGAGGCTGCCGCTCCTCCGCCCTCGTCCCTTTCCGGGAGCGCCGTCATGCCGTACCGGGCGGAAATTAGCCGGACGAACCCGTCGTGCTTCCTGTTCCTGATCGACCAGTCGGGGTCCATGGCGGACCCCTTCGGCGGGGACTCGCGCAGGAAGAAGGCGGACGGCGTTGCCGACGCGGTCAATCGGCTGTTGCAGACCCTCGTGCTTCGGTGCGCCAAGGCCGAGGGCGTCCGCGACTACTACCACGTCGGCGTCCTCGGTTACGGCTCCAACCGGATCGCCCCGGCGTTCGGGGGTGGCCTGGCCGGCAAGATGCTTGTCCCGATCAGTGAGGCGGCCAACCACCCGCTGCGCGTCGAGACACGGACACGCAAGGTCGAGGACGGCGCAGGCGGGCTGGTGGATCAGGTCAGCCGATTCCCGGTGTGGTTCGACCCGGTCGCGGACGGGGCCACCCCCATGTGTACCGCACTGGCACTCGCGGTCGATGTCCTCAAGGGCTTCCTGGCCATCTCGCCGTTTTGTTACCCGCCGCTGGTGGTCAACATCACCGACGGCGATGCCACCGACGGCGACCCCGAGCCCATCGCCCACGACCTGCGTGAGCTGGAGAGCGAGGACGGCAACCTCCTGCTCTTCAACCTCCACCTGTCGTCGCTCAGCGCCCGTGCCATTGAATTCCCCGACAGCGAAATCGGCTTGCCCGATCAGTTCGCCCAACGGTTGTTCCGCATGTCCAGTGTCCTGCCGCCGCCGGTGCGCGGGACCGCCCAGCGTGAGGGCTTCTCCGTTACGGAGACCACCCGAGGCTTCGTCTTCAACGCCGACCTCGTGTCCGTCATCCGCTTCCTCGACATCGGCACGCGCGTCGATGCCCGCAACCTGCGGTGAACAATGCCCGGCATCCTGCAGCTCCAGGTACAGACGTTCTCCTTGCCCAAGGACGGCAACGCGGCCGAGGAGTACGAGGACGCTGCTGCGGCGGACGTCGGCCGCGGCCGGTTTGCCATCGCGGACGGCGCCTCGGAGAGCGCCTTCGCCCGGCGCTGGGCGCAGCTCCTGGCGGAAGGCTTCGTGCAGGCGGCGGTGAAGCAACCGGGACCGTGGGCGGCCTGGCTCCCGCCGCTCCAGCAGTGCTGGGCGGCCGAGATCGAGGGCCGGCCGCTGCCCTGGTACGCCGAGACCAAGGTGGAGCAGGGTGCCTTTGCCACTTTCCTGGGCGTGGTCGTGACGCCGGCGAACTGGCCGTTCGGCAGGCGCCGGTGGCGGGCGGTGGCGGTCGGCGACAGCTGCCTGTTCCAGGTGCGGCAAGGGCGGCTGTACCGAGCTTTCCCCGTCAAGCGCTCCCAGGACTTCAGTACGACGCCGTGGCTGGTCGGCTCGCGCACGCCGGCGGCGCGGGGCCTACGGGAGAGGGAGATCTGGACGAGCGGGGACTGGTGCGACGGGGATCGGTTCTGGCTGATGACCGACGCACTGGCTCAGTGGTTCCTGGAGCGGGACGAGGGCGGCTTCCGCCCCTGGGAGAGTCTGGAAGCGGTGCTCGCCGACCCCGTCCCCGCGCAGGCGTTCGCGGCTTTGGTCAACGACTTACGAAACGCCGGCGGCCTGCGCAACGACGACGTGACCTTGCTGGCCATCGGCTTCGGAAGAGAAACCTGACATCCTGGAGGAGCACGCCCATGGACTTCTGGCCGCAAGGGACGGACTACAACGAGGCGATCCAAAGTCCCGACCTGTGCTTTGAGGATCCCGACCTGCGCCGGGGCACGCCGGCCCTGAACCCGCTGGGCCTGCCCATGCCCCGCTCCGGCAACTTCGCTGACGTCTACGAGGTGCGGGCGCACGATGGCGGGCAAAGCTGGGCGGTCAAGTGCTTCACCCGCCGGGTGGACGGCCTCCAGCAGCGCTATCAGGCGATCAGTACGCACCTGCAGCAGGCCAACCTGCCCTTCGCGGTGCAGTTCCAGTACCTCGACCGGGGTATCCGCATCCGCGGGGCATGGTATCCCGTTCTGAAGATGCGCTGGGTCGAGGGGTTTACTCTCAACACCTTTATCCAGGATCATCTGGATAAGCCACAGTTACTGCAGAAGTTGGCGCAGATGTGGGTGTCCCTCGCCAGGCAACTCCGCGAGGCACGGATCGCCCACGCAGACTTGCAGCACGGCAACGTACTGCTGGTGCCCCGTGGGGACGACAAGCTGGGGCTGCGCCTGATCGACTACGACGGCATGTGGGTGCCGACTCTGGCGCAGAGCCCTTCGGGGGAACTCGGCCACGCGAGCTTCCAGCATCCGCAGCGGCAGCGCGACAGCATCTACAGCCTCGAAGTGGACCGTTTCTCGCACCTGGCGATCTACACGGCGCTGCGCTGCCTGGCCATCGGCGGCGCGGCGCTGTGGACCCGCTACGACAACGGCGACAACCTGCTGTTCCGCCAGGCTGACTTTGAGGAGCCCGGCAGCTCCGCCCTGCTACGTGAGTTGTGGAAGCACCCCGACCCGACGGTGCGCGCCCTGGCAGGTCACGTGGCTCTGGCAGCGCAGGCCCCTCTCAACGATGTCCCCTTGCTGAAAGACCTGGTGGACGACGGGCAGGTGGCACCGCTGTCGGCTGCCCAGCAGAAGCAGGTCGATGGGTTGCTCGGCGGCGGGGGGACAGCCCGGCCGGTCCCGCGGTTTGAGCCCAGCGCCCCAACGGTGAAACCAGCACCGGGAACCTCCGGGCGCTGGTGGGAACCCCCGCAGTTCGCTCCAGCTTCGGCCGGACCACGTGCGAAGGCGCCGCCCGTGCCAGCCCTGGAGCCGGAGATCACGAACTCGATCGGTATGAAACTGAAGCTCATCCCGAAAGGCAAGTTCCGCATGGGTTCGCCCGCGACCGAACAGGGGCGCGACCTGTATGGGAAGGGCAATGAGGAGGAGCACGACGTGGAGATCACGAAGCCGTTCTACATGGGTGTCTATGAGGTGACGCAGGCCCAGTATCGGGAGGTCATGGGCAAGAACCCCAGTTACTTCTCGGCAGAGAGAGGCGGCAAGGAAAAGGTGGCGGGCCTGGACACCGGCGAGTTCCCCGTGGAGCAGGTGAGCTGGGAGGACGCCGTGGAGTTCTGCAAGCGGCTGTCTGCGCTAACAAAAGAGCAAAAGGCTGAACGGGTGTACCATTTGCCGACCGAGGCGGAATGGGAATACACTTGTCGGGGAGGGCCTGTTTCTTCCCCGGCGCCTTTCCACTTCCTCAAGCCTAGCTCTTCACTCTCCTTCGGGCAGGCCAACTTCGGGGCGGAAAATCCATACGGCGGTGGCACCAAAGGCAAAGGCCTGAGCCGTACCTGTCGAGTGGGTTCGTACGAGCCGAACCGCCTGGGGCTATATGACATGCACGGCAATGCCTGGGAGTGGTGCCAGGACTGGTATGACAAGGACTACTACAGGAATAGCCCTATTGAAGATCCTCAAGGTCCCAAATCGAGTTCCGAGAACTGCCGTGTGCTGCGCGGCGGGTCGTGGGACGACAACGGCATCGGTTGCCGCTCGGCCCAGCGCCTCAGGATCGACCCCGGCTACCGCGACCTCATCTTCGGCTTCCGCGTGGTCGTTCGTCTCGGCGTGAGGACCCCGTAACTTCTTCGCTCTTTTACGGTTTTACCTCCTCGCCGCGAAGCGGCGTGGTTTTCAAACAGAAATAGTATTATACTAAAAGTATCTGTTATTAATGTTATTCGCCTCCGCGCCCGGAGAATGCGGAGGATTCGGGACGGCGGTGGGCCACGGGGCTCCGCGTTGTGCCTGTTGCGGTTCACGCCCGGCGTATCTTGACAGGGGCGACACCCGGGCGTTTTTCGACTTCGCGATTTGCCCGATCCGCGAATCGTGACCTATGTTTCCGGAGGGGTGTTTGACACCGTCGTCACCTGTCGTTCGGAGGTGCATTCCGTGAAGCAGATGAACGTGATCGCGACTGCGTGCCTGGGCGGAATTGTCGTTGCGTTTACCTACATGTTCGACTTCTTCCCGCTCTATGCCTTCCTCGCCTACCTCGGCGTGCTGGGCTACGTGGCGTTCGCGCCGGAAGGAGGGGCGAAGAAGGCCCAGCCGGCCGAGCCGTGGTACATGAAGTAATGCGCGAACCTGACCGGCCTTCGCCGCCCGCGGACGGTTGTCCGCGGGCGCGCGGATCCGCTCACTTCGGCAGGCCGACCCGGTCCAGGCGCTGGAGCAACGTCCGCTTCCGCGCGTGCTGTTCCCGCAGCGCCCGGATCCGCGCCGCCGTCTCCTCGCGCTTGCCGGAGCGCTCGGCCAGATCCCACAAATCCTTGAGAATCTGCACGGCCCGGTCGTACTCCTTCGGCAGCTTCGTCTCGATCAGCGGAGCGATTTCCTGCCACAGCTCGCTGGCACGCGGGGCGATGGCGTCGAGGTGCCTGGTCCGCTCTTCCGCCCGCTTGCGGGCCTCCGCGGCGGCCTTCCGCTCCGCCGCCGCCTTCTTGCGGCGCCGCTTTTCCTCCTCCAGACGTCCGGCCGCGGCGAGCAACTCCGCCACCGTCCGCCGTGGCTCCCTGGCCTCCGCCGACTCTCCGGACGACTTCCGCTTCCCCTGCCGATCCTGTTGAAAGCGGCGCAGCAGCTGCACGCCGAGGTAGGCCCCTTCGCCCTCCATCAGCTGCAGCAGCAGGGCATCCTTCTCATCCCCCGGCAGGCCCGCGAGCCACGCCGTCATCTCCGCGCGCGACGGCCCCGCCGGCGCCTCCCCGGTCCCCGCCCGGCCCGCAACCTCGACGAGGTCGGGGTCGATCTGGAGGAAGTCTACCAGGCGACTCTGCGCCGCCGACAGCTTGCCCAGGCCCGGCGGCACGGGCGGTTCGGGCGTGTCGTCGTCCTTGTCGGCGTAACGAATCCCGCACAGCCAGGCGAGGTACAGCGGGCGGAGGTCGCCCGCCAGCAACTCTCCCCGCAGCGGGACCAGGGACGCCAGCCAGCCCTCGCCCTCCTCCCAGCCGTCGCCCTCATCCTCGTCCGCGCGAATGTCCAGGACCACGTTTTCGCCCGCGACCCGCAGCGACAGCCCGTCGTCCGTGCAGTACGGCTTGAACGCCTCGACATCGACCAGGGCACAGGGCACGCGCAGCATCAGCTGGCGAGAACCCCAGTTCGCGAGGTGGAGGAAGGCGTCGTAGTACTTCTCCACCAGCTTGTTCGGGTCGCCGCGGAAGTCTCCTCAATGGTAGACGTTCACGAAGCTGGTCGGCGTGATGTCGGCGCGGGTCGAGAGGGAGCGGACGTGTTTCAGGGCCGCCTCGTTGAGCGGCCGGTCGATGGCGAGGAACTCGTAATACTGATACTCGCTCATCAGGTCACCTCTCGGCCAGACCGATTTGCTGCGATTTACTCTAGTGCCTTGTCCATGTTTTATTGAAAGGTTGACTGCGGGGCCTACTCTTGGGAAGAGACTCTTCCCTTCCCAAGAGAAGGATTTCCGCGATGAACAAGAAGTACCTCGTGACCCTGACGGACGAGGAGCGGCAACGGCT